>PQAG01000210.1 GCA_003104895.1 Nitrosomonadales bacterium
GACTGGTCCAGCTTGAGCTTGTTGATGGGGAAGCGCTTGAGATAGCTGAGGCTGGAATAGCCGGTGCCGAAATCGTCGATCGACAGGCGCACCCCCATGCCGCGCAGCGCGAGCAGCGTCTGCTCGGTGCTTTCGGCATGCTGCATGGCTACGCTCTCGGTGATTTCCAGTTCCAGGTACTGGGGCGGCAGCCCGCTTTCCGCCAGAGTCTTAGCCACCAGTTGCGGGATGTTCTCGCGGAACTGGCGCGCGGAAAGGTTCACCGCCACGCGCACCGGCGGCAGGCCCGCGTCGTGCCATGCCTTGGTCTGCTTGCAGGCGGTATGCAATACCCAGGCGCCGATGGGAATGATCAGGCCGGTATCTTCCGCCAGGGGAATGAAATTGGCGGGTGAGATCATGCCCATCTCGGGGTGGCGCCAGCGCAGCAGCACCTCCATGCCGATCATCTGGCCGGTCAGCAGGCTGACCTGGGGCTGATAGTGGAGGGTGAATTCATCGCGCTCCAGCGCCGAGCGCAGGCTGTTCTCCAGCATCAGGCGCTGGAAAATGCGGCTGTTGATCTCGGCGGTGTAATACTGGACGCTGTTGCGGCCCTGGTCCTTGGCGCGGTACATGGCGGCGTCGGCATTTTTCAGCAGGGTGGACGCATCCTCGCCGTCGCGCGGGAACAGGCTGATGCCGATGCTGCAGGTGACGGTCAGACGGCGGGATTCGACCGTGGCGGGTTCGGCAATGGCGGCAAGAATCTTGTGCGCAACGCGCGAAATATCCTCTTCCTGCGAAATATCGGCGAGGATCACGGCAAAGTCGTCACCCCCCATCCTTGCGACGGTGTCGCCGCTGCGAATACAGGCGCTGATGCGTTGCGCCACGATCTGCAGCAGCTGGTCACCCACATTGTGCCCCAGGCTGTCGTTGATCACCTTGAAGTTGTCGAGGTCGATGAACAGCAGGGCAAGCTGGTGGCCGGAGCGGCGGGCAAAGATGATGCCTTGGGCCAGGCGGTCCTGCGCCAGGTTGCGGTTGGGCAGCCGGGTCAGGGTGTCGTGGGCGGACTGGTAGGCCAGCTGTTCCTCGTACTGCTTGCGTTCGGTCACATCGTTCTGGATGCCGATGTAGTGGGTGACTTGCCCCACGTCGTTGCGCACCGGCGAAATGTAGAGCTCGTTCCAGAACAGGCTGCCATCCTTGCGGTAATTGCGCAGCAGCGCCTTGCCGTCGCGCTGCTCCTTGACCGCGCGGCGGATGTGTTCCAGCTCGGGCTGATCGGTATCCTGGTTTTGCAGGAAGCGCCCGTTTTTTCCCAGCGCCTCCCCGGCGCTGTAGCCGGTGATGCGCTCGAAGGCGGGGTTGACATAGACGTAGGGGAAGTCCGGGCGCGTGGCATCGGTAATGGTGATGGCATTGACGGTCGATTCGAGCGCGCGTTGCCACAGCCGCAGTTTTTCCTCCGCTTCCTTGCGGCCGGTAATGTCCTGCTTGACGCTGACGAAATGGGTGATTTCCCCCTTTTCGCTCTTGACAGGGGAAATCGTAGAGGCTTCCCAGAATAGCTCCCCGCTTTTCTTGCGGTTGTACACCTCGCCGCGCCACACCTCCCCGGCGAGAATGGTCTGCCACATATTCTGGTAGGTTTCCAGCGGCGTCTGGCCCGACTGCCACACACGGGGGTTGTGGCCGATGATTTCTTCCGGGGCATAGCCGGTCAGGGCGTAGAAATAGGGGTTGGCGTATTCGATCACGCCGTCGCGGCCGGTGATGACGATGGTGTTGGCGCTCTGTTCCACCGCCAGGGACAGCTTGCGCAGCTCGGCTTCTGCCGCTTTGCGCTCGGAAATGTCGCGCATGATGGTGGAAAGCTGGTCAACCGTGCCATCCGCTGCCTTGTGGGCAAGGATCACCTGCGAAACCGGAATTTCGTTCCCATCCCGGCCCAGCAGGGCGGTTTCGCCTGCCCAGTGCCCATCCCTTATCGCGCCGGGTATTCCTTCCCGTTCGATTACCCTGACCGCCCATTCGGGATGGAATGAGGCGATATGCTGGCCGCTGATATCCTCGCCTGCGCCGAAACCGAGAATTTTACGCAACGCCAGGTTGGCGTACAGGATTCTGCCCTCCAGAGTGGCGGTGCCGACGAAATCCGGCGTGGCGGCGAGAATTTCCGCCTGGCGGGAGATTTCGCCGATGTAGCTTTCCATCTGCTCCGCGCCCTGGTTGAAGCCGCGCATGAGTTCGCCGATTTCGTCGTAGCGGTGGTTTGACAGCCTGACGCTGCGATCCCCCGCGGCGAAGCGCCTCACCATGTCGGTGACCGTGACCAGGGGCGTCACGATGCGCCAGCGCGCATAGGCGACGAGGGTGGCGAGAAACGCCAGGTTGAGCGCCACCACGCCGGCAATCAGCCAGTCGATGTGGCTGTGAGCCTGCCGCGCTGCTACCGTGAGCGTGTTCACTACCCGGTCGGTGCGCTCCAGGATGGCGTCGGTTTCGCGGCTAAGGCGGGGCAGGTCGCCCACCTCCAGGATGGTGGCGGAGCCCGACAGGGTTTTTTCCAGGGTCTGGCGGAAGGTGAGCCAGCTGTCGCGCACTTGCTTGATCTGGACAGAAAGTGTGGCGCTTTCCCGCAGCAGCAGGGGAGGGAGGCTGCCGCTCGCCTGTTCGATCTGCGCGAGCGTGGCTTCAAAGCGCTGCATCAGGGGCGCGATTTCGCTGCTGGGGCGTTTCTGCAACGCGGATTCGGCGGTGTAGAAAGCCAGACGCTGGCTGAGGTAGCGCATTCTGCCGCTATCATTGACCAGCTGGGAAACATCGGCCACGCCGTTGTAGAGCTTTTCCATCGCAACCAGGCTGGCAGCGGTGATGAGAAAAAAAGCGAGAAAAATCGCCGTCAGTTTCTGCCCGACCGAGAGCCTTACGAAGGGCTCGGGCGTTTGTTCGAGGGGGGCGGGCGGAGGCTCGTTTTTTCGTGGCATGGCAGCGGGGCGGGTAAGATTCGAAGCCGCGTCTGCGGCATCCGGAACCCTCCCGCCAGATTGTTGTTAAGTTGCTATAATAAGCATATTTTTCGCGAACGGGCTATAAATTGATTTCCACCGCCAACATCACCATGCAGTTCGGGGCCAAGCCCCTGTTCGAGAACGTYTCCGTCAAGTTCGGCGAGGGCAACCGCTACGGCCTGATCGGGGCCAACGGCTGCGGCAARTCCACTTTCATGAAGATTCTCGGCGGCGACCTGGAGCCCTCCGCCGGCAATGTCTCCATCGACCAGGGCGAGCGTCTGGGCAAGCTGCGCCAGGACCAGTTCGCCTACGAGGATAACGTGGTGCTGGACGTGGTGATGATGGGCAATGCCGAGCTGTGGGCGGTGAAGGAGGAAAAGGACGCCATCTACGCCAACCCGGAGGCCAGCGAGGACGACTACATGCGCGCAGCCGAGCTGGAAACCCAGTTCGGCGAGCTCGACGGCTACACCGCCGAATCCCGCGCCGGCGAGCTGCTGCTGGGCGTCGGCATCCCGCTTGAACTGCACGCCGGCCCGATGCGCGAAGTGGCCCCCGGCTTCAAGCTGCGGGTTTTGCTGGCGCAGGCGCTGTTCTCCGACCCGGACATCCTGCTGCTGGACGAGCCCACCAACAACCTCGACATCAACACCATCCGCTGGCTGGAGGACGTGATCAACGCGCGCTCCAGCACCATGATCATCATCTCGCACGACCGCCATTTCCTCAACAGCGTGTGCACCCACATGGCSGATCTGGATTACAACACCATCCGCATCTACCCCGGCAACTACGACGAATACATGATCGCCTCGACCCAGGCGCGCCAGCGCATGCTGGCGGACAACGCCAAGAAGAAGGAGCAGATCGCCGAGCTGAACGCCTTCGTGGCGCGCTTCTCCGCCAATGCCTCCAAGGCGCGCCAGGCCACCAGCCGCGCCCGCCAGGCCGACAAGCTCAAGGACGGCATGGTCGAGGTCAAGCCCTCCAGCCGCCAGAGCCCCTACATCCGCTTCGAGACCGACGAGCGCGAAAAGCTCCACCGCAAGGCGGTGGAACTGCTGGACGTCGCCAAGGGCTACGACAAGGTGCTGTTCCACGGACTCAACCTGCTGCTCGAAGCCGGCCAGCGCCTCGCCATCATCGGCCCCAACGGCGCGGGCAAATCCACCCTGGTGAAAACCCTGGTGGGCGAGATCGAGCCGGACCAGGGCGACGTGAAATGGGCGGACAAGGCCAAGATCGGCTACTTCGCCCAGGATCACCATGCCGACTTCGAGCACGACATGACCCTGTTCGAATGGATGGAGCGGCACGGGCGCAAAAGCGACGACGACCAGATCATCCGCGCCACGCTGGGCCGCCTGCTGTTCACCGGCGACGATTCGAAAAAATCGGTGCGCGTCCTGTCCGGCGGCGAAAAGGGCCGCATGATCTACGGCAGGCTGCTGCTGGAACGCCCCAACGTGCTGGTGATGGACGAACCCACCAACCACATGGACATGGAGACCATCGAGGCGCTCAACATGGCGCTGGAACAATACAAGGGCACGCTGATTTTCGTCAGCCACGACCGCCAGTTCGTTTCCTCGCTGGCCACGCAAATCCTGGAACTGGATGGCAAGGGCGGCTTCAGGCACCATACCGGCAACTACGAGGACTACCTCATGAGCCAGGGCATCGCGTAGTTTGGATTAACGTGAAACAACGCGAAGCGTTGCTTCATGATTCGGGGCGGCGCTTCGCCATGCCCGTTAGGCGCAACACAATTGTCATTGCGAGCGTAGCGAAGCAATGACYGTCGGTTCTGGAATGGCGCAAAGCGCGGCGCCCGACATCACGCCACTCTGAACCGGCTTTTCTCGCTCTTGTCTCTTGCAGGGCCCGCCGGGGCGGAGCAGAATGAGCCATCCTTTCCCCTGCCCCGGAGCGGATATTGAAAACCCTGCTGCTCCCCGCCGTGCTTCTCCTCAACCGGCTCAGCTATCCACGCAAGCTCGCGCTCATCGGGCTGGTTTTCCTTCTTCCTTTGGTTTTTTCCGGCTACCTGCTGCTGTCCGGAATTAACGCCGATATCGCCTTTGCCGGGCGGGAGCTGGCGGGGCTTGAATCCATCCAGCCGCTGAAAAAACTGATGCGCGCCGCACAGGAACATCGCGGTGTCGCCCAGCTGGCCTTGAGAGGCGACCCGGATGCGCCGCAACGCCTCGATGAGCTGGAAATGCTGGCTGACGAGGAAATCCGGACGCTGGATGGCTTCGATGCGAAATTCGGCAAGGCGCTGAACAGCTCGGAGGAGTGGAAAGTGGTCAAGGCCAACTGGGATAACCTGCGCGCCAGGGCGATTAGCACCGGCGCCGAGGACAGCTTCAGGCTGCACACCGCCTTTGTCGAGTGCGTGCAGGATTTCCTGCTGCATGTCTCCGATGCGTCCGGCCTGTCGCTTGACCCTGCCCTGAATACCCATTACCTCGTTGCCGTGGCGACCGTCAGGCTCGTGCATTTGACGGAAAGCCTGGGCCAGACGCGCGCGCTGTCCGCCAACGCCTCCCGGGAGCAGATGCTCTCCATGCGCGACCGCTACCGGCTGACCAAGGCGCAGGGCGACAGCCTGAGAATCAAGGCCAAGCTGCTGGCCAACCTGGAGACGGTATTCGCGCTGACGCCGGGACTGCGTGAGCGCATGGGCGGGCCATTGAAGGACGCCCTTCTGGCCACGGATGATTTTCTCTCCGGTGCCGAAGAGCTGCTGCTTCAGAGCGACAGCATCAAGCCGGGCGGCCAGGATATATTCCGCCAGGGAACGCGCGCCATCGACGCTGTTTACCGCCTGTGCGAAGTCACGCTKCCYRTGCTCGRRSAGRCSATCAMGGCGCGYKCSGRRSRYCTGGTGCAGAAAAAGCGGATATTCATCGCGCTCGGCATTCTGGCCCTGTTGCTGGCAGCTTATCTGTTCATCAGCTTCACCAGCGAGCTGATCCGGCAGATGCATKCCTTGCGGCAGGGCGCTAAAGCCGTGATAGACGGAAACCTGAACACCCATCTGGCACAGGAGAGCCAGGACGAAATGGCGACCATCGCCTATCTCTTCAACGGCATGGTGGACTCCCTGCGCTATCAGATGGCAAAGGTGATGCGGGGAGAGGAGCAGTTGCGCCTGGCCGCCACGGTGTTTGAAGGGGCAGCCGAAGGCATCATGATCACTGATGCCGCGGGAACGATCATGTCAGTCAACCGGGCGTTCAGCGAACTGACCGGCTATGCGCCGCAAGAAGCTACAGGAAATACGCCCGCCCTCCTTAAATCAGGACGCCACCCCGCCGGTTTCTACCAGGGGATGTGGCAAGAAGTCCTTGCCACGGGATCGTGGCAGGGCGAGGTGTGGGACCGGCGCAAGGACGGCGCGCTGTTTCCCGCCTGGCTGACCATCAGCATGGTGCGCGGGGAGAATGGCGCGCCGCGGTATTTCGTTGGCATGTTCAGCGATATTTCGCTCATCAAGGAGTCGCAGCGGCGCATCGAGTACCTGGCCAACTTCGACGCCCTGACCGGCTTGCCAAACCGCAACCTGTTCCATGACCGGCTGAAGCATGCCATTGCTCGCGCGGCGAGGCAGGGCGGCGGGTTCGCGCTGATGTTCATCGACCTGGACAATTTCAAGACCGTCAACGATACCTTGGGCCACGATGTGGGCGACCTGCTGCTGCAGGAGGTCGCCAGACGGCTGGAAAAATGCATCCGCGACGGCGATACGGCGGGCCGCCTGGGCGGCGACGAGTTCACGGTGCTGCTGGAAACCGGCGACAAAATCGCCGTGACGGGAAGCGCGCTACGCATCGTGGACGCGCTGGCCGATACTTTCATCCTGCGCGGCAAAGAGGTTTACGTGACTTGCAGCATGGGCATCAGCCTGCATCCTGGTGACGGCGCGGATGACCAGACCCTGATGAAGAATGCCGATATTGCCATGTATCGCGCAAAGCAGCAGGGGAAAAACAGCTTCCGGTTTTTCGATGATTGATGCGGAGAGCTTCAGGGGTTCCCTAAAGCGGTGTAAGAACCGCCGTATAACTCGCTCCGCTGGCGATGATTTCGAACAGGCGGTCAATGTTGGGATGCTTGCCGGGATTCCGCCGTGCGTCGCCGGTATGTTCGGCGTAAATCTGCAGGCCTTCCTGGGCCGCATCCGGATTGATGGCGCCCCACTTCTCCGCAAGGTGGCGATAGACTTTGAGGGAGCCCTGGCTGCCGGGCTTGTTTTCGATCACGGCGACCGGATTGCCTGCCGCGTCAAATAGTTCCAGCTTCGAGAAATCATCGATGCTTTCCAGCTGCGCCAGGTTTTCTGCGAAATTTCCCATCTTCAAACCCAGTAAGCAGTTTTGGTCATGATTTTCGAAGTCAGCTTCATGGCGGCCTTCACCGGCAGCGGCAGCTCCGCGCCGCCGTGCTCCAGCGCAGTGGCGGCATGCTGGATCTCGTCGCTTTTCATCTGTTCCAGAATGGCGCGGCTCTTTTCGTCCTGCTGCGGCAGGCGGCCAAGGTGGCTGTCCAGATGCTTTTCCACCTGGCGCTCGGTTTCGGCCAGGAACCCCAGGTTCCACTTGTCTCCCAATGTCCCGGCCAGCGCGCCCAGCGCGAGCGAGCCGGTGTACCACAGCGGGTTGAGCAGGCTGGTGCGCCCGCCCAGTTCGGCGATGCGCGTTTCGGTCCAGTTGAGGTGCTCGGTTTCCTCCCGCGCGGCCTGCTCCAGCGCGGCTTTCGCGCCCTGGTTGCGGGCGGTGAGCGCCTGCCCCTGGTACAGGGCCTGGGCGCAGATTTCGCCGCTGTGGTCGATGCGCATGAGCGCTGCGGCAAGGCTTTTCTCTTCCGCGCTCAGCTCCGCATCGGGGAGATCCTTGCCCGGCAGCGGGCGCCGGGTAGGCGCCTGGGCGAACAGGGTGCGCAGCCCCTTGTCGAATTCGGTGATGACTTTGTCCAGATCAAGCATTTTCATATCCCATTTGCCGTGCCACCAGATGCGCCGGGTGCAGCACTTCGATTGCGATGCCCTCCGCACGGAGTCCGGCCGCCAGGTGCATGGCGCAGCCGGGGCTGGAAGTGGCGATGATGCGGGCGCCGCTGGTTTTGATGGCCTCGATTTTATCACGCAACAGCAGGTCTGCCATTTCCGGCTGGGCCAGCGCATAGCTGCCCGCCGCGCCGCAGCACTGGCCGTTCCCGGCCAGCGGCATGATGCGGGCGCCGGGGATGCGCTGCAGCAGCTGGTAAGCGGCGCTCTGATCGTGAAGGACGTTGCGGCTGGCGCAGGGCTCATGCACCGCGATGGAATGCGGCAAAGGCGCCACTTGAACCTGGYCCCAGCCTCCGGCCTGCTGGAGAAAGGCGCTGATGTCGAGCAGGGGCGCCGGCAAAGGCGGATCCTGCTCAGCCAGGGTCACGCCGCAGCCGGAAGAGGCGTGGAGAATGGCCGTCAGGYCCGGCACGCCGAAAGCCYGCCGGTTTTCCAGCGCCAGCACCCGGGCCGTGGCGCTATCGCCATTGTGCTGGTGCAGCGCGCCGCAGCAGGTCTGGGCGTGCGGCACAGCGACGCTGTAGCCTAGCCGGTTGAGGACGAAAATGGCTGCGCTGAGGGTGGCCGCATCGCTCACCCGGGCGATGCAGCCGAGAAACAGGCCCACAGTGCCGCGCGCTGTGCCGGTCGCGGCATGCACGCCATGGAGGGGACGGGTTTTTTGCAGCACGGGCAGTTGCGCGTCGGCCCGCTCCAGGCCGAATGCGGCGAGCGCGCCTGATCTGCGCGCCACTTGCTGCAGGCCGGATTTCTGGTAGACCCGCAGCAGCCAGCCTGCGCTCAGCAGCCGGCGTGGATGGAGGAGCAGGCCAAAAAGGATGCGCCGCATTCGCTGCTGCCCGGCCGGCCGTTGCCGCTGCGGTTCCATCCAGTCCCGCATGTTGTCCGCCAGCCAGCCATAGCGCACCTGCGAGGGGCAGGCATTCTCGCAGGCGCGGCAGGTCAGGCACAGGTCCAGGTGCTGCAATGCTTCGGGCGAAAGCGGCAGGCGCCGTTCCAGCAGCGCGGCCATGAGGAAAATCCGTCCGCGCGGCGAGTCCGCCTCGTTGAGCGTCTTGCGATAGGTCGGGCACTGCGGCACGCACAGGCCGCAGGCGACGCAGCGGCCCGCTTCCTCGATCAGCCTGGCAGTCTGTGGAGGATTGCCGGATGAGGGCGGCCGATTGGGGGTGTGCGTCATGCGGTTAGCCTGGATGGGGCGTGGATCAGCAGGCGAGGTTAAGATTGGTGCTGGCAAAAGTCAATTGCCGCCGGTCTCTTTAGCGCTTTAGCATAAGCATGTTGAGAATGCTTGGCATTTGTATCAAGATAGAAGGCAACGGCTTTTCGTCCAGAAGGAGTCTCTTCATGGAGCATCTTCTTTCCTTATCCCGCGCGGCACGCCTGGCCGGCGTCACCCGCGGCGCATTGCAGAAAAAGATCCAGAACGGCGAGATGCCGTCCTTTGACGGCACCGTGAAGGTGGACGATCTTCTGGCGGCCTACCCGGATGCCCAGCTGGAAAACAATGTCGAGTTTGAACGCGTGAGCCTGATCAAGGAAAGGGCGTTCGGCAAGCGGGTGTTCGAGCGCGCCCTGCCGGAACCGGAAGTGCTCGCTGCCCGGGTGACGGAGCTGAGCACGGAGCTGGCCAATAGCCAGAGCCAGCTCAGGCAGTTCAATGTCCTGCTGGATCGACTGAGGAACAAACTGGGCGAAATCGAAGGTCAAGGCAATGACGATTTGAAGCGCTCGCTGGCCGGTTTCAGGACCTGGCTCAAGGATGAGGCCGCTGCGGCCATGGAGCCCGGCTATCCCAATCCGCTGGCGGTGAGAGACAGCATCCTCCGGGTGATGGCGGCCCACGTGCACCTCCTGCCCAGCGGCCATGATTTCTTCATCGATGGGCAGGATACCATCCTGGAAGCGGCGCTGCGCGCTGGCATCCCGCTCAATTATGGCTGCAGCGGGGGCAATTGCGGCTTGTGCAAGGCCAGGGTGGTATCGGGCCAGATCAAGAAAGTCCGCCACCATGATTACGTGATCCCCGAGGCGCAGAAGAAACAGGGCTATGTGCTGCTGTGTTCCAGCACCGCGGTGAGCGACGTGGAGATCGAGGCGCCGGTGGCCGGCAGCGTGCAGGACATCCCTTTCCAGCAAATATCTGCCAGGGTCAAGGCCATCGAACCGCTGTCGCACAACATGGCCCTGCTGCATCTGCAGACGCCGCGCACCAGCCGCCTGCGCTTCCTGGCCGGGCAATACGCCACCCTGCGGCTGGGAAAATCGCTCTCGGCCGACCTGCCGATCGCCAGCTGTCCCTGCGATGACCGCAATCTTCACTTCCATGTGCGCCGCCTGCCTGGCAACCTGTTTTCCGACTATGTCTTCAACCAGCTCAAGCACAACGAGGCGGTGGACGTGGAAGGGCCGCAGGGAGAGTTCATCCTGCAGGAGAAATCGCCGCGCGCCTTGTATTTCATCGCCTTCGATGCCGGCTTTGCGCCGGTCAAGAGCCTGATCGAGCACGCCATGTCGCTGGATGCGGCCGAAGCCATCCATCTCTACTGGATCGGCTCGGATGCCGGCAGCATCTACATGCCGAACATGGGACGTGCCTGGGCGGATGCGCTGGATAATTTCACCTTTTCCTCCCGGGTCACCGGTTTTGATCTGCGCGCCGTGAGCGGCAAGCGCGAGGCCAATCTGCGCGCCATGCTGGAGGAGATTATCGAAGGCAGCCCGGATTTGCCAGCGGGAGACGTTTATCTCGCCGGTCCGGAATCGGCGGTCATGGTTGCGGAGCATTTCTTCCTCGGTCTCGGTCTGCCCAAGAGCCGGGTGTTCACGGGTTTAGCAAAGTAAATTGGTAGGGTAATATGTCTTCCTCACAACAAGGAGACATCGAGAATGACCAAACCCGTCTGCGCCCAGCGCGCGCCTTATGTCATGGAACTCGAAGCCGGCGACTACTGGTGGTGTTCGTGCGGCAAGTCCAAGACCCAGCCCTTCTGCGATGGCGCTCACAAGGGCAGCGAATTTTCACCGCAGAAATTTTCCCTGGGCGAGAAAACCAAGGTCTGGCTGTGCGGCTGCAAGATTAGTGCAAAGGCGCCGTTCTGTGATGGTGCTCACAAGACCCTTGAGGGTTAAGGCGGGCAGGGCACGGCCTTCAGCTCCGTTCCCGGAAAATCCTGTTTCAGCTTGACCAGCCCGGCCTCGAGATTCGTGCCGCTGGCTTTGATCAGCATGCTGGATTGGCCGTCATCCAGGGCGCGGGGGCCGGACCTGGCTGATTTCACGTCCCTGGCGCGGAGTTCGGCGAGGTATTTGTCGGCGGCTTCCTGGGTGGAGAACACGCCCAGTGAAATGGCGTGGCGCCATTTGTTGTTGTCCTGCATCACCAGGCTGTCCTCGATGCCCAGGCCTTTCAGTTCCTCCAGTTTTTTCTGGGCTTCCGTTCTGGACTTGAGCGGTGGAATATAGACCCAGTATTTGCTGGCTTTTTCCGGTGCGCTGCGCACGGCAATGGCATTCTCTCCCAGCTGCAAGGTCTTGAGCGCGTTCTGCGCGCGGGCCAGTTCCTGTTTCGAGAAAATGCCCCATTCCAGGCAAACCTGTGTGGCGGCTGCTGGTTGTTCAGGCGGCTGTGCTTCAACCGGCTGCGCTCGCGTCAAATCCGCTTCCGGCAGCAGGCGGATTTTTTCAGCATGGTAGGGCGCATGATTGGCCATTGAGTCGCTGGCCGTGCTTCCCTGGGGCAGCTGCATCACGGCGAAGAATGCGATGTTGGCTATCAGCAGCAGCGCGAACAGCCAGCGCATGAACGCAATCATTAATATTTTGCCCTAGCTACGCTGCTGCCACACCAGGTCCAGTTCCCGCGCCGCCTTGACGTCGTCCAGGCGGCGTACCGGCATGGAGTGGGGCGCGCCCTTGACCAGCTCGGGCTGGCTGTAGGCTTCGTCGCGGATTTCCTTCATCGCTGCGATGAAGGCGTCCAGCGTCTGCCTGGATTCGGTTTCGGTGGGCTCGATCAGCAGGCATTCCTGCACCAGCATCGGAAAATAGGTGGTGGGGGCGTGGAAGCCCTTGTCCAGCAGGCGTTTCGCCACGTCCATGGCGGTGACGCCGGTTTCGTCCTTGAGCTTTTTCAGCGTGACGATGAATTCGTGGCTGGCGCGGCGCCGGGCGAAAGCGATGTCGAATCCGGCCCGGGCCAGCTCCACCATCAGGTAATTGGCGTTGAGCGTGGCAAACTCGGCCACCCGGTGCATCCCCTGAGCGCCCAGCATGCGCGCGTAAACGTAGGCGCGCAGCAGGATTCCGGCGTTGCCCATGAAGGCGGAAAGGCGGCCGATGCTCTGTGGCCGGTCCTGTTCCGCCAGCCAGCGGTAGCGCCCATTTTCATTGGCCACGAAAGGGATGGGGAGGAAGGGTTCGAGGCGCGGGCCGACCCCGACCGGCCCGGCGCCGGGGCCGCCGCCGCCATGCGGGGTGGAGAAGGTCTTGTGCAGGTTGAGGTGGATCACGTCGAAGCCCATGTCGCCCGGCTTGACCCGGCCGAGGATGGCGTTGAGGTTGGCGCCGTCGTAATACAGCAGTCCGCCGGCATCGTGCACGATGCGCTGGATGTCCTGGATGCTTTTCTCGAACACGCCCAGGGTGGACGGGTTGGTCAGCATCAGCCCCGCGGTCTGCGGTCCGGCAGCCGCCTTCAGCGCCGCCAGATCGACGTTGCCGTCGGCATCGGTGGGGATTTCGCGCACCGTGTAGCCGCACATCACCGCCGTGGCCGGGTTGGTGCCGTGGGCGCCGTCCGGCACCAGGATCTCGCTGCGCGCCGTGTCGCCGCGCGCGTCGTGGTAGGCGCGGATCATCGCCACKCCGGCAAATTCCCCCTGCGCCCCGGCCATGGGGGTGAGCGAGACGGCGGCCATGCCGGTCACTTCCTTGAGCATTTCCTGCAGATCAAACATGGAGGCCAGGAAACCCTGCCCGGTGTTTTCAGAGCTCATGGGATGGCGCGCCAGCAGTTGCGGCAGCATGGCAAGCTGGTTGCAGGCGCGCGGGTTGTACTTCATGGTGCAGGAGCCGAGCGGGTAGAAATGGGTGTCGATGGAGAAATTCTTTTGCGACAGGCGGGTGTAGTGGCGCACCGCGTCCATTTCGGAAACTTCCGGCAGCAGCGGGGGCTGCTTACGCCGTAAATGGTCAGGGATGCCGGCGCAGGCAGCCAGGGTGGCAGGCGCCTGGACAGGGTTGCGGCGTTTGGGCTGGGAACGTTCGAAGATCAGCATGTTCGTTTTCTATAAAAAAGGCATTTAACCACGGGGCACACGGGGAAAAGCAGATAACGATCCCCGTGGTTCATAAGGTTTTTACCGGCCCAAGGCCGCGATGGCTGCATCGTAATCCGGCTCCTGGGTGATTTCCGGCACCAGTTCGGCATGGATCACCCGGTCGTTTTCGTCGAGGATGACCACCGCGCGGGCCATCAGCCCGGACAGCGGCGGATCGGTGATCATCACGCCGTAATCCTTGTGGAAATCGCGCCCGCGCATGGTGGAGAGCATGATCACCCTGTCCAGGCCTTCCGCGCCGCAGAAACGGTTCTGGGCAAAAGGCAGGTCGGCGGAGATCACCAGCACCACGGTGTTGGCCATTTCGCTGGCACGCTGGTTGAACACGCGGGTGGAGGTGGCGCACACCGGCGTGTCGATGCTGGGGACAATGGACAGCACCTTGCGCTTGCCGGCAAATTCGCTGAGCGAAACATCCTTCAGGTTCTTGTCCACCAGCATGAAGCTGTGGGCAGTTTCGCCAATCTGGGGGAAATGACCGCCAACATTGAGTGGTTCGCCTTCGAGCGTTACGGTTGCCATGTCGATCTCCTTGTCTTTACCACTTGCTGGTGGCGGTGGGCACAAGCTTGGTGCAGGTGGGGCCGGAGGTGCGCCGGGACACGATGCGTTCCAGCTGCTCGGCGTATTTTTCCAGGTCGGCAGGCGTCCGGGTCTCGGTGGCGCAGATCAGCAGTGCCTGGCCCAGTTCCGGGTAATAAGGCGTCAGGTCGAAACCGCCGACGATGCCCTGCACTTCCAGCGCGCGCAGCACGTCCGCCACGGGAATCGGCAGTTTCAGCACGATTTCGTGGAAAACGGCTTGTGTGAACACCCGTTTGACTCCGGATATCGCACAGAGCTTGTCCGCCAGCGCCACGGTGCTGGCATGGCAGGCCGCGGCGACGCGCTCCAGCCCGTCCGGTCCGAGCAGCGTCATGTGGATGGTGGCGGCGGTGGCCATCAATCCCTGGTTGGAGCAGATGTTCGAGGTCGCCTTGGCGCGGCGGATATGCTGCTCGCGCGCCTGCAGGGTCAGCACAAAGCCGGGCTTGCCGTCCAGATCCACGGTGCGGCCGATGATGCGGCCGGGCATCTGGCGCACCAGCGCCTGCTTGCAGCACATGAAACCGAAATAGGGGCCGCCGCTGGAAAGCGGCGCGCCCAGCGGCTGGCCTTCGCCGACCGCGATGTCCGCGCCCTTGCTGCCCCACTGCCCGGGCGGCTTGAGCAGCGCCAGCGCCAGCGGGTTGACCAGGCCGATGACCAGGCCGCCCTGGCTGTGGGCCCAGTCGGTCAGCGCATCCACTTCTTCCAGGCAGCCGAAGAAATTGGGCTGCGGGATGACCAGCGCGGCAAAATCCTTCTCCTCCGGCAGCGCGGTGATGCCCTGCGCGGGATCGTAATCCAGCTCGACGAGCTCGATTTTCTGGTGCCGGACGATGCTGTTCACCACCTGGCGATAGAACGGATGCACCGTTTTCGGCATCAGGATCCGGCGCGAGCTCTTGTGCGCGCGCACCGCCATCAGCGCCGCTTCCGCCAGGCCGGAGGCACCGTCGTAGAGGCTGGCGTTGGCCACGTCCATCCCGGTCAGGGAGGCCATCATGGTCTGGAATTCATACAGCAATTGCAGCGTGCCCTGGCTGGCTTCGGCCTGGTAGGGCGTGTAGGCGGAGTAAAACTCGCCGCGCGTGGCGATCTGCCATACCGCAGCCGGGATGTGGTGCTCATAGGCACCGGCGCCGGCAAAATTGAGAAAGCGGCCATCCGCCTCGGCGCGCTCGGTCATCAGGCGGGAGATATCCATCTCCCCCATGCCGGGTTCGATGCCGGTCAGCTGGCCGCTGCGCAGATCAGGGGGAATTTCGTCGAACAGGTTGTCAATGGAAGGCACGCCGATGCGCGCCAGCATGGCCTGGATGTCTTCTTCGGTGTGAGGAATGAAGGGCATAAATCTTCCGGTGAGGAGGTAGGCGTGAGGGGTGAGGAGGTTAAGGGGGAGAGAACGGCTTACCGCTCACTCCTCACTCCTTGCCGGGTTAATGTGCTTCGCTGTCCACCAGCGCCTGATAGGCCGCTGCATCGAGCAGCGCGCCGAGGTCAGCTGCGTTATCGGGTTTGATCTTGAACAGCCATGCTGCGTAAGCATCCTGGTTGATGCTTTCCGGCGCGCTTTCCACCTCGCCATTGGCGGCAATGATTTCGCCCGCGATTGGCGCATAGACGTCGGAAGCGGCCTTGACCGATTCGACCACGGCGCATTCCTCGTTCTGCGCCAGCTTGCGGCCAACCACCGGGTTTTCCACGAACACCATGTCGCCCAGCAGTTCCTGGGCATGGTGGGTGATACCGACAGTCACGCTGCCGTCGGCCTCAAGCCGGGCCCATTCATGGGATTTGGTGTATTTCAGGTCAGCCGGGATAGTCATTTTTTTGTCCTTGGAGGTTCAATATTATTGTGCGGAATTATGCCATTAAACCGCTTGTTGCGCTTAACCCTGCGCTGTCATGTTGGAGGGTAAAATTTCTCTCCTGACAAGGCTACGACCAAGGGCGCGGGCAGTATTTTGTGGTGTCGCCGGGCTATGGTGTGGCCTGCCCACTTAGGCTATAGTCAAACTATGCCAGTGATATTTCGCTACAAAAGTTTTCGTTTTTTCTTCTACTCGAATGAGGGTAGTCCACTTGAGCCTTTGCATGTACATGTTCGTGGCGCGGGCTGTGAAGCCAAGTTTTGGCTGACGCCCATGGTCAGAGTGGCAGGCAGCGATGGTTTTGATTCGCGCACCCTGCGGGAGCTGGCTGAGGTGGTGGAGCAAAATATTGAATTGATCGAAAGGAGCTGGAATGAGCACTTCCGCTAAATCCGTGCGCTTTGACGACTCCAGCATGTGGGTTGACCTGTCTGACGGACGTATCATTGCCGTGCCGCTGGCATGGTTTCCGCGTCTTCTGCATGCCACGCCAGAACAGCGCCTGCGCGTGGAAATTAGCTCGAAGGGCCTGCACTGGGATGAACTCGATGAAGACATTTCGGTGGCTGGATTGCTGGCAGGTGTGGGAGATTTGTCTGGCCAGACGCCGATGGCGGCTTGATTGATGGATTGCGCTTTGCGCATGATTGATTGGGTGCCGGGGCCGCCCGGCAGGCGGGTTACTTTCTTTGGACGGCCAAAGAAGAGTAACCAAAGAAATGCCGCCCCGCTGCGCCGCCCTACGGGTTCCTTCGTTTTGCCAGGAGAATTGGGCGGCTGCGCAACTCGCGCTACGCGCTCAGACAGTGCTCGCCGACACCTCCCAATTCACCTGGCAAAACGAAGCGGTGCAGAGGGGAAAAGGGTGATGGCTCCACGAACCAAGATCAACCCGGGAGTGTGTCAAATGGGCCAACTCCCCTCGGTCCACCGCCGAGCAGCACAGACAAGCCGGGGGCAGTCGGCGAGCACTGTCTGAGCGCGTAAGCGCGAGTTGCGCAGCCGCCCGGCTTGTCGAGCAGCGCAGGGAACCCCGCAGGGGCGGTGGATGGGGGTCGCCTTCTTTGGTTTACCTTTCTTGGCGAAGCAAGAAAGGTAAACAGCCGCCGGGCTGCCCCCGGCAGTAATCATGGTGCGCGTAGCGCACTCAACTGCTTTTGTGTGTGGATGAGCGTTAATGCAAGCCAGACCCCGGTCTTCGCGTTGCTGTTTGGATGGATCACTCGCACTTGAACAACACTTCACTCTCAGGCCATCGGCCAAGCGGGCCTGCAGGTATCTCTTTGCTATGTATCGGCTTTAGTTTTTTACCTTTTGCCTCACAAAATGCGCTAGCTTCTTGAAGGCCAGACGTTTTTAGCGATTCGGTTGTTACCCAAAATCCCTCTCCTTGACGTGTTACCGTAAACAGATCGTCTCCGCGAGGTACAACCCCGGTTGTTGGTGTTGCACAGCCTGCAATAAGCCAGAGTGATATTACTACCACTGTTCTTTTCATTGCATTTCCCTTAATCCAAACTTTTCTCATCTTGCCGCACAAGCGCAAATCCACCTATCAGTGAAACCACTATTCTCCGGAGATGGGATCTTTTTTAAGAATTTTTATAACAAGCCTTCCCGTTACGCACGAACGGATAGCGCACCACCTGCGCATTGAGCAGCTTGCCGCGGATTTCCACCTGCACGGCATCCCCCGTCGCAACGGCCGCAGGCAGGCGGGCCAGCGCGATGGACTGGTTGAGGGTGGGGGAGAAGCCGCCGCTGGTGATTTCTCCTTCGCCCTGCGCCGTGAGCACTTTCTGGTGGCTGCGCAGCACGCCCTTGTCGAGCAGCAGCAGGCCCGCCAGCTGGCGCGCCACAGGCTGGCAGGTGAGCGCCTGCTTGCCGATGAAGTCGCGCGGGCTGGCGAGGTCGACCGTCCATGTCAGGCCGGATTCGAGCGGGGAAACCGTCTCGTCCATGTCCTGGCCGTAGAGGTTCATGCCGGCTTCCAGGCGCAGGGTGTCGCGCGCGCCCAGGCCGATGGGCGCCACCCCCTGTTCCTTCAATGCCTGCCACAGGAAGGGCGCGGCCTTGGCTGGCACCATGACTTCGAAGCCGTCCTCGCCGGTATAGCCGGTGCGGGCGATGAACATGGTGCCCATTTCCGCAGCCTGGAAGGGCTTGAGGTGTTCGCTGATTTCCTGCGAGCCCGGCATGGCGGCCCACAATCTGGCGCGCGCATTGGGTCCCTGCACGGCGATCATGGCCAGGTCGCGGCGCGGGGTGAGGGTGAGCTGCGGCGCCAGTTTCTGCCGCTGCGCCTCCATCCACGCCAGGTCCTTTTCCGCCGTGCCGGCGTTGACCACGATGCGGAACCAGTCCTCGCGCATGAAGTAGATGATCAGGTCGTCGATCACCCCGCCCTGCTCGTTGAGCATGCAGGAATACAGCGCCTTGCCTGGCAGGGTGAGCTTGTCCACGTTGTTGGCCATCATCTGGCGCAGGAAAGCGCGCGCACCTTCTCCCGCCAGATCCACGACCTGCATGTGCGAGACGTCGAACATGCCGGCATCGCTGCGCACCTTGTGGTGCTCCTCGATCTGGGAGCCGTAATGGAGCGGCATGTCCCAGCCGCCGAAATCCACCATCCTGGCGCCGGCGGCGCGGTGCGCGGCGTTGAGGGGGGTCTGTTTGAGCATTGTGTTCTCCATGATTGCTGCTAGGACGGATAAAACAGGTAGAGCCGGTATCCCTCGGCTTTCAGGTCGCCCAGATCCAGCAGCAATTTGACTGCCACCTCGCCACTGGGAGCGATGCCCAGGGAGAGGGACGCCGCGTTGCGCAGATATTCCTTGGGGGTGAACAGCTTGCGGGCCACCATTTCATCCCTGGCGCTGGTCAGGGTCAGCTCCAGCGTGGGATAGGCCTGGACATGGGCTGCGCGGTTGCGCAGCACGCTGGTCAGCACCACGATATTGGGGCGGGCGGGGTCGGCGTGGAGTTCGGACGACTCGATGCTGATCAGGTCCGGGTTGCGCGGCAGGCTGACGCGGCACTGCAGGGGGATGCAGGCCTGTTCCAGCAGGGACCGGGTTGGCGGGTAGTGCGCGGCGATTGCATCGCGGAATGAATAAATACCCTGGATCGCCAGTCCCGTCAGCAGCAGCATGTTTGCCAGCGCCCATGGCCAGGCACGCCGGGGTTTGGGCGGCGGAGCGTATTTGGGGCGCTCAGGCGAGACCTTGGGCTGAATGGTTACAGGGGGCGGCTGGATGCGCACCACGCGGGTTTCCGCTTTGCTTTCCGCCGCTGGCTGGGGTTCGGGCCCGGATGCTGCGGGTTCCTCGGTGGCTTCGGCTGCAGTTGTTTCTTCAGCGGCGGACGTCAGCGGAATGCTTTCCGGCGCTAATGCCGCTGCATCCGCTGGCCCCTCGGGCGGGGTGACCTCAAGCTCGAACAGCGGCTCTTCAGTGTCTGGCGGAGTTTCTGGATGGGTGATTTCAAGCTCGAACAGCGGCCCGGTGGTTTCGCCGGCTGCTGGCGGCGGGGCTTCATCCTGCTGCGCTTCCTGCCCGGAAGTGACGGTCAGTTCCTGGGCAGGCGGGTGTTCCTGAACCTGCTCCGCAATGCCGGCTTGCTCGATGGGTGCGGGCTCTGTTGCTGGCAGAGGCGGTTCCTCGATCAGGGCGTCAAGGGCATTGAAAACATGGTCGCAGCGGCCGCAACGCACCTTGCCGTTACGCGCCTGCAACTGCGCTTCCGTAACGCGGAAGCGGGTGTGGCACTGGGGGCAGGCGGTGATTCTACTCATGCTTTCCTGGTGCCGGCCAGGCAGACCCAGCCTTCCGATTCGTCCGCGACTTCGATGTCGAACCAGTTGCGGTAAACCGCCAGCACGTCGTCCGCCTGGTGGGAGAGGATGCCCGAGAGCACGATCCGGCCGCCCGGGCGCGCTGCGTTGGCCAGCATGGGAGCGAGCATCTTGAGCGGATTGGTGAGGATGTTGGCGGCCACGATGTCTGCGCTGACCTGCGGCGCGTCATCGGGCAGATAAAAGTCCGCCTTGACCCGGTTCTGCCCGGCATTGAACTGGCTGGCCTGAATCGCCTGCGGGTCGATGTCCACCCCGACGGCCTGTCCGGCGCCAAGCTTCATCGCGGCGATGGCGAGGATGCCGGAGCCGCAGCCATAGTCGAGCACCGTTTCGCCGCCGCGAATGTTGCGGTCCAGCCACTGCAGGCACAGGCGGGTGGTGGGGTGGCTGCCGGTGCCGAAAGCCAGGCCGGGGTCCAAGATCAGGTTGATGGCGGATGCATCGGGCGACTCGTGCCAGGTCGGCACGATCCACAGGCGCTGTGAAATCGGGATCGGTGCGAATTGCGCCTGGGTCTGGCGCACCCAGTCCTGCTCTGCCACGGCCTCCACCTCAAATGCAGGCGCGGCCGGGAGCCCCGCTGCGGCAGCGGCCTCGGCCACGATGGATGCCAGGCCGGCATCTTCCTCGAACAGTGCGTTGACCAGCGCATCCTGCCACACGCCCGCTGGCGGCTCGCCCGGTTCGCCAAAGATTTCCTGCTCTTCGGGTGTGCCGGCGTGCGCGTCTTCGATGGAAACCGAGAGCGCGCCCAGTTCCATCAGCGCATCGCCGAGAATTTCGGCCGTTTGGGCGTTTGCCGCGATTTTCAGCGCTTGCCACGCCATGATGACCCCCGCTCTCCGTTTGTGGTGGTTAAGCTTTTTTCCTGTCAGCGAGCATCTGTTCCAGATAGTGGATGCTGAATCCACCCTGCAGGAAAGCAGCGTCGTGCATCAGGTCGCGGTGCAGCGGAAGATTGGTCTTGACGCCATCCACCACCATTTCCGAAAGGGCCGTGCGCATCCGCGCAATGGCCTGTTCGCGCGTGTCGCCGTAGGCTATCAGCTTGCCGATCATGGAGTCGTAGTGGGGCGGCACGAAGTAGTTGTGATAGACGTGCGAGTCCACCCGGATGCCCGGTCCGCCAGGCACGTGGTACTGGGTGATGCGGCCGGGTGAGGGCACGAAGGTGTAGGGATCCTCGGCGTTGACGCGGCACTCGATGGCGTGGCCCCTGAAGTGGATTTCCTTCTGCTTGTAGCGCAGTTTCTCACCGGCTGCGATGCGAAGCTGTTCCTGTACGATATCCACGCCGGTGATCAGTTCGGTGACGGGATGCTCGACCTGTACCCGCGTGTTCATTTCGATGAAGAAGAATTCGCCGTCTTCATACAGGAACTCGAACGTGCCGGCGCCGCGGTAGCCGATCTTGCGGCAGGCTTCGGCGCAGCGTTCGCCGATCTTGTCGCGCAGCTTGGGATCCAGGCCCGGTGCAGGGGCTTCTTCCAGCACCTTTTGGTGGCGGCGCTGCATGGAGCAGTCGCGCTCGCCGAGATAAATGGCGTTGCCGTGCTCGTCTGCCAGCACCTGGATTTCGATGTGGCGCGGATGCTGGAGAAATTTCTCCATGTAGATCATCGGGTTGCCAAAGAAACTCTGGGCTTCCTGCCTGGTCATGCTGACTGCGTTGAGGAGCGCGGCTTCGGTGTGCACCACGCGCATGCCGCGCCCGCCGCCTCCGCCTGCGGCCTTGAGGATGACGGGGTAGCCGGTTTGCTTGGCGATGCGCATGATTTCGTCGTCATCATCGGGCAGGGCGCCGTCGGAGCCGGGCACGCAGGGCACGCCGGAAGCCTTCATGGCGTCCTTGGCGCAGACCTTGTCGCCCATCAGGCGGATGGTTTCGGGGCGCGGCCCGATGAAGATGAAGCCGCTGTTCTGCACCCGTTCGGCGAAATCGGCGTTTTCCGACAGGAAGCCGTAGCCGGGGTGAATGGCCGTTGAATCGGTGACTTCCGCGGCGCTGATCACCGCCGGGATGTTGAGGTAGCTGAGCGTGGAGGATGCCGGGCCGATGCACACCGATTCGTCGGCGAGCCTGACGTATTTGGCTTCGGCGTCGGCCTCGGAGTGGACCGCCACGGTCTTGATTCCGAGCTCGCGGCATGCGCGCTGGATGCGCAGGGCGATTTCGCCGCGATTGGCTATTAGGACTTTGTCTATCATCTTAGTCCCTTAGCCGATAATGAACAGGGGTTCGCCATATTCAACGGGCTGCCCGTTCTCGATCAGGATGGCCTTGATGACGCCGCTCTGGTCGGCCTCGATCTCGTTGAGCAGCTTCATGGCTTCGATGATGCACAGGGTGTCGCCGGCGGCAACGTTCTGGCCGGCTTCCACGAAAGGCTTGGCCTCGGGCGAGGAGGCGCGGTAGAAGGTGCCCACCATGGGGGATTTCACGATGTGCCCTTCCGGCTGCGCCGGTTCCGCCGCTGCGCCTGCCGCAGCGGCGGGCAGGCTGACCTGCTGCGCCGGTGCCGCCATCATTTGTTGCGGCGGTGCGTAATGCATCATTTGCGGTGCCTGGCCGTAACGGCTGATGCGGACTTTTTCCTCGCCCTCGGTGATTTCCAGTTCGGCGATGCCGGAGTCTTCGACCAGGTCGATCAGTTTCTTCAGTTTGCGCAAATCCATGATATGCCCTTTTTATTTAAGGTTGTGCCAGTGCGAATTCCAGCGCCAGTTCATAACCCTTTGCCCCGAGGCCGCTGATGATGCCCACGGCGAGGTCGGAGAAGTAAGAGTGATGGCGGAAGGATTCGCGGGCGAAAACGTTGGAAAGATGTACTTCCACGAAGGGAATGCTCACGCCTGCCAGGGCATCGCGCAGGGCAACGCTGGTATGGGTGAACGCGGCGGGATTGATGAGGATGAAGTTCACCCCCTCGCGTCCCGCCTGATGAATGCGGCCGATCAGCTCGGCTTCGCTGTTGCTTTGAAAGGCTTCCAGGCTGGCGCCGGAATGCCTGGCCTGCTGCACGAGGCGCTGGTTGATGACGTCCAGCGTGTCGCGTCCATAATGCTGTGGTTCACGGCTGCCCAGAAGATTGAGATTGGGGCCATGCAGTACCAGAATTTTGCTGTTTTTAGCGGGCATCCGGACACCTGTCGGTGAGGTTTCCAAAATCGCAAGTTTGCCGCATTTGGAGGCAAATTGTCCAGTTTTTGCCACTAATTACCGGCAAAATCCGGGTTCATAAGTGGTCCGTCCCGGGCATTCCTGCGTTATAACAGGGAGTTGAGCGTGTTTTCCAGGGCTTCGGCCTTGTATTCGCCGGTGACCGTGGCCGCGATGGCGCCATTTTTGCCAAAAACGGCGGTAAATGGCAGCCCGCCGAGGCGGTTCCCTGCCGCTTTGGCCAGTTCGACTGCATCGTTCTCACCCAGCAGGATGGGGTAATTGACGCCCATCTCGTCGGCAAATGCCTGCACCTTGTCTTTCTGGTCTAGCGCCACGCCGACGAATACCACGCCCTGGGCGCGGTATTTTTCCTGCAGCCGGATGAAGCCGGGCGTTTCGGCGCGGCACGGCGGGCACCACGGCGCCCAGAAGTTGAGCACCAGTATTTTGCCCTGCCATTGTTTCAAGGCTTGCGGCTTGCCATCGAGATCGGGGAGGGATGCGGCGAAAATCTTCGCCGTGCCGGCCTGCGGCGCGGGCGCTTTATCCGGCTGTCCGGAGCATGCGCCCAGCCCGAAGGCCAGAAAGATGGACAGCATCAGGGCGGGTGCTTGAGTGAAGAATTTCATTTGAGGATCTGCTCCATGCTGGCGAGGAATTTTTCCGGGTTTTCATAGCCCACTACGCGCCCTTTTTCCTTGCCGGAGGGGTCGAAGAAAATGATGCCAGGCGGGCCGAACAGGCCGAATTTTTTCAAAAGGGCCTTGTCGTCCTCGCTGTTCGCCGTGACATCGGCCTGCAGCAGAACCACGTCCCCGAGCCGGGCCTGCACCTTGCTGTCGCTGAAGGTGAAGCGCTCCAGCTCCTTGCATGACACGCACCAGTCGGCGTAAAAATCCAGCATCACGAATTTGCCCTGCGCCTGTTGCAGGCGCTGTTCCAGCCCTGCCAAGCTTTTGATCTTTTCGAAGCGCGCATGGCTGCTTTCCGCTGCCATTGCCGTTCCTGCTGCGCGCAGCCCGGATAAAGGCTGGAGAACATCGCGCCCGCCGGACAGCGCGCCGATGAGGAGGGCAACGCCCGAAATCAGCGCCACTACGCCCACGCCCTTCCAGAATTTGGCCCAGCCCTTGGCGGGGTGCGGCAGGGGGTCCAGGGCGTGGAGATAAATCGCCGATACGATCAATAGCACAGCCCACAGCAGCATGTGCGCGACCGCCGGAATGAC
This sequence comes from Nitrosomonadales bacterium, assembly GCA_003104895.1. Lineage (GTDB taxonomy): Bacteria > Pseudomonadota > Gammaproteobacteria > Burkholderiales > Sulfuricellaceae > Sulfurimicrobium. The sequence continues at coordinate 24,122 of PQAG01000210.1, forward strand.
CGGGGAAATCAGCCAGATCGCCACGCCCAGCAGCAGGACCCCAAAAAATGCCTTGACGGCTTCCATCCATCCGCCTGCGCGCGGCAGCAGCGACCCGGCCGAAAGCCCGATCGCCAGCAGCGGCATCCCCATGCCCAGCGCCATGGCGAACAGCGCCCAGCCGCCCAGCCATACGTCGCGGGTGAGGCCGATGTAGGCCAGCGCGCCCGCCAGCGGCGCGGCGACGCAGGGGCCGACGATCACCGCCGAGAGCGCGCCCATGGCGAATACGCCGGCCATGTTTCCGCCCTTAATCCTGTTGCTGGCATCGGTGAAGCGGCTCTGGATGAAATTCGGCATCTGCAGCTCGTAGAAGCCGAACATGGAAAAGGCCAGCGCCACGAATACCAGCGCAAAGGCACCCAGCACCCAGGGATTCTGCAATGCGCTGGTCAGCAGCGTGCCCGACAGGCCCGCAGCGACGCCCGCGGCGGCGTAAGTGATGGCCATGCCCAGCACATACGCCAGCGAAAGCGCGAAGGCATGCGGCCGGGTGAGGTGCTGCCCCTGGCCGACGATGATCCCGGAAAGAATGGGAATCATGGGGAAGACGCAGGGGGTCAGCGCCAGGAGCAGGCCAAAACCGAAAAAGCTGGCGACCACCAGCCAGAAATTGCCGCCCTTGAGCAGCGCAGCGATCCGGGATGACTCCGATGTTCCTTCACTTGCGGCGGCAGACGATGGTGCCGCTTGAGGCGCCGGTGCTGATTCGGTTTTTGGAGTATCGGACGGCGCGGAGGCGGGCAGATCGAGCGTGAAGGTCTTGTTCTGCGGCGGATAGCACACGCCTTTTTCGCTGCATCCCTGGTAAGTGGCCTGCAGGGTGAGTTTCCCGGCTGCGCCCTGGAGCCGGATGAGCGCCTGGAAGGGGTGGTGATAGACCTCGGTGGCGCCGAAATTCGGGTCGGTCTTGGTTTCGCCCTTGGGCAGCTCGATCTTTGCGATGCTCGCGCCCGCAGCATCCTTCAGGGTGAACTTGATCCTTTCGCGGTACAGGTAATAGCCTTCGGCGGGCGTGAAGTCGGCCGCCAGCGTTTGCGCGTCCCCGGCCGTGACAGACAGTTTGAAAGCCTGCTCAGGGTCGAGAAACTCGTCCTGCGCCCTGCCCTTGACCAGCGCGGTCAGCGCCGCCAGGCCGCCGGAGGATTTGGGGGCGGCTTCTGCTGCGGCCGCTGGCAGGGTGAACTGCACTTTCTGGGTAAGCGGCGGATAGCATACGCCGGCGTCGGCGCAGCCCTGGGAAACGGCTTTCAGCGTGATGCTTTGCGCCGTAGTGGCGGCGCCGCTGAGCGGCAGCTTGATGACGATATTCTGGCGGTAGGTTTCGACCTTGCCGAAATATTCATCCTGCTTGATCTTGCCCGCCGGGAACTGCCCCGCGCCCAGGGACACGCCAGACGGTTCGACGCTGAACTTGAATTTTTCGCGATAGAGGTAATATCCATCGGCAATCTGGTAGCGCACCTCGATGCTGCTGGCGTCCAGCGCCCTGGCGGAAAACCTGAATGCCTGCTCCGGCTCAAGCAGATCATCTTCCGCGTAGGCGAACAGGGCATGCAGCATCAGCAATATGCTGAGAATATTACGCACCATCTTGGGGTTGCTCCTCGTTGTTATTTGGTTTCCGCCTCTATCCAGGCGAGGTATTCGGGCAGGCTGGCGTGAACTGGGACTGCGATGATTTCCGGAAGTTCATAGGGGTGCTGCTGCCGGATGGCGGCTTCCACCTTGCTGTAATGAATCGCCAGTGTTTTAATCAGGAGCGGGATTTCCCGGGCGGTTTCGGCCTTGCCCTGCCAGCGGTAAACCGAGATGCAGGGCGCCAGGATGTTGACGCAGGCGGCCAGATGCCGGGAAATCAGGCTTTCCGCCATGCGCTGTGCGCTGTCCTGATCCGGCAGGTTGGTAATGACTAGTAAAGGTTCCATGACCCCATGCGATTGCTGATGGTTTTTTTTATTTTACTCGGTTTCCCGGCGCTCGAGATTATTGTCCTGCTCCGGCTGGCTGACGCTATCGGCTGGTGGCTGCTGCCCTGGCTGATCCTGAGCGCGGCGGCAGGCTGGATCCTGATCCAGGAGGAGCGGCTGGCCGTGTTCGGCCGCCTGTTTTCCTCGCTCCAGTCCGGCCAGCCGCTGGGCTATGCCATGCTCGACAGCCTGCGCACCCTGTTTGCCGGGGTGCTGCTGATATTTCCCGGCGTGATCAGCGATGGCCTGGCTGTCATCCTGCTGCTCCTGCCCCGCCCCAAAGCATCCCGCCCGCCTGCCAGGGAAGCCGCCGAAGGCGAAGTCATCATCGAAGGGGAATGGCAGCGCGAAGAGGACAGGCGCCTGAAGTGATCAGCGGCGGCTCAGCATCAGGCCGATTTCGTCCAGATCGTTGATGCCAGCATCCAGTCCGGCAAAATTCCTGTTGACCGTGGCCTGGATCTTATCGTCGATCAGGTACACCGGCCACTCTTCCCCGCGCTGGCGCAGATAAGCCAGCAGGCCGCGCAGGTCCTGCACGCTGGCCGGGAGTTTCAGTTCCTCGGCTGTTTTGCCGAGGCGGTCTGCAAGCGTGGAGAAATACAATATCTTTGCCATTTTCAATACCCCATTACCATTTCACTACATGCACATTGGACAGCGTCCGCCCCAGGAAGCGCTCGCCGATGGTCTGAAAGCGCAGCGGCACATCCGTGACATAGAACTGGTAGTCCGGCTGGCTGCGCTGCGGGTTTGCCAGATTGAGTTCGGCCAGCAGCGCCGCGGTTTCCTCCGCCATGGCTTCGGCTGAATCCACCAGCTTCACGCCGCTGCCCGCCACCTCCTGCAGCAAAGGCTTGAGCAGGGGGTAGTGGGTGCAGCCCAGGACCATGGTGTCGATATCCTGCGCCAGCACCGGTTTGAGGTATTCCTGCGCGGTGAGCCGGGTGACCGGGTGGTCGAGCCAGCCCTCCTCCACCAGCGGCACGAACAGCGGGCAGGCCTGGGAAAAAATGCGCACATCCGGCTCGTACTGGTGGATGGCGCGGGCGTAGGCATTGCTGTTGATGGTGGTGGGCGTGCCGATAATGCCCACCTGCCTGCGGCTGGTGGCGGCGATGGCGCCCAGCGCGCCGGCGTCGATCACGTCCAGCACCGGCACCGGGGAGAGGTCCTTCACCACCTGCGAGGCCACGGCCGCCATGGTGTTGCAGGCGATAATCAGGAGCTTGACCTGTTTCTGCAGCAGGAATTCGGCGATTTCCCGGGTGTAGTGGGAAATGGTTTCCACCGATTTCACGCCATAAGGCACGCGCGCGGTGTCGCCGAAGTAAATGATGTCCTCGAATGGCAGCCGCTCCATCAGGGCGCGCACCACGGTCAATCCGCCGACGCCGGAATCGAACACGCCGATGGCGTTGCCGGGATTAGCTTGCATGATTCATTCCTTTCAATCCTTGTAGAACGCCGGGGTATTCCAGTTTCACTTTCAGTTCCAGCTTGATGCGGCGATTCAGTATGCGGCGCGACTCCGCCATGTAGGACAGCATGCCCGGGGAGATTTCCTGCTGCGCCTCCTGCCAGGAAATGCGGCGCGGACGGCCGAGCCGGTAATGGTCGGCCACGAGATCGAAAAAATCGGCCATTTTCATCGGCGCATCGTCGCTGGCATTGTAAACCCTGTTGGGGCGTCCGCGGACCAGCGCTGCGGCGGCGATGCGCGCCAGATCGTCGCCGTGGATATGGTTGGTGTAGCCGTCATCCTCTTCGCGCAGGGCCGGAATGCCGTTCCTCAGCCGCTCCAGCGGCAGCCGGCCAGGGGCATAAATGCCCGGCACGCGCAGGATGCTCACCTTGACGCCATGGCGCTTTCCCCATTCCCGCAAAACGGCTTCCGCGTTGGCGCGCCGCACCGCACGGGCCGTAGCCGGGCGGGTGGGATGAGTTTCGTCCACCTCGCCGCCCTGACAGTCGCCATACACGCCGGTGGTACTAATATAAACCAGGCGCTGTGGTAAACTTTTCGCCTGCGCCAAGGCGGCAAGCAGGTTGCGGGTGCGCAGATCATGCCGGCCCTGGCGCTGCGGCGGCGCAAAATGCAGCACGGCATCGGCCAGGCCGCCCAGGCGCCCCAAAGTGGCAGGGTGGTCGAGGTCGCCGGAAACCGGCGTCACGCCCTGCGCGCGAACCCGTTCCGCGCTGGCGGCGCTGCGTGTCAGCCCGTAAATGCGATAGCGGTGAGACAGCAGCGCCGCGGCCCGGGTTCCGATGTCGCCATAACCTGCGATCAATAACTTTTGCATACTTATCAGGGTGTACCCATGTCATTTCAAGTCACCATCAAGCCCAGCAACCACCAGTATTCGGCGCCGGAGCATGAAACCATTCTGGAATCGGCCCTGCGCGAGGGATTTGCCATGCCTTACGGATGCCGCAACGGCGCCTGCGGCAGCTGCAAGGGCAAGATTCTGCAGGGGCAGGTGGATTATGGCAAATACCAGGAAAACGCCCTCAGCGAAACCGAAAAACACGCCGGCATGGCCCTGTTCTGCACCGCCAGGCCGCTCACCGATGTGGTGATCGAGTGCGAGGAAGCCGGCGCGGCGCGCGATATCCCGGTCAAGACCATGCCGTGCCGGGTGCAGAAGATGGAAAAGATCTCGCACGACGTGATGATACTGCACCTCAAGTTGCCGGCCAATGAACGTCTGCAGTTCCTCGCCGGGCAGTACATCGACATCCTGCTCAAGGACGGCAAGCGGCGCAGCTTTTCCCTCGCCAATGCGCCCCATGACGACGAGTTCCTGCAACTGCATGTCCGCCACATCCCTGGCGGTGTGTTCACCGGCCAGGTGTTCAACAGCATGCAGGAAAAAGCCATTCTGCGCTTCGAAGGCCCGCATGGCAGTTTCTTCCTGCGCGAGGACAGCAGCAAGCCGGTCATATTCATGGCCGGCGGCACCGGCTTCGCCCCCATCAAGGGCATTCTGGAGCATGCATTCCAGGCGCACTGCAAGCGTGAAATGGTGCTCTACTGGGGCGCGCGCAGCCTGCGCGACCTCTACATGCCGCATCTGGCCGGGCAGTGGCAGCAGGAGCACCCCAATTTCACCTTCATCCCGGTCCTGTCCGGGCCGCTCCCCGTGGACAACTGGTCCGGCCGCACCGGCCTGGTGCACCAGGCGATTGTGGACGATTTCGCTGACTTGTCCGGATATCAGGTTTACGCCTGCGGCGCGCCGCAGATGGTGGAGGCTGGGAAGCAGGCTTTCGCTGCGCGCGGCCTGCCGGAAGATGAGTTTTTCGCGGATGCGTTTACGTTTTCGACGGCTGATTCCAGCCCGGAAGGAGGCGCCCGGTGATAAATCCAGTCCCTTGGATCCGCGTGAAAAAACTTTTCACCAGGTGTGCATTCAACCCAATTTAAATATAATCTGATCCAGGTCAATGTTTCTCTTAATCAGGGCAGGGCCTCAAAATTTCGCCAGATTCACTTTCTGGCCCGGTTCATCATCTGTGATAGCAAGCCTGGAGTATTCTCACAAGAAAATCAGACCGCGTGTTTCATGACAAATTCAACACCCCATATTCCTGATGCCCGGTGGCGTGAGCCCGGTCGGAAGCTTATGCGAGTGCTGGTGGTGGATGACGTCGATATCAACAGGTACATGCTCAAGGCGCACCTGGAGTATGCTGCCCAATATATCGACGAAGCCGCGGATGGCTTTGCAGCATTGGGCCTGTTCAAACAGCACCGCTACGATGCCGTGCTGCTGGACATTGAAATGCCCGGGCTCGATGGCTATGGCGCCCTGGCCGGGATGCGCAAATGGGAACTAGAGCAGCAACTGCCTCGAACCCTGATTCTGGCCGTCACTTCCAGCGACTTTCCTGAGGACGGGCAACGCATCCTGGATGCCGGCGCCAGCGCTTACCTGGCAAAGCCCCTCAAGCAAAAAGAGCTGCTGAAGGCATTGCAGCTTCTTCAGCCTGCCGGACCGGCGCCGCATCCCATGGCGAGCCTGTTTCCAAAAATGTTTACCTATGCCGGCATCATGCTGGATGAATTGGAAACTTCCGATGAACCCGAAGCTGCTTCAAGAAAACTGCATCAATTGCGCGGCATGATGGCTGTTTATGGATTTGTGGATTTTGCTGAACACTTGAAGCAAGTGCACACTGCGATGCAACGGGATGGCATGCCGAAAAAAACTGTTTTTGACCAGTTGCGCAAAGAGCTGCACGACCTGAAAACTGCCACCGCATAATTGCATGATACCGTTCGGTTGAAAGACAAAGAACGGAGGAAAGCTCCCGGCAAAGGGGAGGGGGAATATGAAAAAAAGCGTGCCAGTGATGCTGTTTCTCGGCCCAATCCTGGCGCTGGCCGCCCATGCGGACACCGGCGCAGGAATGGATCAGCTGCTGTCATTAAGCCTGGAAGAGCTGACGGCGACAAAAGTCAAAATCTCCACCAATACCGAACAAGCACTTTCCAAGGCGCCGTCCGTGGTCTCGGTCATCACTGCGGAAGACATCAAGGCCACCGGCGCGGCCAACCTCACTGATATCCTGCAAAGCGTGCCCGGCATCTACATCAGACCCAACCTGTTCGGATTCAGGCCGCAGGTCACGTTTCGCGGCGCCACTAACCCCCACACCCTGCTGATGGTGAATGGCGCGCCCATCAGAGACCTGGTGTGGTCCTCCAGCATTTTCTGGAAGGGGCTGACGACGAACATGATCGAACGGGTCGAGATCATCCGCGGCCCCGGTTCCGCCCTGTTCGGCTCTGACGCCTCCGCTGGCGTGATCAATGTCATCACCAAAACCGCGGGGAAAATCACGCAATCCGAGGCTGGCGGGCGTGCAGGCAGTTTCGACACGCAGGCGGGATGGGTGCAGTACGGAGGGGGCTGGAATGGTTTCGACATCGCCTTTACGGCGGAACGGTCGCGCACCGGCGGCCACAACCCCTTCATCGCGGCGGATGGCCAGACCTCCATGGACACGGTTTTTGGCACCCACGTTTCCTACGCCCCCGGCAACGCCCGCTACGGCTGGGACGGCACGGATATCCGCTTCTCCATCGGCAAGGGCAACTGGCGCCTGCTTGCCGATTACCTGGCCCACAACAACGTGGAGATCGGGCTGACGGGCGGCGCCGTGCTGGACCCGCTGACCCGCGGGAGCGAAAGCCGGTCCAGCGTTCAGCTGCTTTACAGCAACGATGAGTTTGCCAAGGACTGGGGCACGAATGCGGAGCTCCGTTATTTCAACCTCGGCTACACCTCGGGTGACGGGTTTTATGAGCGGCCCCAGGGCTATACCGATGCCACGGGCGCCTATCCGGACGGCTTCATCAATCAGATGAGATCGGCCGAGCGTGGCTACGTTTTTGAGGGCAGCGGCTTGTATACCGGCCTGAAGACCCATGCCATCCGCCTGGGCGGAGGATACAACTCGGAAAATCTGTATTTTGTCGAACAGTTCATCAATCTGGGTACGGGGCCCGACGGAAATGCCCTTCCGGCCGGCGGACCGCTGGTCAATGTTTCGGATACGCCCTATGCCTTTGCGCCGGAAAAGGCCCGCAAGATAAGTTACCTGTTTCTCCAGGACATATGGACCCTCGCGCATGACCTGGAACTGACCGCCGGTGCGCGCTATGACCATTATTCCGACTTCGGCGGCACGCTGAACCCGCGCCTGGCGCTGGTCTGGCAGAGCTCGGACAGGCTCACGACGAAGCTGCTGTACGGCCAGGCGTTCCGGGCGCCCTCCTACCTGGAGCTCTATGCCCTGACCGCTGCCTCCAGTCCCAATCCCAAACTCACTCCGGAACGCTCCCAAACCTGGGATCTGCAATTTTCCTACCTGGCCTCGAAGGATTTGACCCTGGGCCTCGATCTTTACCAGTTCGAACAATCCGGCCTCATCTCCAAAGATTCGTCGAAACAGTACCAGAATACCGGCAACAACACGTCTCGCGGTATCGAGCTGGAGGCAAAGTGGCAGGCAAGCAGGACGCTGAGGATTTCCGGCAACCTCAACTATCGTGAAGACAGCACGCCGTACAACTCCGTGCCCGGTCAGAATGCCTACCTTCGCGCGGACTGGACATTCATGCCCAACTGGAACTGGAACGTGCAGGCCAACTGGATCGGCAAGCACCCGCTCCCGCCCGGCGACCCTCGTGCGCCAATGGACGCGTATGCATTGGTGGACACTACGATCCGTTATTCCCATCGCCGGGACTGGGAGTTTGCCGCTTCTATATGCAACCTGTTTGACGAGGATGCATGGGAATACAGCAGCAGCGCCCTGCGCAACAACCTGCCGCTGCCTGGGCGAAGTTATTATGCAGAAATGCGCTACAAGTTCTAGCGGGTTCCCGTTCTGATGAACTTCATCGGCATGCGCCGCCTTGCCCTGACCCTCTTCCTTCTGGCTGCACAGGTCTTCCATGGCCAGACAGCTACGGCGCAGAACATGCCGAGCGAGCAATCGGTGCGTGCGGCGATGGTTTTCAATTTTCTCAAGTTCACCGAATTCCCGCCTGAAAGCATCGCCAACACCGAGCAGATCAGGCTGTGCATGGCTGTCGGCGACTCCCGGCAGGAGGAAGCCCTGGCCGCTCTTTCCGGCCGCAAGGTATGGGGCCGCGAACTGGCCGTTGTCCACCTCGCCGGGCGGGGCGACGACTGCCATGTGCTTTATGTCGACTTGCGCCAGCGCTGGAACGCGGCAGAAGAGCGGCGCACCTTTCTCCGCACCCTCACGATCAGCGCCTATCCAGGCTTCGCGAGGGATGGCGGGATGATCGAAATCGCCCTGCGGGAGGACGGCGCCCGGTTTGACATCAACCTTGCGGAGGGCCGGCGTGCCGGCTTCCGCTTCTCTCCCCAGCTGTTGCGCCTGGCGCGCCATGTCTATGAATAAGCTGCCGCGCCTCGGTTCGATCTTCGACCGCCGGTCGATCCGTTATCCCTTCGTCCGGCTGATCCTCGCGGCCACCCTTTTTGGCACCGGCCTGGCGCTTCTCGCTGACGCCGCGCTCACGCTCAACAACCAGCGCAGGGACATTCAGCGCACCCTGACGGCTGCCGCCAATGCGGCCGGCACCGCTGCCAGTGCGGCGGTCGCCTTCAATGATGCAAAGGCCGCAAGCGAGGTTCTGAAAATGTTCGAGGCTTATCCGGAGATCAGGGCCGCCGCCCTCTACCTGAACGAAGGCATCCGTCTCGCCAGCTACGGCGATGACCGGCTGCTTCCATCGGATACGCATGCTATCGGGCCATCCTCTTCGGATATCGTGCCGCTGGCCAACACGGCTACCCTGCACTTGCCTATCATGGTCGACGATTTTCCCGTCGGCACCGTCTACATTCAGGCGCGGCTCGACGCTTACTGGCGGGCCTACCTCACCGCTGTTGCGACGGCCTTCCTCGCCGGCCTCAGCGCCGGGGCCCTGGCCCTGGTCCTGGCCCTGCGCTTTCTCAACCGCATCATCCTGCCGGTCCGCCAGCTGGCGGAGGCGGCGAACGACGCACGCCTGAAGCAGAATTTCGTCCCGCGCGCGATCCCTGCCGAGGACAACGAGATTGGCGATCTGGTCGGCAACTTCAACGCCCTGCTTACGGAAGTCGATGCAGGCAGGAAATCGCTGCAGGCCCACCAGGACAAACTGGAGCATCTGGTAGCGGACCGCACCAATGAGCTTTCCCGGGCGAACCGCGAACTGCTCGCCGCCAAGGAAGCCGCCGAGGCAGCAACGCAAGCCAAGAGCGACTTCCTCGCCAACATGAGCCACGAGATCCGCACCCCCATGAATGCGATCATCGGCATGACGCAACTGGCGCTGGCATCCGAATTGGCCCCCAGGCAGCGCAATTACCTGGAGAAGGTCGATGGCGCCGCCAATGGCCTGCTCGGCATCATCAACGACATACTCGACTTCTCCAAGATCGAAGCCGGCAAGATGGAGCTGGAGCAGGCCGATTTCAGCCTTGAGCAGGTGATACGGCATGTGACGGACATTGCCGCCGCCAGGGCGCAGGAAAAAGGCCTGGAACTGCGCATCGACATTGGCTTCGACGTGCCTGGCGCACTGGCCGGCGACGCCCTGCGCCTGGAACAGGTGCTGACCAATCTGATCAACAACGCCATCAAGTTCACCGAGCGGGGCAGCATCACGCTAGCCATGCAACGCATCCCTGCCGAGCCGGGTTGTGTGCGCCTGCGTTTCGAAGTCACCGATACCGGGATAGGCTTGAGCGAGGAACAACTGGAACGCCTGTTCAGCCCGTTTACCCAGGCCGACAACTCGACCACCCGGAAGTACGGCGGCACCGGCCTGGGGCTATCCATCTGCAAGCGCCTGGTCGCGTTGATGGGCGGCGAAATCGGCGTGGAAAGCACGCCCGGCAGCGGCAGCGCCTTCTTCTTCAGCGCCAGTTTCGGGGCAGGGGCCGGGCAGCCACATGCCGCGCCACTTGAGCCTCCCCGTCAGACCCTTGCCCAGGATGACCAACAGCGGCTGCGCGGCGCCTATCTGCTGCTGGCCGAGGACAATGAGGTCAACCGGGAATTGATGCTGGAAATTCTCGCCCATGCGGGCATACGCGCCGATGTTGCCGTGAATGGGGCAGAGGCGGTGGAGATGGCCGGCCGCGCCGGCTACGACGGGGTGCTGATGGATTGCCTGATGCCGGTCATGGACGGCTACGAGGCCGCCCGGAGAATTCGCGCCGATGCTCGCTTTGCCGGTTTGCCCATCATTGCCATGACCGCGAACGCCCTGGCCGGCGAAAGGGAAAAGTGCCTGGCCAGCGGCATGAACGAGCAAATCACCAAGCCGGTCGATGTCAGACAGTTATTCCTGATCCTGGCGCGCTGGGTGAAGCCGCAGGCTCCTCAAAACGAAGCGGCACATGCCAGTGCAGCGCTTCCGGAAACCGGCGTGCCGCAGCTGGCCGGCGTTAACATGGCCGAGGCGATGGAATGCTTCAACGGCAATGTTGCGCTTTACCGCAAGATGCTGAGGCTGTTCCGGGAAAAGCAGGCCGACGCGGTCGAGCATATCCGCGCGGCATGGCAGTCGGGCGACCACGAATCCGCGGCACGTCTGGCGCACGCCCTCCGGGGATTGGCAGCCAACATCGGCGCCGAGGATCTGGTCAAGAATGTCAGGGCATTCGAGGAGGCTTTACGCAACGGACAGGACGAATCGGCCGCAACCTGGCTGAATGAGGCTGGTCAGTCCCAGCACGCCCTGCTGGGTGAAATCGACCGCGCCATGCCGCCCGGAGGCAGCGATGCAGAGAAAGCGCAGGGGGTGGCGGGCGGGAGGAGTTGATCTGCTTGCGGCAAGCGCAGCGTTGAGCGGTCTCCGGCGTTTAGGCTCGATGTAACCCCTTGGGATTTCGGCCCCGCGCTCATTCAGTCTGGAAGTTTACGGAACGGGTTCCTGATGGTCATCCCGCCGATGTTCACGCCATCGTGCATGTCTTCCGGCAGCACGATTTCTGCTCCGGACAGGATGGCGGACGCGCAGATATGGGCGCCATAGAACGATATCTTGTGGCGTCTGGAAATTTCGACTGCTTTTTCGTGTGATTCCACCGTTAGCGGAAGGACATCGCAAGCGGCCTTGACGGCGAGAGAGTTACCCCATTTTGCGACTTGCATGGCTGGCTCCTTTTGGATATGCACTTTCGTAAAGGTATATCACAAGATGTGGTGCAACCCAATTTCGCGTGCCATAGGACCTTATTCAGCCATCCCTGCTTCCGGGTAGTCGGATGGCTTCTTGCCGATTTGCGCCAGGTAGGCGTCGCGCCGGTCGAATGCCTTGAGCTCGTGGGCGGCGCGGGCGGCGATCAGGGCGTTGACTTCGGGCGTCTCACCCATTTCCAGCGCGCTGGCGGCGCGCTTCTCGGCTGCGGCGTAGTCGCCGGCGGCGAAATTCCGCATGCCCTCGATCATCGCGCTGCGCGCCTTGTCCTGCTGCCTCTGCTGCCTGAAGGCGCGCACGTTGGCGGGCAGCCTGAGCACGCGCCTGCCCATGTGCAACAGGCCATAAGCGATGAAAAAGGATGATGCCAGCAGGACGAGCAGGAAGTTGAGGGTCAGCTCGATGCGGTAGGGCGGGTAGATCAGCAGCACGTAGCCGGCATTGTGCCTCGCTGCCATGGTCAATGCCACGGCGAGAAGCAGGATGGCCAGGGTCCAGAACAGGACTTTCATCTGCCGGATTTTTCCCGCGCCAGCTTGAAGGTGCGCGCCGCATTCAGGCTGGCGGAGATGTCCGGCAGGTCGATGGACAGGCGGCTCTGCCCAAGCTGTTTGAGGTGGTTGAGGGCGTTGCGGACAGCCTGGTCGCTGGTGTCAAAATAGCGCTTCAGCCAGTCCTCGGTGGCCTTGATATCGGCCTTGTAGCTGGCCTCGTTGCGCTGCAGCAGGGCAAGGCGCGCGGAGAGCAGGCGCAGTCTCAGGTTTTCGCGCAGGAAATAAGCCTGGGCGGGGGGCAGGAGCGGCAGCTCGGGTTTTTCGAGGTTCTGGATGCGCACCAGCTGCTTGAAATCCTGCCAGGCTTCCTCGCGCAGGCGCAGCCAGAAATTTTCCGGCAGGGCCTGGCGCGGGACCGGTTTTTCCGTGCCGCTCACGCGGCCCGGAAGCAGCGGCAGCTGGTCCACTTCCGCGGCCAGGCTGTCGAGCCGCAGATTGAGGCCCGCCAGGTCGATCTGCGGCAGGGATTGCAACTGCTCGATGTCCTTGTTGATCGCCTTGCGCAGCGTGAAAAACTGCGGGCGGTCCATGCGTTGCAGGCGGCTCTCCGCGGTTTGCAGCGCGATCAGCGCGGCCTGGACGTTACCGGCCAGCTGCAGCTGCTGGCTGGCGATGAGCAGCATCTGTTCGATTTCCGCCAGCACCCATTCGTCGCGGTTGCGYGACATTTCCTGGTACAGCTCTTCCAGCGCCACCTGGTGGCTCTGAGACTCGGCCATTTTCTGCGCCAGCAGGTCGAGCTTGGCCTGCGCTTCGCGCACGGTTTCCTGGGTCTGGCGGRCAAGAATTCCGCTTTCCTTGTTGTGCGCCTCGAATTCGGCCAGGCGGCGCCCCAGGCTCAGTTCCAGCTGCGCATCGCGCTGGCGCGAGTCGAGCCAGTGCCAGCCGAGCAGAAGCAAGGCCAGCAGGGCAATCAGCAGGGGCAGACTGAACCACCCCGGCGCTTTTCTTGCCGCCGGGGCGTCCTGCGCCGAAGGTGCTGCGCCGGTGTCGTTCATGACTTGCGGTGTTTCGCCCATTCGCTCAAACCTATGACCAAACCCTCGTCTCCCGCTGGCGTCACGATAACCTGCTCCAGGCCCATTCCCCGCGCTATCTGGGCAATCCGCTCATGGGGCACGAAGAGCGGGGTTTTCATCAGCCATTGTTGCCCAGGTTCGCCCAGCAGATCAAACAGATTATGCAGGCTCTCGCCGCTGGTGGCCGTGACGGCATGGACTTCGCCACGCGCCCAGCGGTGCAGCAGGGGCGCGGCGTCGCTAACGGGTTTGCAGCGCCGGTAGCATTCGGCGTATTCGAGGATCGCTCCGCGCGAAATCAGGGTGTCACCCAGCATCTCGCGCCCCCCTTCGCCGCGAAAAATCACCACCCGCTTGCCGTGCATGTCCTGGAACTGGGGCAGGGCGAGCAGGCCTTCGCTGTCGAACTGTTTTTCAGGCGCGATGATGCTGGTGATGCCGCAGCGTTCCAGCGCCTTCCTGCTGCCCTTGCCGATGGCTGCAATCAGCAGGTTTTGCGGCAGCTGGCGCTGCGCGCGGATCAGGTTGAGGGCCTTGCTCACCGCATTGGGGCTGATGAAAATCGCCACATCGAATTCATCCAGACGGGCGATCAGGGCATTGAGGGGGCGCAAATCCGCGGCATCGAGAATTTCCAGCACCGGGAACAGGATCGCCTCTCCGCCGGCGCCGGTGATCAGCTGCGCCAGATGTTGCGCCTGGTGGGCGGGGCGCGTCACCACCACTCCCATGTCCTTGAGCGGCAAATCTGCGGTCATCAGATGGCGAGTTCGGCGAGAATCTTGTCCGCTCCAAGCGCAATCAGGCGCTGGCCCATCTGGGTGCCAAGTTGCTCGGCATCTTCCGGCTTGCCGCAGACTTCGTCGCGAATCATGCGCTGGCCGTCGATGCTGGCGACAAAGCCGCGCAGGCGCAGTTCGCCGTCTGCGATCTGGGCAAAGCCGCCCAGCGGCACCTGGCAGCTGCCTTGCAAGGCGCGGCTCATGGCGCGTTCCGCCGCGACGCAGGCGGCACTCCCGGCGTGATGCAGCGGTGCCAGCAAAGCTACCAGATCCTCGCGGCCTTCGCGGCACTCGATGCCGAGCGCACCCTGGCCCACGGCTGGCAGGCTTTGCTCCGGCTCGATCAGCGCGGTGATGCGGTGGCCCAGTTCCAGGCGCTTGAGCCCGGCGGCTGCCAGGATGATGGCGGCAAACTGACCTTCGTCCAGCTTGCGCAGCCGGGTCTGCACATTGCCGCGCAGCGCTTCGATTTTCAGGTGGGGAAAACGCGCCCGCAACTGGCATTCGCGGCGCAGGCTGGAGGTGCCCACCACGCTGCCTTCGGGCAGGGCTTCGAGATTGGGATGCTGGTTGGAAACGAAGGCGTCGCGCGGGTCTTCGCGCTCGCCGGTGGCGGCCAGCATGAAGCCGGGCGGCAGGGTCATCGGAACATCTTTCATCGAATGCACCGCGATATCGGCGCGGCCTTCTTCCAGCGCCTGCTCGAGCTCCTTGACGAACAGGCCCTTGCCGCCGATCTTGGCCAGCGGCGAGTTGAGGATCTGGTCGCCGGTGGTGGTCATGCCCAATATTTGCACGTCCAATTGCGGATATAATGCCCGCAGGCGGCTCTGGATATGACGGGCTTGCCACATGGCCAGGGCGCTTTCGCGCGAAGCGATGATGAGTGTGTTTTTCAAAACGGGTTCCTGCTCAAGATGGTAATTAAGCGTTTATTTTCAAAGGCCATGATGGCACTTGGCCTGGGGCTGGCTAGTTTAGCATGCTTCGGACTGGCTGGCGCGGCGGACGAGATTCCCGCGGCGCAGGACCTGTCGAGCGAAGCAGCCATATCCCGGGCCGGCCAGCTGCCTGTGCTGATCCTTTTCACTGCAGAGAACTGTGCCTACTGCGAGCGCGTGAAGCGGGAGTTTCTGCTTCCCATGCAGCGCAATCCCGAGTATGCGGACAGGGTCATCATGCGCCAGATCGAATACCGGAGCCGGAGCAGGCTGGTGGATTTTTCCGGCAAAATTACCACTGCCGCCCAGTTTTCCCGCCAGCAGAAAGTGCGCCTGACGCCGACCATCAAGCTGTTCGATGCCGAGGGGAATGTGCTCACCGAGCCGCTGGTCGGTCTGACTACTCCCGACTATTATGGCGCTTACCTCGACCGGGCAATAGACGAGGCGCTGGCGAAGATTCGCGTGCCATCCAGATAGGCAGTCATGCAGTGCCGGGCAGATTGACCTTGCGAAGAATAATCGGTATGCTTCCGCCTGCTCAAAACGGAGAGATGGCCGAGTGGTCGAAGGTACTCCCCTGCTAAGGGAGCGTAGGGTTTATAGCCTTACCGAGGGTTCGAATCCCTCTCTCTCCGCCAGTTGTACAAGCCCTTTCAGGCCGGCGGCCTGAAAGGGCTTTTTATTTTTGCCGGCACGAAGCGGGCATGAAACCAGGTCAGTAATGCCTGAGTTGTTGCTGCCACAGGTATTTTTGCTGCTCGACCCGCCGCCTTTCTGCTTCCTGCCTTATGCGTTCTTCCTGTTCGGCGCGGCGCTGCTCATATTCCGCCTCGCGTTTCGCCCGTTCCTCGGCGCGGTGCAGATCGCTGGAAACCTGTGCGGCATAGCGGCGATTTTCTTCAAGCTCGCGCTCCTGCTTGCGCTCGGCTTCCTGACGCTCGCGCTCCAGCAGGCGTTCTTCTTCCGCAAGCCGGTTTTCCTCCGCCTGGCGCCGCCGCTCTTCTTCCTGCGCCTCGGTAAATTCACTCCGGTTGCGCGTCTCGGCAAAGCTCTCCTGGTTTTCCATGATCTGCCTGGCGCGGTAGTATGAGTAGAGCGTAAAGGTGATCTGGATGGCCATGCCGATGGCAATCAGGCTGCCGATGATGATCAGCAGGATTTTTTGCGGCGTCCAGCGTGTTTCGCGGATCTCGACCGCGAACTGGATATCCGTATCGGGCGGCGCAAGCGCGGCATCGTAGCCGGCGCGGCGCGCCTGGCCGGAGAGGGTCCAGTAGGCATGATTGAGGCGGTTGATCCGGCGGCCGGCTTCTTCCTGCGTCAGCCCGTGCCTGCCTGAAGTCAAATGAGACAGAAGGCGCTCGTAGGTGGCCTGGATATCCTCCGCGGATGCGCTCACGTCGAGCTCCAGTTCCTCGTAAGAATTCTTCTTCATTCCTCGTTGCCGGTCTGCGTATTGCTGCCGCTGCGCCATTTTTCGCGCAGACGTTCGATTCGTTCGTGTTCCTGCTCCTGCCTTTCCCTTTCAAGCTCTGCCTGCTGACGCCGTTCTTCCTCGGCTTTCTGGCGCGCCTGCTCCTCCGCTTCGCGAAGATTGCTGGAGACTTCCTCCGCATAGCGCCGGTTTGTCTCCAGCTCCCATTCCTGGCGGCGCTGGGCTTCTTCCTGTGCGCGCCGGATTTGCTCGGCTTCGGCTTCCTGCCGGCGCTCCTCGGCCAGCGCTTCGCCAGCCTTGCGATCTTCGGGAGAGAGCTTGCCGTTGATGGCATCATAACCTTCGAGAATGCCCTCATTCCGGGAGGGGGCGAGATCATTGTTGGCCTGCCTGGTGATATAAAAGCTGACCAGCATGAAGCCGATCTGAATCATCAGCCCCATCACGATCAGCCGTCCGACAATGTTCAGTATTGCCCTGGGGGAGGTCCAGCGCGGCTCCCGGACTTCGACCGAGAATTCAAGGGGGGCGTCCGGTCCAGCCAGCGAGATGTCGTAGCTGGCACGCCGCGCCTTGCCGGAAAGCGCCCAGTAGGCCTGATTGAGGAGATTGACACGGTGGCCGAGCTGCCGGGCATCAAGGCCATGCCCGGAGGATTCGAGCTGCTGCATCAGGCGGTCGTAGGCGGCCTCGATTTCAGGCCCGGTCGCCTCGCGGGAAACCCCGAGAATTTCATAAAAATCTGTCTTTTTCCGCATAAGGTGGATTTTTAGTTACGCAGTTGTCTCTGCCACATGCGGCGCTGTTCTTCCTGGCGGTACTGTTCCTGCTCGCGCCGGGCGCGCTCTTCTTCCTCGGCGCGCATTTTTGCATATTCGGCTTCCCGGCGCGCCCTCTCTTCGGCGGACTGCAGGTCCTGCGACACGCGCGCGGCATACCGGCGGCTTTCTTCGAGTTCCTGCTCCTGCCTGCGTTCGGCTTCCTTGCGCGCGTACTCCTGGCGGCGTTCCTCGGCTTTCAGGCGCTCCTCTTCCTCACGAATCTGGATGGCGGCAATTTCGCCTGGTGAGGATGCGCCATTGGTCATTTCATATTCTTTAAGTGCGACCTTTTTCTCGGCGAGTGAAACGCCATTTTCATCCCTGGGCGCACGATTGTGATTCATGGCCGAAAAGGCAATCTGAATGAGTATGCCGAGCGCGAACAGCCCGCCAATGACCGACAGCAGCAGCCTGGCGGGAACGAGGCGCGGCTTGCCGGTGATTCGAACCTTCAGGTCAGGCAGTTCGATCTGGGGCGTGGTCTGAGGCGCGGCCAGGGCGGCATCGTAGGCCGAGCGCCGCATATTGTCCGAGAGTGTCCAGTATGCCTGCTTGATCAAACTGAGCTGAAAGCTGGCTTCTGCATGATCCAGCCCGGATTCGCCCGATTCCAGCCACTGCGACAGGCGCAGGTAAACTGCCTGGATTTCGGCATCGGTGGCGCCCGGCGCCACACCGAGTATCTCGTAGAGTGTTTTTTTCATCGCTGTCAGCCTGCTGATTTGCCATGAATCAAGGTGAAACCCGGCATGATTGTTACTCCTGGCAAGGTATTTTTCAACAACAAATAAGAACATAGGGGTAAATTGCTGGCCCGGGCATTTTGACATCCAGGAAAGGCAAGAGTCATCGGGTCTCTTTGCCCGTCGTGCGATTGCATGGGGATTTGTTTTTATGGCACGCTGTAGACTTTGCTGCGAAGCTGTGGCCTGATGCATGCGCAAATCTGAAGAATACAATTTATGAAAGCCCCCAAGGAATCACTGCAGGAAAGCATTGTCTATCAGCGCGAAGCGCTGATGGGGCTGTTGCAGGAACCCCTGCGCAGCCTGGCGGAAGCCTGCTGCCCGGTGTGGGGCGAGCGTGAAAAACTCAATGCCCTGCTGGGAGACGCGTTGAAGTCCCTGCCTTACTGCAAGCACCTTTATGCGCTCGACACCGATGCGATCCAGATCAGCGACAATGTCAGTCACGAAGGTTTGCTGGAGGGCTTTGGCCGGGATCGTTCAAAGCGGCCCTATATGAGCCAGGTCGAACCCGGCGCGGGTTTTGTTCTTTCCGGCGCCTATATCAGCCTGCGCGAGCGGCGCCCTTCGTTGACCGCCATTCAGGTGGTTCGCGATCGGGAGGGCAAAAAGCTCGGCTTCATCGGCGCCTATTTCGGCCTGCGCGATCTGCCCCTGACGCGCGAGCTCTATGAGGAGCCCCGTTACTGGCGGCAGATCAAGGGCGACCCCTCGATCCGTGGCACGGTTTTCCACCAGACCCGCACTGAGAGCGAGATGGACCGGCAGACCGACACCGTGCTTGGCGTGGTGGCGGAGTTGATGCTTTATCACGGCGTGTTTCATGTGATCCTGCATTTTTCCAGCAGCCGCGCCATCATCTGGCTGGTAGAAGATCCCTTCCGCTACCGCCTGCTGGATATCAACGAGCTGATTGATCCGGATACCTGCCTGGCCTATCCCCGCCGTCCTTACCCGGCGGATGCGCTTGTGCCGGCAGGACATATCCGGGAGGTGCTGGATGCGTTCCGCGGCTTGCGTCAGATGGATGAAATGTTCTATCTGCGCTCCGGCACCCTGAATATTTTCAATGGCATCGTTGGCTTGACGTTCTCCTGCGATGGTTCGCACTACATTCCGTATGACGAATTTCTGAAAATGGACAATGCCTTCTGGATAGGCGCTCAGTAGAGGTGTATTCATGAAATTGAAAGCGTTGCTTCTGGTGCTTTGCCTTTCTTCGGCCTGCGATGCCTTTGCCGCCGCGCAGGTGGAGGAGCGTGAATTGAAGCGGAATGCGGTCGAATCGGCGCAACAGAAGGCCGATTTCGCTAGAAAGCGGGCGAGTGATGCGGAGCAGCAGGTGCGGGCGGCGGAGCAGGAGCTGGCCGAGGCCGAGCGTGCCGACCAGGAGGCGCGGCAGCGTGCCAGCGCAGCGGCCAGACGCCTCGAAGAAGCGAAGGCCGGCCTGAGCCGGGCTCAAGCCGGCCGGGCCGCTGCCAGCGCTGCTTCAGAACGCGCTGCGGAAGAAGTGAACAGGGAGTGGGGCCGCCGCGGCCAAACGCAGTGAATCCATGATCAAGCCAGCGCTTCAAAGTGCTGCAGGAACACCCGTTTCGCATCCTCCGGCGCCATTGGCCGGATGATTTCGCTGCTGGGCTCAACGCCTTCGAGATAGGACCAGGGTTCGGCGGAATAAGGCATCAGATCGCGTTTCTCGGTCGCCAGCGCGATCAGGTCGGCCCGCTTGATGGCCGGATTGTGGCTCAGGTCCACGCCGAAGCGCTCCCCGATGATCCGCGTCACGCTGTCCTCGATTTCAGAAAACGCCGGCAGCAGCACCTTTAGCGGCTTCACCATGTCTCCGAGATAGGCCTCGGCCGCATCATGCAGCAAGGCCGCAAATTTCAGATCGTCCGGCACCAGCGAGGCCACGATCAGGCTATGCTGCGCGACGGAGTAAAAGGCGCTGGTCTGGCCGTTGAAGCGGCACTGATAGGCCAGCCCATGGGCGATGTCTTCAATCGCCACATCGACAATGCGCGGCTCCAGCGGGTAAAAGCGGTTGCCCAGATAGGTCGATACATACAGTGTGCTCATCGGGCCTCCATGACGGTTGAGCTGTTCAATCTGGTTTCAGTATGGCACGCTGTGGGCTCACCATGTGAGCTATGAAGAGGAAATATGGACCGTACCGAACGCTTCTACCGCATTGACCAGTTGATGAACGAGTATCAGGTGGTGCCATTGTCCACCTTCCTGGATGAGCTTGGTGTTTCCCGCGCCACTTTCAAGCGCGATCTCGAATATTTGCGCGACCGCCTCAATGCACCCATCGAGTGGGACCGCGATGCGGGGGGCTATCGCTTCGGCAAGGCCGATATCCTGGCGCCGAAGTACGAATTGCCGGGCCTGTGGTTCAACGCTTCGGAGATTCACGCCCTGCTCACCATGCAGCAATTGCTCGCCAATCTGCAGCCCGGCCTGCTCGGGCCGCACATTCAGCCGCTCCAGTCGCGCCTCAACCAGTTGCTGGATAGCGGCGATCATTCGGCGGAGGAAGTCCAGCAGCGCATCAGGATTCTGCATTCTGCGGCCCGCCAGGTGGCGCCGGAGAGTTTCGAGCTGGTCAGCCACGCCCTGCTCAAGCGCCAGCGCCTCCAGATCACCCATTACAGCCGCAGCAACGACCAGCAGACCGAACGCGAGATTTCGCCGCAACGGCTGGTTTACTACCGCGACAACTGGTATCTCGACGCCTGGTGCCATCTGCGCAAGGGGCTCAGGAGCTTTTCCGTGGACACCATCCGMAAGGCGGTGMTYCTMGACCGYCCGGCCAARACKGTGCCGRASSGGCAGCTGRAYGARACYCTGGGCAGCGGCTACGGCATTTTTTCCGGCAAGGCCGTGCATAAGGCCGTGCTCCGGTTCACGCCGGAGCGGGCGCGCTGGGTGGCCCAGGAACAGTGGCATCCGAAGCAGAAGGGGAGGCTGGAAAAAAATGGCGCCTATGTGCTGGAGATCCCCTACAGCGACGACCGCGAACTGGTGATGGACATCCTAAAGTATGGGCCCGATGTGGAAGTGCTGGCTCCGGATCCGCTGCGCGAGCGGGTGAAAAAACTGCTGAAAAGCGCTGTTTCACAGTATGGCAAGTAGAATCATCCGGGCTCATGTTATGAGCCAGTAACGCCGCATACTGGCATCACGATGATCCATCGGGGGTCGAACAGGGAGAACGTGATGAAACTGGGAAGAATCAGCAGCCATGCCCGCGTGAAGATGCGCCAGCGGGGAATCAGCGAAGCGGCATTGCAAAGCCTGCTGGCCGGTGGCCGTGTGGTACAGGACCGCCTCGGCGGCAAGATCATTTATTTTGACCATGAAGAGCGGGCCCGCCCACAGCCCGAGTGCCCGGAGCGGTGCAACAATTCCTATGCCGTGATGGACCGCCATGGCGAAATCATCACGGTAGGCAGCCGCTTCAGCAGGGTGCGCGGGCACTGAACAGTAGTTTGTTGCCTGAGCGTGGCCGTGTTGCCTGAGCGTGGCCGAAGGCAGGGTGATGCCCGGGTTGCTATAATGGCGTTTTGTCTCTGGAAAATTGCCTTGATTTCTTCCCCTGCCTTGTTCATGGGCGGCGCTGGTCTGGCGCAGTTCAGGCCATGACGAATCCCCTGCGGCAGCCCCTGGTGTTCGTCGACCTGGAAACGACCGGCGCCAATGCCAGCGGAGACCGTATTACCGAGATCGGCATCGTGGAAGTCTCGGAGCAAGGCGTCAGCGAGTGGTCCACCCTGGTGAATCCGCAAGCCCCGATCTCACCCTTCATCCAGCGCCTGACCGGCATCAGCGACGAGATGGTGTCCTCCGCCCCGGCTTTCGCGGAGATTGCGGGGGCGCTGCTGGAGCGGCTGAGGGGGCGGCTTTTCATCGCCCACAATGTGCGCTTCGATTATGGCTTTCTGCGCAGTGAATTCAAGCGCGCGGGGATGGACTTCCGGGCTGACGTGCTGTGCACGGTCAAACTCTCGCGTAAGCTGTTTCCGCAGCACCACAAGCACAACCTGGATGCGCTGGTCGAGCGCCATCAATTGCCGGTGACTTCGCGCCACCGTGCGCTGGCGGATGCGCAGGCCATTCATGCCTTCTGGTGCAGGATTCACGAAGAATTGCCGTCCGAAACCATCCAGAGTGCGCTGCACGAATTGCTGAAGCCGCTCCGTCTTCCGCCGGGGCTGGATGTTTCGACGGTGGAAGACCTGCCGGAAGCTCATGGCGTGTACCTGTTCTACGGCGAAAAGGATGCGCCGCTCTATGTAGGCAAAAGCAGCAATATCCGCCGCAGCGCCCTGGCGCATTTCGCAGCGGACCGCAAGCACCACCGGGATGCGCTGATTGCAGAGCAGATCAGGCGTGTCGAGTGGATCGAAACGGCAGGCGACCTGGGAGCACAGTTGACCGAATCGCGCCTGATCAAGACACTCAAGCCGGCACACAACCCGCACCGTAAGGGCGGCCACGAGCTGTGTTCCTGGAAACTGGAGCCGGCAGAAAATGGCGCCATGACCGTGCGGCTGGTGTATGCCAGGGAGCTGGATTTCGGCATTGAGCCTGGCCTCTACGGCCTGTTTTCCTCGAAAAAGAAAGCCGTCGATGCCCTGCGCGAAATCGCCGCTGCGCACCGCCTTTGTCTGATCCAGCTGGGGCTTGAGCATCCACCACAGGGCAAACGCGCTTCGTGTTCGGCCTACCCGCATCAGCACTGCAAAGGGCTGTGCGCCGGCAAGGAAGCGCCCGGCCAGCACGACATCCGCCTCATGGGTGCGCTGGCCCGCATGGCGGTACAGCCCTGGCCCTTCCCAGGGACAGTGGGAATACGCGAGACCGCAAACTGGGGCGGCATGACGGAAATCCACCTGATCGACCGCTGGGGCTATCTGGGCACGTTCAGGCCGGAACAGGAAATCCCTCATGTAATCGATGTGCGGCCAGGGTTTGAGCTGGAGATCTACAAGATTCTCACCCGCTACCTGAAGCAGGCCAGAATCGACATCATTCCCGTGGCGCTGGATATGAGCCGGCCTGAGAGCCGCGATTCAGTGTGAATTTTTATCTGGGTTTAGAATCAAATCTGTTATGAAATTATTTGTTTCAGCTTTTGCTCCGGCTGTCTGCGCCAGGGCGTCAGGCATGCAGCCCATAGAGGGTGGTGCAGGCCGGTTTTCAACCCTGATGTTTGGCTTGCAAGCGGGATAATCTGATGCGCAACATTCCCAGTGTTCCACCCTCGCCATCCGCCGCCGCTGATGCGGTAGATGTCAAGGCCGTGAGCTATCTGCGCGCCCTGAGGATCGTCGGCGAACGCAGCCTGCTGCCGCTCGTGTTTCCCCGCCATCGCCCGGCC
The DNA here is from genome assembly GCA_003104895.1 of Nitrosomonadales bacterium. Lineage (GTDB taxonomy): Bacteria > Pseudomonadota > Gammaproteobacteria > Burkholderiales > Sulfuricellaceae > Sulfurimicrobium. Next base: position 47,554 of record PQAG01000210.1, read on the forward strand.
GCAGATGAAGAGCCGCTGGCTGCATCCGCTGCGGCACCCGCAGAGGAACGGCGCCGCGGAACAGAGCGGCGCAGATTCTCCCGGCGCATCCGGAATAAAAGTGCGAACCTGTACGACACACGGGCATCTGAAGAGCGCCGCCGCGGCAACCGCCGCGATAGCGACATCACCACCAAAATCCAGGAAAAGATTTAGGAACCACGCGCCATCCCCTGTGGCGGTGGCCGGAGGTAAACCTGCTCGCGATGGATCAGAAGGACAGGGGGCGGGTCATGTGCTGGGCATGCAGTTTCTTCATCCGGTTGATTTGCGCATCCATCTTGCGCAGCGTTGCCGTTCGCATGTGAGTCTTTCCCTCGGCCGCCGCCTTGCCGCAGATGCGGCGAATCGCCAGCATCAGTTCCAGTTGGTTGTGCTTGCTCATGCTGATTTCCTTTCCGCCCGGTTTTAATTTGGCCCCGCATTTTTTGTGTGCATGGCTCGTGTTGTTTCATTCTTCAGCATTCCGGGCTCATGGCGTGAGCCACAAATCAAATGGCGGCAAAAATGGACTTGAACTGCCGAGGTCAGCAATAAGGCGTGGCATTTTGAAGGGCCGTGGTGCGGGGGGCGGAAATGGCGAGGCCGGCTGAGAACAGCCAGCCTTGAATATTTGGTGGTGCTGGGTTTACTATGGAGCGTCTGAATAAGTGGTCATTGCCCCTGAAGGGATTCCGATCCACTACGAGCTGAAGCTCGCGTGGAATCGTATACGAGGAACAAAGTGACGAAGCAATCTCGCAACTCATTGAAAAACAAGATTGCTTCGCTACGCTCGCAATGACCTTGCACACTTAATCAGGCCTTCCCTGGCGAACTACTCGCTATTGGGGCAAGAGCGTATTCCTGCGGTGAGTTGAGACGATTTCACCGCGACAATAGTTCGATGTACGCTTGATAACTGTAGCTGCGGCACTACTTCTGGCCGGTCATCTCGATCACGATACCCAATCATCAGGCACCTTGACGGCCGCATTCGCTGTCTGGAAACTCGTTTCCAGCTTCTGCCGCACGCGTTCGACAGTGAAACGGGGCATCATCGGCAACGACTCGAACAGGCGGTAGCTGGCGGGTCCGGCCTTGAGCGCGTGCAGGTTTTCGCCCTGCACGATCAGGTTGCCGCTGTCGGCGCCCTCACCCCCGGCCCCTMTCCCGGCGGGCGAGGGGAGCGAGAGTTCCGGCGCCGGCTCCAGCAATCTGAAAGGAACGGYACTGTGGTTTTTGGCGACGGCTTCCTCGCCGATCCAGTTCAATGTTGGCATTCGGCGAGTCCTGTTGGTTCTTTGGCGATGGCGTCTGGGCATCGCGGTGTTGTTCTTCATCAGCGCCGCCAGCGYGTATCCAGTCATCAACTTCGGAGAGCTTGGATTCCCRCAGCCGGCCTATGCGGTGCGCGGGTAGCCCCTTGTGCTYGCGCCATCGGTAGACGGTGTCCTTGGCAACCTGCTCTGCTGTTAGAACCCCTGAAGTAGGAGGTCTATTGCAGATACGATGTCGTCCCGACGGCTTTCGACGCTAAAAATCGCGCCTTTGAGCGCTCTCACAGGCATGGCAGCCATGTACTGAGTAACCATGGAATATGTCGCTCCGTTAATGTCGAACAACGGATTGAGCGTTTTCGCAGGCTTTGGCGCTATGTCCAACGGCAACAGAGGAATCATCATCCGCGTATTGAAATGACTCAGAGAATCAGCCTGTACATCGATGAGATACCCGTTACCGTCCGGATTGGGATAAACACGGAATCTGGTCATCAGAACATCCTGTGCTTTTCTAATGGCAGCCCATGTTTTTCCACGTATGCATTTGAGCTTTCGATAGCCTCCCAATTCTCCTTCAACCAAAGTTCGGCGCGTTTTTCTGCAACGGCCTTGGCTACGCCAGCTTCAGCCGCCTGTGAAACATTGATGCGCAACTCTTTTGCTTCAGCAAGAAGGTTCTCCGCCAAAGACACGTTGGTCGCCTTCTTTGCGGCATTTGCGTAGTTGCTGGTCATCGTT
>PQAG01000211.1 GCA_003104895.1 Nitrosomonadales bacterium
CTGCGCCGCATGCTGGCCTATGCCAGCCTGTCGCATGTCGGCCTGGTGGTGCTGGGGATTGCCTCTTTCGACCTGCAGGGCATGCAGGGTTCGGTGCTGCAGCTGCTCAATTTCACCCTGGCGGCAGGCGGCGGTTTCCTGCTCATCAGCGCCCTGCACCACCGCATCGGCTCGACCGACCAGTTGAGCCTGGGCGGGGCAGCACGCTCCATGCCGCTGCTGGCGAGCTTCTTTCTGCTGTTCGGCTTCGCCGGCATGGGCCTGCCGGGCACCAGCGGATTTCCTGCAGAATTGCTGATCCTGCTCTCGGCTTTCAAGCACCACACCGGCGCGGGGCTTGCCGCTCTGTTTGCCATGGTGCTTGGCGCAGTCTATTTCCTCAGCCTTTACCGCCGCGCCTTCCTCGGCCCGGTGAATAATCCGGTGGTGGCGGACGCCATGGACCTGCGGCCGCGCGAACTCGCTTTCGCCATCGTCCTTGCCTTCTTCATCCTGGCCGTTGGCTTCTACCCCTCGGCCGTGCTGGACGTGATCAAACCGGCGGGAGAAGCCTGGGTAGCCCGGCTTCACCCCCAATAGGCAATTGCAACGCAGCGGGAAAATGAGCCGCCACATGTCGATAAACCTCGTTATAATTGTGGCTTAAACCAGACCAGAACATGCTGCCCATCGACTACACCCTCTGCGTGATTGCCTTATGGCTTGTGCTTGCCGCACTCGGCCTGGCGCTGCAGGGCAGTCCCCGTATCATCTCCCGGCTCGTCTTTCCGCTCGGCGCGCTCGGTTCTCTGGCGCTGGCAGCCGCTGCACTCTTCGCATTGAGCCAGACGCCCAATGTCGCCATCTTGCCGCTGGGCCTGCCGGACCTGCCTTTCCACCTCCGCCTTGATGCCCTGTCGGCCTTTTTCCTGCTGATCCTGGGAGCAGCCTCTTTGGGCATTTCCCTTTACAGCTCGGGCTATTTCCGCGCCACCGCGGGCAACACACTCGGCCTGCTCGCCTTCGAATACCATCTTTTTCTGGCCAGCATGGCCCTGGTGCTGCTGGCGGACGATGCCTACCTGTTCATGGTGGCCTGGGAAACGATGGCGATTTCATCCTACTTCCTCGTCACCACCGACCACAAGATTCCCGAAATCCGCAGCGCCGGCTTCATTTACCTGCTGGTCGCCCATGTCGGCGCCATTGCCATCCTGATGTGCTTCGGCGTGCTGCAGGGCGGCCATGGCGACTACACCTTCGCTTCCATGCGCGGCCATGAACTGTCGCCCTTCTGGGCCAGTGCGGCTTTCCTGCTCGCCCTGTTCGGCTTCGGCGCCAAGGCCGGCATGCTGCCCCTCCATATCTGGCTGCCGGAGGCCCACCCTGCTGCGCCTTCGCCGGTTTCCGCGATGATGAGCGGCATCATGCTGAAGACCGCGATTTACGGCATCCTGCGCGTTTCATTCGACTTCCTCCACTCCCACCAGTGGTGGTGGGGAATCCTGGCTTTGACMCTGGGTCTGGCCACAGCCCTCTACGGCGTGCTGTTCGCCACCGTGCAGTCCGACATGAAGCGCCTGCTGGCCTATTCCTCGATCGAGAATATCGGCATCCTCRTCGCCGGCATCGGCCTTGCGATCCTSTTTYAYGCCAATCACCAGGGCCAGGTAGCCGCCCTCGCCCTGGTCGCCACGCTTTACCACGCGCTCAACCATTCCTTCTTCAAATCGCTGCTGTTCCTCGGCACCGGTTCGGTGCTGCACGCCACCGGCGAGCGCAACCTGGGCAAACTCGGCGGCCTGATCCACAAGATGCCCTGGGTGGCGCTGCTGGCGCTGGCCGGCGTGCTTGCGATCTCGGGCCTGCCGCCCTTGAATGGCTTTGTCTCTGAATGGCTGTTGTTGCAGTCTTTCCTGCTCGCCCCCAGCATGCCGCAGCTCTACCTCAACATGCTGCTGCCCCTGGGCGCGGCCGCGCTGGTCCTGGCCGGCGCGCTGGCGGCCTATGCCATGGTCAAGTTCTATGGTGTCATCTTCCTCGGCCAGCCGCGCGAGGAGAAACTCGGTGAAGCGCATGATGCCGGCCTGCTGGAACGCGCGGGCATGCTCTGGCTGGCGGGATGGTGCCTGATTCTCGGCCTGTCGCCGGTGTTTTTCATTCTGCTCATCGACAATGTCGCCCTGGTGCTGGTGGGGCATGACCTCGGCGGCACAGCAGCCAGCGCCGGCTGGCTCTGGCTTACGCCCGTTTCGGCAGCCCGCGCCAGCTACAGTCCGCTGGTCCTGTTCCTCATCATTCTTGGCGGCACCCTGTTCACTTTCCTCGCCGTGCGCAAGTTCTACCATGGGCGGGTAAGGCGCGGCCCGGCCTGGGATTGCGGCTACCCGGCGCAGACCGCGCGCATGCAGGATAGCGCGGAAGGTTTCGGCCAGCCGATCCGGCAGATTTTCGATTTTTTCTTCGGCGTGATCCGCCAGGTGCCCAGCCCCTTCGACAGCAAACCCCATTACCATGGTGAAACACATGACCGGTTATGGGATCTGGCCTACCTGCCGATCGCGCGCCTGGTCGAACGGCTGTCCACCCTGATCGGCAGGCTGCAGCACGGGCGCATCCCGCTCTACCTGCTGTACAGCTTCGTCACCCTGATCGCCTTGCTGGCATTTGTGCGATGAACACCACCACCCTGTTCTTCCAGTTATTTCAGAACATGCTGGTGTTGCTGGCCGCTCCGCTGCTGCTGGGCTGGGTCAACAATTGCCGCGCCTGGATGCAGGGCAGAAGCGCCGCCGGCATTTTCCAGCCCTACCGCAGCCTGGCCAAGCTGTTCCACAAAGACGCGGTACTGGCCCACAACGCCTCGCCGCTGTTCCGCCACACACCCTATCTGCTGTTTGTCAGCATGTGGCTGGCAGCAGCGATGGTGCCGGTACTGGCCATCGATCTTCCCCTTTCCGCTGCGGTGGATGTGATCGCCCTGGTAGGCATCTTTGCCTTGGCGCGCGTGTTCATCGCCCTGGCAGCGATGGACATCGGCACCTCCTTCGGCACGCTGGGCGCGCGGCGCGAGATGCTGATTTCCTTCCTCGCCGAACCGGCCCTGCTGATGGTGTTTTTTACCGCCTCCATGATCGCCCATTCGACTTCATTGACCACGATCGTGGAAACCCTGGCCCACAAACAGTTCGTGATTCACCCCAGCCTGGCATTCGCCGGCATCGCATTTCTCATGGTGCTGCTGGCCGAGAACGCCCGCATCCCGGTGGACAATCCTTCCACCCATCTCGAACTGACCATGATCCACGAAGCCATGATCCTGGAGTATTCGGCACGCCACCTCGCCCTCATCGAATGGGCCAGCGCCATAAAGCTGTTTGCCTACATCACCATCGGCATCGCCCTGTTCCTGCCTTTTGGCATTGCAGAGGCTGGCAATTGGGGCGCCTTGCCGTTCGCGCTGGTGATCCTGGCGCTCAAGCTCGCCGCGGCCGGCTTCGGCCTGGCTCTGCTCGAATCGGTGTCAGCCAAGCTGCGCATTTTCCGCGCGCCGGAATATCTTGGCACCGCATTCCTGCTTGCCGTGCTCGGAATCCTCACTTTGAACTTGCTGAAGGTGTGACGGCATGACCCTGGCCCAGCAGCTCATCAATCTCTTTGCCGCCCTGCTGCTGCTGATTTCCTTCGCCATGCTGTCGCAGCGCCGCGTGCTCACCCTGATCAACCTGTTCGCCTGGCAGGGCCTGATTCTGGCGATTTCCGCCGCGGTCGTGGCGTGGACCTCGCACCAGCATCATCTCTATTATTCCGCCGGCCTCACCCTGCTGCTGAAGGTGCTGGTTCTGCCCTGGCTGCTGCACCGCCTGATCCGCAAGCTGCAAATCAAGTGGGACGTGGAGACCCTGTTCAACATCCCCACCACCATGCTGATCGGCATCGTCATGGTGGTGTTCGCCTTCAACCTGGCACTGCCGATTTCCGCGCTCTCCGCCACCGTCACCAAGAGCACGCTGGGCATCGCGCTGGCGTGCGTGCTGCTCTCCTTCATGATGATGATCACGCGGCGCAAGGCGGTGCCACAGGTGATCGGCTTCCTCGCCATGGAAAACGGCCTGTTCTTCGCCGCCACCAGCGCCACCTATGGCATGCCCATGGTGGTGGAGCTTGGCATCGCGCTGGACGTGCTGGTGGGCACCTTCATATTCGGCATTTTCTTCTTCCACATCCGCGAGACGTTCGACAGCCTGGACATCAAGCACATGGAAAAGCTGAAAGAGGACTGACGTGGAAATTCTCTGGCTACTTGGCATCCCACTCGCCGGCGGTCTTCTGCTGGCGCTGTTCGGCGGCAAGCGCTATGCCGCGGAACTGAATTCGCTGACCAGTTTCGCCACCTTCGCCGCTTCCGCCGTGCTGACCCTGAAAATCATCAGCGGCGGCCCGATGACGGCCTTCAACGAACAGTTCTTCATCGACCCCTTCAACGTATTCCTGGTCGCGCTGACCGCCTTCGTCGGCTTCACCACCTCGCTGTTCTCGCGCCCTTACATGCGCATCGAGGAACACCACGGCAAGCTCAGCCACAACATGCTGCGCCTCTACCACAGCATGTACCAGCTGTTCAGCTTCACCATGCTGCTGGCGCTCACCACCAACAACATGGGCATCCTGTGGGTGGCGATGGAAGCCGCCACGCTCACCACGGTGCTGCTGGTCTCGCTCTACCGCACCCCGGCCAGCCTGGAAGCGGCATGGAAATACTTCATCCTGTGCGGCGTGGGCATCGCACAGGCGCTGTTCGGCACCATCCTGCTCTACTTCGCCGCGGAAAAGGTGCTCGGCGCCGGCGGCACGGCGCTGCTCTGGACCCACCTCAATGCGGTCAAGACCGACCTGGAACCGACAGTATTGTCGCTGGCCTTCGTCTTCCTGCTGGTGGGCTATGGCACCAAGGTCGGCCTGGCGCCCCTGCACAACTGGCTGCCCGATGCCCACGCCGAAGGCCCGACACCGATTTCCGCCGTGCTCTCCGGCCTGCTGCTCAACGTCGCCCTGTACGCCGTGGTGCGTTCCAAGGTGCTGGTCGATGGCGCGCTGGAAACCCACTTCGCCGGCAACCTGATGATGGGCTTCGGCCTGCTGTCTGTGGTCATGGCCGCGTTCTTCCTCTCGCGCCAGAAGGACATCAAGCGTCTGTTCGCCTATTCCTCCATCGAACACATGGGGCTGATGACCTTCGCCTTCGGCATGGGCGGGGCCGTGGCGACATTCGCCGCGCTGCTGCACATGACCGTGCACTGCCTCACCAAGTCTGCCATCTTTTACGCCGTCGGCCATGCCGCGCAGAATTCCGGCACCCAGATCATGGACAGCATCCGCGGCCTGATCAAAACCAGCCCCACCATCGGCTGGGGCCTGATCCTGGGCACGTTAGCCATACTCGGCATGCCCCCTTTCGGCGTGTTCGCCAGCGAATTCCTCATCATCACCACCGCCATGCACGAGCATTCCTGGGCCACGCCCTTCCTGCTGGTCGCCCTGGGCGTGGCGTTCGCCGCCATTTTCGGCAAGGTGCAGCCGATGGTGTTCGGCGAGACCGAATCCTTGCGGCTCCCCCATCCTCCTGCGCTGCTGCCGGTGTTCGTGCATCTGGGCCTGGTGTTGCTGCTGGGGCTGTATATCCCGCCCTATCTGGCTGACTGGTACCGCCAGGCGGCGGCTTTGCTGGGTTGATCCATGAATAATTTTCCAGTACAACTGAACGAGCTCAAGACGGCTATACCAACCTGGCACAGCACGGTTGATTCCGCCGGATTCCGTGCCGCCTGCGCCACGATCCGCGAGCACGGCGGCCGCCTGATCGCGCTCTGGGGCAGCGACGAACGCGCGCGGGGGCAGGGTTTCGCTCTCCATGCCGCACTGATGGACGCGCCCGGCCTGATCTGCCTGAGCCTGCCGCTCGCTGCTGAGAACCCTGCTTACCCCAGCATCATCGACATCTTCCCCGCCGCAACACGCATGCAGCGCGCGGTTTACGACCTGCTCGGCATCCTTGCCAAGGACAGCCCGGACACGCGCAAATGGCTGCGCCACGGCGCCTGGCCGGAAGACCAGTTCCCGCTGCGCAAGGAATTCGATCTCAAGCAGCAATACCCCCTGAGCGGTGATGCCTATCCTTTCGTCACGGTAACGGGGAACGGCGTGCACGAGATCCCGGTGGGGCCGGTGCATGCCGGCACCATCGAGCCCGGCCACTTCCGTTTTTCCGTCATCGGGGAGCGGGTGCTGCGGCTGGAAGAGCGACTGGGTTACAAGCACAAGGGCGTGGAAAAGCTGGCGGAAACCATGACCATCGAGCAGGGGGCGAAGCTGGCAGGCCGCATCTCCGGCGACAGCACCGTGGCCTATGCCTGGGCCTATGCCATGGCGGCAGAAAGCCTGGCCAGTTTCACCCCCGAGCCGCGCGCAGTATGGCTGCGCGCCCTGCTGCTGGAGCGCGAGCGCATCGCCAACCATCTTGGCGACCTCGGTTATCTCGGCAATGACGTCGCCCTGGCCTTCGGCTTTGCCCAGTTCTGGCGTCTGAAGGAAGACTGGCTGCGCTGCAACCAGGCGGTGTTCGGCCACCGTTACTTGATGGACAGCATCGTGCCCGGCGGCGTTACGGTGGACCTCAAGGCCTCAGATCATGGCCACCTGATCAAGCAAGGCGACCTGCTGGAACGCGAAGTTCGCACCCTGCGCGACATCTACGAAGAACACGCCGGCGCCCAGGACCGCTTCGTCACCACCGGACGGGTCAAGCCCGATCTGGCGGCGAATCTCGGCCTGACCGGCCTCGCCGGCCGCGCCAGTGCGCAATCCTGGGATCTGCGCGCGCAATATCCGAGCGCTCCCTATGACCAGCTCGACGTGCGCATGGCAACCCATCGCAACGGCGACGTAGCCGCAAGGCTGATCGTGCGCTTCGAGGAAGTGTTCGAATCCTTGAGATTATGCCGCCTGATCCTTGATCGCATGCCAGGCGGAACAGTGTTCACGCCTCTGCCGCCGGCGCCGGATAACGCCTTCGGCATCGGCATGGTGGAGGGATGGCGCGGCGAGGTGCTGATGGCGCTGCACAGCGGCAAGGACAACCGCATCGAACGTCTCCACCCCCACGACCCGTCATGGCTGAACTGGCCGCTGCTGGAACACGCCATCATCGGCAACATCGTGCCGGATTTCCCGCTCATCAACAAATCGTTCAATTTGAGCTATAGCGGGCAGGATTTGTGATGTGTTTTCAGTTGYCAGTCAAAACTCCGCGCACTGAAAACTGACAACTGAAGACTGAAGACTGAAGACTGAAGGCTGACAACTGAAATGTACCCGATCATCAAGCAGATGCTGCGCACCGGCATCAAGACCGAAACCCCGCCGGAGGCTGACGAGTCCCTGCGGACCGTGCAGCAGCGCTTGCAGGAAGACATTCTCAGGCATTTCGGCCGCGCGCTGGCGATCCGCCATGTGGATGCCGGCTCGTGCAACGGCTGTGATCTGGAAATTCATTGCCTCAACAACCCCTACTACAACATCGAGGGCCTGGGAATCAGTTTTGTCGCCAGCCCGCGCCATGCGGACATGCTGCTGGTGACCGGGCCGGCGGCGAAAAATATGGAAATTGCCCTGCGGCGCACCTATGACGCCGCCCCTGAACCCAAACTGGTGGTTGCACTCGGCGACTGCGGCTGCGGCAAAGGGATTTATGGCGAGAACTACGCCAGTTGCGGCGGGATTGCGAACATCATCCCGGTGGATGTCGCGGTGCCGGGCTGCCCGCCCACGCCGGCTGCAATCATGCAGGGGATTCTGACAGCCATCAGCAAGAGTAAAAACAATTAACCACGGGGAACACGGGACTCACGGGGGAGACGGCTACACCCAATGGGGATGATGCAATGAAGCATCGGCATTGAATCCCCGTGTTCCCCGTGGTTAAATTGCATTTTTTGGCTATTCGTACCCCAGACTCTTCAGCGCGCGCTCGTCGTCCGCCCAGCCGCCCTTGACCTTGACCCACACTTCCAGGTAGACCTTGCYGYCRAACAGCTTCTCCATGTCCTTGCGGGCCTGGGTGCCGATTTCCTTGAGCTTCTCRCCCTTGTTTCCGATCAGGATCGGCTTCTGGCCWTCSCGRTCCACGATGATGGCGGCAAAGATGCGGCGCAGATTGCCGGCGGTTTCGAATTTCTCGATTTCGACGCTGACCGAATAGGGCACTTCGTCGCCGGAAAGGCGGAACACTTTCTCGCGCACGATTTCCGCAGCCAGGAAGCGCTCGCTGCGGTCGGTGATCTCGTCCTCGCCATAAATCAGCGTGCCTTCCGGCAAATGCCGCCTGATTTCCGCCAGCAGTTCGTCCAGTTGCGCCCCCCCCTTGCGGGCGCTGAGCGGCACGATCGCGGCGAAGGGGAAGGCCGCCTTCATTTTCTCGATGAAGGGCAGCAGCTTTTCCTTGTCCGCGACGCGGTCGATCTTGTTCAGCACCAGCAATACCGGCTGACCGGGCGGCAGCAGGTTCAGCACTTTCTCGTCGCGCTCGTCGAAGCGCAGGGCCTCGACCACGAACAGGACCACGTCCACATCCAGCAGCGCCTGCGTCACGGTGCGGTTCATCACCCGGTTCAGCGCGCTCTGATGCTGCGTCTGAAAGCCCGGCGTGTCCACGAAGACATACTGCGCGTCCGCATCGGTGCGGATGCCGGTGATGCGGTGGCGGGTGGTCTGCGCCTTGCGCGAGGTGATGCTGACTTTCTGCCCGATCAGGTGATTGAGCAGCGTCGACTTGCCGACATTGGGGCGGCCTACGATGGCGATGTAGCCTGCTTTCATGTTACTCATTGATGGCTGCCTGATAAGCCGCAGTGGCGGCGTTCTGCTCGGCACTGCGGCGGCTGTGCCCGGCACCCACAGTGCGGATATCGAGATCGGGGATCAGGCATTCCACTTCAAACTCCTGGTCATGGGCCTCGCCGCGGATGGC
>PQAG01000212.1 GCA_003104895.1 Nitrosomonadales bacterium
GCGGCCGGGTCAGCCAGAGGCGCCGTTGCCGGCCGGTTGAGCAGGGCGTTCAGCTTGATCCTGCTGTGATGGACTGCATTTTCCAGGACCACCAGATCGCCGCGGATGGCGGTCTGTTCGAGCTGTGCCCGGATGGCGTCCTGTTGCGGGACGAGGCCGCTGGCATAGCGCGCCTGGGCGACTTTTTCCAGCCGTCCGGTCAGGTCGAGCAATTCCCTGTTGAGGGCTTCGGCGCGGGAAAAGACGTAATACTCCGCAAAACTGGTCTTGATGCGCGCTGCCAGCTCTTCCCAGCCTGCGTTGGCTCGGCCCTGTGCCTGGTGCGCCTCGGCTTCCGCAATCCCGCGCCTGAGATCGCGTTTGCCCCAGAACGGCAGCGCCTGAATCAGCGTGTATTTTGTGCTGCTGGCCGTGCCGGGCAGCAGGTTGACGCTGGAAGCCGTGCCCTGACGGGTGATGTCCATCAGTTCGGTGCGCAGCATGGGGTCCGGCAAGGCGCCGGCGCTATCGATCCGTTCCGTTGCGGCCTGCGCTTCATGCTTCATCGCGGCAAGCTCGGGATTGGCGTCGCGAGCCAGTTTCAGCAGGCTTTCCACGTTTGCGCCTGGCAGCGTGCCGGCAACTGCCGGCAGCGCCAGCAGCAGGACAAGCAAAACCGCTGTTCCAGGCGTGATGATACGGCGATGTGATTTCATGGCCGCGGTTCCTCCTCAGGCAAGGCGGCGGACGGCACCAGGCCGCCCGCCGGTTTTACTTGACGGTCTCGATATGCGAGATCACATAGCCCGCCCTGGGATCTTTGCTCAGGCCAAATGAAACCACCTGGCCGGATTTGAGCCCGGACAGGATTTTCCTGTCGGCGACCTTGATATCCATGGTCATGGCGGGCCACTTGATGGCGGGAATGGCCTCGTGGGAAATGTTCACCGATCCGGCCTCGGTGTTGATCCTGTTGATCGTGCCCCTGCCGCTGGCCGCATCGGCGGCATGGAGGGGGGAAACTGCAGCCAGCATGGCGAAGGCTGCGATGAAGGTGCTCAGCGCTTTTTTCATGATGTATTCCTTGATGAGATGCAACAACAAGCAATTGACGCAAGGCGCAACTGCATGATTTTCAGGTTGATACGGAAAGGCTCAGGAAAAAAACGCGAGAGGCGGGCGCTGCGGTTGTTCAGGGAAGAACAGGTAAAAGGAATTTTTTAATGGGTGTTGAAACGGGCTGCTGCTGTCCCCGCCGAGCGCCAGGGGGGCAACGATCAGCGCAGGCTGGACGATCAGATGGCAGGGGAAGCAGTCGTCGCAGGCTGCGCCACTCTTGGCAATGGATTTGTCATGGTGCGGGGGGGCTTTCTGGCCATGGCATCCTGCATGCTCCCCGGAGGCTGTTTGCATGGCGCCATCTTCGTGCTGGTGCAGGCAAAAGGGCATGGCCTCGATGGCGTAGCCTTGCATGGGCAGCCACACGAGCATGAAAGCAAGCATCATTCGGGCGAGTAAGATTTTCATGAAACCGGTTGAATCATGATGGAATGGTTCTCAATATACTTACGACATGCCTGCAATGCAACAAGTTCGACCATGCAAACCTTCAGGCTGCTTGCTTGACATGCCAGACGCATCCGGCACAATGGCTTGTAAAGGAATTGCCATCATGTTCGATAAACTCAAATCCATCTTCAATGCACAGCCAGCCGGGCCGGCCAGGACCGAAGAAAAGACTATCGTGCCAGAGCCTTTGCCGGAACTGCCTCCCGAGGGCAAGCCCGGCTCTTCATTCTCAGACGCCAAGCGGGTGGATACGGGCGAAGCTGTCGAGCAGGATGTGGTCACCAGCCTGCTCGACATCGAAACCAACGGCCAGCGCAATGATGCGGTGGCGCTGCGGCTGCGCTTCCTGCGTCGCGAGCCGGTGCTGGATCGTTCCGAACACCTGGTCGGCTATGAACTGGCACTGCGCAACCGGCGCTCTCTGGCGGATAAAAAGCCGGATGACACGGTGATGCTGATGCATGACCAGATGCTCATCAGGAGCATTCTTGATCTGGGCGCCGAGCGCCTGCTGCAGGGCAAGCTGGCCTTTATCAATGTTTCTCCCGTCATTCTCGACCACCCTCTGCTGGAGCGGCTTCCCGGAAACAACATGGTGCTGGTCCTGCAGCCGCAGGAGGAATTTGCCGGACGGATACTGGAACGCTGCCGTCAGCTGAAGGAGCGCGGTTTCAAATTCGCCGTGGATAACCCGCGCAACCGTCCAGAGTATCTTCCCTGGTGCAAGATCGCCGATTATGTGCGCTTCGATATCTCCCAAACCGATGCGCTGGAACTGGGCAAGGAGGTCGTTGCGATCCTGAAGGAAGCGGTGCGCCCCCTGATTGCGGTGGGCGTGAATTCCGAAGAGCATCTGGAAGCCTGCCGCAAGCTGGCTTTCAATTATTTCTCTGGCTACTACTTCACCCGGCCGCAGCTCACGGCCCACCATCGCCTTGACAACCATCGCCTCAAGGTGATCGAGCTGCTCAACCTGGTGCGCAGTCATGCCGAGATCAGGGAGCTCGAGGCCAGCGTCAAGCGCGATGCGGCCATTACTTACAGGATACTGCGCTACATCAACTCGCCCGTGAACGGCCTGCGTCAGGAAATCCGTTCCATCGCGCACGCCATGACGCTGCTGGGCTATGACCAGCTCTACCGCTGGCTGACGCTGCTGCTGTTTACCAGCGGGAAAGCCGACCCCCGCAGCCAGCTGCTGCTCAAAAATGCGCTGGTGCGTGCACGCCTGGTGGAGTTGCTGGGCAGGGAAAAAATTTCAGGCGCGGAGCAGGACGGCCTGTTCCTGGTGGGCATTCTTTCGCAGCTGGAAGCGCTGCTGAATATCCCGATCGAAAAGGCACTGGAGAATTTTCACCTTCCGCAGCAGGTTTCGCTGGCCCTGCTGAAAGGCGAGGGCATTTACGCGCCCTACCTCGATCTGGCGATCGCCTGCGAGGAGTCCGAGCAGGAAGCGATCGAGGTGCTGGCGGCGGTCTGCGGTCTGGATGCAGCCAAGGTCAATGCCGCTCATGTGGACGCGCTGGTGTGGGCGGAAGAAGTTGAGAGCTGAGCGCATGTGATGCGCCCAGGCTGCTACAATGGGCATCGGGAATGGGTTTTTGTGATCCTGATGCGGAATTAGTGAGCAGGTTCATACGATAGGCAGGGGAAAACCGGGGAGCAAGGATAGTGAAGAGAAGTTTTGGAAAGAAAGTGGCATTTGGCTTTTCCGTGTTGTCTTATGCAGGTTCCATTGCAGCAATGGTGCTGTTCGCCTTTGTCTTTCCGCAACGCGGCGCCGCCGACCCGGTGGCTGCCAGTCTGCTCGCCACCATCTTTTTTCTCGCCAGCTGCGGCGTGGTGCTGTATTTCATCAGCCAGCCGCCGCGTTATGAATTGCAACCCTGGGATCAGGGGCAGTAGAAGGTAAGGGCTTGCGTCTAAATTATTCATTAACGAGCCCTAATGCTGGACGAAACCCCGGTTCGCCCCTATAATTGCCGCCTTCCATCAGGAGAGGTGGATGAGTGGTTTAAGTCGCACGCCTGGAAAGCGTGTTTAGGATAATATCCTAACGCGGGTTCGAATCCCGCCCTCTCCGCCAGTTACGCTGCAGGCGATTCAAATCGCCAAATCCTGAATCTTCTCTTTTTTGAGGGCCGTGCTGACGCAAGGTGAGCCGTAAGCCCTCGAAAATGCGCTTCGAGTTCTGCGTGTAGAGCTTCTGTTTCCGGAATAAGCCCCGCTTCCATTTGACAAATACGTTTTCGTCGTATTCACCGTTGTTTTATCGTTTCCATGTTCCATGGTTAAATGCCGGGAATTAGCGTCGGGCCGGCATGTTCTGGCACTTTACGCATTGGCGGCGAATATGGGAGGAACAGGCATGGAACGCACGATTCTTCTGGTAGATGACGAGGCCAATATCCTTTCCGCCCTGACACGGACGCTGCGTCCTCAGGGATACCGCATCCTGCGTGCAGGAAGCGGCCGGGAAGGCCTCGAACTGCTGGCGCACAATGAAGCCGGTGTGATCGTTTCTGACCAGCGCATGCCGGAAATGACCGGGGTGGAGTTTCTCAAACAGGTGCGCGACCTGTATCCGGACACGGTGCGCATCGTGCTCTCCGGCTATACCGAACTGAGTTCGATCACTGACGCCATCAACCGGGGCGCGATCTACAAATTCCTTACCAAGCCCTGGGAGGACGATCTGCTGCGCGCCAATATCGAGGAGGCATTTCAGCGTTATGAAATGAAGCAGGAGAACGACCGCCTCAGCCGTGAACTGGAAAAGCGGGTGGAGGAGAAAACGCTGGCATTGACGCGCAGCCTCAAGATCCTGCAGGTCTCGCAGGAAGTGCTGGAAGCTCTACCCTTGGCCGTCATCGGTATTGGCAGCGATGGATTCATCGCCGTCGCCAACTCCATGGCCCACCATCTGCTTGGACGGGGAGGAGAAAGGCCGCTGCTGGGCATGCCGGCGCAGGAGGCCATTCCGCAAGAACTGCTGGATTGCGCTGAAGATGCCATTGTCACCATGCCAGACGGGATGCGCTTCCATCGCTGGCAAAGCACGATGGGGCGCCTGTCTCACTCGCAGGGGGTCGTGCTGGCCTTTGCGCCACAACGGCAAATAGAACACGTGAATGAGGATGCATGAGATATTGAACAACCTGCAACCGGTCCGGCCTGGGAATCCCGGATTGGGCTGAGCCTCCCTATGAAACCTGATCCGACAGTTTTTATCGTGGACGACGACGCCGGAATGCGCAGTGCGCTGTACCGGCTGGTACGTTCGGCGGGAATGAGAGCGGAATCTTTCGCCAGCGCACTGGAATTTCTCGCTGTCTATCATTCCGGCTGCCCGGGCTGCTTGCTGCTCGATGTGCAAATGCCTCGCATGGGCGGGCTGGAACTGCAGCGGCGCCTCAAGCTCGAGCGCATCGACATCCCCATTATTTTTCTTACCGCCTACGGCAACGTGCCTGCGGCAGTCGGCGCGATGAAGCTGGGTGCGCTGGATTTTCTCGAAAAGCCATTCGATAACGAGGAGCTGCTTGACCGCCTGCGCCAAGCCATCCAGATGGATGCGGCCGCCCGCCTTAAGCGCCGCCGCCACAGCCAGATTAGCCAGCGGCTGGCACAGCTTACCCCGCGCGAGCATGAAATCATGGACATGCTGGTTGCCGGCAAACCCAACAAAGCCATTGCCGGCCTGCTCGGATTAAGCGTGAGGACGGTGGAAACGCACCGGGCCAACATCATGGACAAGATGCGGGCCGGGTCCCTGTCCGAACTAGTACGAATGGACCTGGATTTCAAGGCGGCAAAACATGATAATCAAGTCCCTTTATACCTTTATCCGTATTTATACTGATGCCAGAGTTTTCTGCTGCGGTTACATTATCTGGCTCACACGCGATCTGACAGGAAAGATGTATGTCAAATGAGTTGTCTTCAGCCAGCCCGCACCCGCCCTCAAGGCTGTTTGCATGGGTTCCCCTGCTGGCGTTCGCTCTAATGGCTTGCGTCATCGGGGCTACAGCATATTTCGTTTTCAATCGCTACAAGGAAGCCGTTAAACAGGAGGCGCATGAAACCCTGGGCGGCATCGCCGGCATGCGGGTGAATCAGGTGTCCGAATGGCGCGAGGCGTACAAGAAAATCGCCGGGGTGATGGCCAGCGACCCCTTGCTGGCGATGGAAATCGAGCGCTGGCTGCAGCGCGGCGCGCCGCTTGACCACGACGCGCAAGGCATCGTCCAGCGCCTGAAGTCGCTGCGGCAGGCCTATGATTTTCAGGGCGTGTTCATCCTGGACGAGCGCGGCGCCGTGCGGGACTTGCCGGTGACGCCCGATGCCAGGCCGCCCACCGCCTACGGGGTGAATCTGGTCATGGAAGCCATGCGCACCCGGCGGCCGATCCTGACCGATCTGCACCCGGGCGCCGAGGCCCCGCGCGTCCGGCTGGATCTGGTCGCGCCGATCTTCGTCCGCGGTGACGCGCGCAACCGGGCCATCGCGGGGATTTATTTCCGCATCGACCCGCAACGTTACCTTTTCCCGCTGCTGCAATCCTGGCCGTCGCCCAGCCCGAGCGCCGAAACCATACTGGCCCGGCGCGAGGGCGGCGAGGTGGTGGTTCTGAACAACCTGCGCCATCGCGACAACACGGCGTTGCAGCTGCGTTTTCCGGTAAGCGAAAAGAAATTGCTGGCCGCCATGATGGCGCAGGGTAAGGGCGGACTGATGGAAGGCGTCGATTACCGGGAAATCCAGGTGATCGGTGCCGCGAAAGCAATTCCGGATTCTCCCTGGTTCCTGGTCGCCAAAATGGACAAGGAGGAGCTCTACGTTCAGATCCACAGGACTGCCTGGATCGTGGCGGCTCTGTCTTTCTTCCTGATCAGCGGGGCGGGGGTGGCCACCGGGCTGTGGTGGCGGCAGCAGCGCGCGCAGCTCCTGGCCCGCCAGTATGAGGAAAAGCTCAGGCACCAGGTGCTGATCGAGCGCAGCGAACGGCAAACGCGTCTGCTCCTCAAGTCGGCCGCCGAGGCCATTTACGGGGTGGACATGGCGGGGTCGATCACCTTCGCCAACCCGGCCTGTCTGCACATGCTTGGCTACGAAAGCGAAGATGAGCTGATTGGCCGCCACGCCCATGAACTGTTCCATCACAGCTACGCAGATGGTTCCCCCTACCCCGTGGAGAAATGCCGCGCTTATGAAGCCTATTTGAGCAACCAGGTCATTCATGTCGACAACGAGGTGTTCTGGCGCAAGGACGGCAGCGCTTTCCCCGTGGAATACTGGTCCCATCCGATCCGCCACGAAGGGCAGGTCGAAGGCTCGGTCGTCACCTTCATGGACATCACCGAGCGCAAGCGCTACGAAAGCCAGCTGGAGCGCCAGGCCAACTACGACGAGCTGACCGGGCTTGCCAACCGCAACCTGTTCCAGGACCGGCTCAACCAGGCGCTGATTTACTCGCGCCGCCATGGCGGCGGCCTGGCCGTGCTGTTCATCGACCTGGACAATTTCAAGACCATCAACGACAGCCTCGGCCACGATGCCGGCGATGCGCTGCTGGCCCAGGTTGCATCCCGTCTTGCCGGCAACGTGCGGGAAGGCGACACCGTGGCGCGCCACGGGGGAGACGAATTTGTCCTGCTGCTGGCGGAAATCCGGGCTGAAGACGATGTCTCCATGATTGCGCAGAAACTTCTCAAGGCGCTTTCGGCGCCTTTTCATGTCGGCGGCCGAGAACTGCATATCACCTGCAGCGTCGGCATCGCGTCCTATCCAAAGGATGGCAAGGACAGGCAGACGCTGCTGAAAAATGCCGATGCCGCCATGTACCGCGCCAAGGAAATCGGGCGCAACAATGTCCAGTTCTATGCCGAGGAGATGAATGTCAAGGCGATGGAACGGCTGATGCTGGAAAACAGCCTGCACCATGCGCTGGAACGCAACGAATTCCTGCTTCACTACCAGCCGCAAGTTGACCTGCGCAGCGGCGAGATCACTGGGATGGAAGCGCTGGTGCGCTGGCAGCACCCTGAGCTGGGGGTGGTTTCTCCGGCCCGGTTCATTCCGGTGGCGGAGGATTCCGGCATGATCATCCCGCTCGGCGAATGGGTGCTGCGCACCGCTTGCGCCCAGAACAGGGCCTGGCAATGCGCCGGACTGAAGCCCATCGGCGTTGCGGTGAATCTTTCGGCGCGCCAGTTCCGGCAGCCGAATCTGGTCGAAATGGTAGCCGGCATTCTCAGGGAATCCGGACTCGACCCCGCCCATCTTGAACTGGAAGTGACTGAAAGCCTGGTCATGCAGAACGTCGAGGAGGCCATCTCCACGCTGGGCCGCCTCAAGGCCATGGGCATCAAGCTGTCGATCGACGATTTCGGCACCGGCTATTCCAGCCTGAATTATCTGAAACGCTTCCCGATCCATACCCTGAAAATCGACCAGTCCTTCGTCCGCGACATCACCACCGACCCGAGTGATGCGGCGATCGCCAAGACCATCATCTCCATGGCGCATGAACTGGGGCTCACGGTCATTGCCGAAGGCGTCGAAACCGAAGAGCAGAAGTCCTTCCTGCGCCTGCGCCACTGCGACGAGATGCAGGGCTATTTTTTCAGCAGGCCGGTGCCGGCGCAAGAATTCGAAACCCTGCTGCGCGAGCGACGCAGCCTGCAGGCCGATGCAGCGGCGGAGGCTGGGGGCCAGCGCACCCTGCTGCTGCTCGACGACGAGGAAAACATCCTGACCTCGCTCACCCGCCTGCTGCGCCGCGACGGTTACAAGATCCTCAGGGCAACCAATGCTGCAGCCGCACTGGACCTGCTGGCACAGAACCCGGCCGGCGTGATCATTTCCGACCAGCGCATGCCGGAAATGACCGGGGTCGAATTCCTGCGCCGGGTCAAACGGCTCTACCCCGAAACCGTGCGCATGGTGCTGTCAGGCTATACCGACCTGAAAAGCGTGACAGACGCCATCAACGAAGGCGCGATTTACAAATTCCTCACCAAGCCGTGGGACGACGACCTGCTGCGCGCCAACATCCTGGAAGCTTTCCAGCGCTATGAACTGGCCCAGGACAACCAGCGCCTGAACGAAGAAATGGCCGCGATCAACGAGGAATTGAATCGCGCCAAGCAGCAGCTGGAAACGCGCGTCGAGCAGAAAACCAGCGAGTTGCAGCACAATGCGGGCGTCCTGCAGATTTCGCAGGAGATTTTCGAATATCTGTCGGTAGGCATCATCGGCGTCGGAGAAGATGGGCTGATCGCAGCCGCCAACCGCAAGGCAAACGAAATCTTCGACGCCGGCAGACGGCCGCTGGCCGGATATTTGGCCGCTGACAGGCTGCCCGCCGCCATGATCGAATGCCTCGAGAAGGACGGGGGACGCCATGCCTATCAATTTGAAAATGGCCTCAATGTGATATTCTGGTGTCATTCGATGAGCCCCGCTTCCGCTTCGGCGGGGCGCTTGCTGGTGATCATGCCCAACGAGCAGGATGGAGATTGACATCATGATGGCCTCAAAACGATTCGCGCTTGATCAGCTCGCGGCCGGCATGGTGCTGGCGCAGGATGTCTGCGATGCCAGCGGCGGCCTTCTGCTGAACGAGGGCGCGGAATTGAGCGATGCCACCATCGCTTCGTTGCGGCGGCGCGGCATCGGACAGGTAATGGTGGCGGTGGAGGAAACCCTCACCCCGGAACAGCGCGCCGCCCGCAAGGCGGAAATCTGCGCCCGCATCGAACACCTGTTCCGCCATGCCGGCGACGACCCGATGCTGCTGAAATTGCGCGTCACCCTCCTGAACTTTCGCCTCGCCGGGCTGGAGTGAAACACATGCTGGACATCGAACAGGTTTCCAGGACAATCCAGCAGGTTCCCTCGCTGTCGGCCGTGGTGATGGAGGTCCTGGCCAGTTTCGACAAGCCGGACATCGATATCGCCGGACTGGCACAGAAGATCAGCCAGGACCAGGGGCTGACCGCGCGCGTGCTGCGGGTGGCCAACTCGCCTTTCTATGGCATGAGCACCAAGATCGGTTCGGTGCAGGAAGCCGTGGTGGTGCTGGGTTTTCACAGCGTCCGCGCGCTGGTGGCGGCGGCGGGGATTATCGGCCAGTTTCCTGACAGCGGACATCAGTGCTTCGACCGCACCGGCTTCTGGCGGCATGGCATCGGCACTGCGGCATGCGCCCAGACGCTGGCCAGAAGCCTGGGCCAGAACCAGGCGCTGGCGTTTACCGCCGGGCTGCTGCACGATATCGGCAAACTGGCGCTGGACGCCTATTTTCACGATGATTACCAGCTTGCGCTGGCGCACTGCGTGGCCGAAGATACTCCCCTGCTGGCAGCGGAGCGCGCGGTGCTCGGCGTGGATCATGCACAGGTCGGCCACGAGCTGGCCCGGCGCTGGAAATTTCCGGCGGAGATCCAGCTGGCGATCCGCGATCACCACCAGCCCGGAAACGAACCCGCCACTCTGACAGGCCTGGTGCACGTGGCGAACGTGCTATGCCACGCGCTGGGCATTGGTAATGCCGGCTATGACCTGGTGCCGCATCTGTCGAGCAGCGCCTGGTCGCGCCTCGGCCTGAACTGGGATACCATGCCGGCACTGTGGGCCGAGACCGAACGGCAGTATGCAGGCTTGAGCCTGCTGTTAAGCGAATAACGGGGAATCTCCATGTTGTCCGACAAAGTCACCAAGCTTTCCTGGGTCTACCAGCTCTACCGCCTGGGCCAGACCTCCATTCTGCGCGACCGGCCGCAGCAGGTGCAGCATGCGATCCTGGAGCACATCGTCGAGGGCTTCGGCGCCAGCAGCGGCACGCTCGCCCTGATCGAGGAAGACAACCAGCCGCTCACCATCGTGGCCGGCATCGACATTCCGGAGCAGGTCATCGGCAGCAGGATCGAGCGGGGCAGCGGCATCCTCGGCCTGGTGGCGGAAACCGGACAGGCGCTGCTGCTCAACGGCGACATCTCGAACGATGCGCGCTTCAAAACCACCGTGGTGCGCGACCAGTCGGCACGGCCGCGCTCGGCGATGTGCTGGCCGCTGAAGATCGAGGACCGGGTGATCGGCGCCCTCAGCATCAACCGCAAGGATGCGGACGAATCCTACACGGAAACCGACCTGGAAAACGGCGGGGTGGTGGTGAACCTGATCACGGTGGTGATCGAGAACACCCGGCTGCACCGCGACCAGGAAAAGCGCATCGCCATGCTGTCGAAGATGAACGACGAGATCCGCAGCGTCAACAAGCGCCTGGAAGACGCACAGAACCAGCTGCTGCAGTCGGAGAAGATGGCCTCGATCGGCCAGCTGGCGGCGGGCGTGGCGCACGAGATCAACAACCCGGTGGGCTACATCAATTCCAACCTGGGCACGCTGCAGAAATACCTGCGCGACTTGTTCGAGATGCTCGCCGCGTACGAGCAGGCGGAGCCGCTGCTTGCCGGTCATGCCGAGGTGCTGCGGAATATCGGCGCGCTCAAGGAAAAGCTGGATATCGGCTATCTCAAGGAGGATGTGTTCGCCCTGATGGGGGAGTCGCAGGAAGGCATCGCCCGGGTAAGGAAAATCGTGCAGGACCTCAAGGATTTTTCCCATGTCGACGAGGCCGAATGGCAGTGGGCGGATATCCACAAGGGTATCGACAGCACGCTCAACATCGTCTGGAACGAGATCAAGTACAAGGCGGAAGTGATCAAGGAATACGGCAGCCTGCCCGACATCGAGTGCCTGCCCTCGCAGCTCAACCAGGTATTCATGAACATGCTGGTCAACGCTGCCCATGCCATCGAGGAGCACGGCACCATCACCCTGCGCAGCGGCGTCAAGGGCGAGGAAGTCTGGGTGGAGTTCAGCGATACCGGCAAGGGCATCCCGCAGGAAAATCTCAACCGCATCTTCGATCCGTTTTTCACCACCAAGCCGGTGGGCAAGGGGACCGGGCTGGGTTTGTCCCTGTCCTATAGCATCGTGCAGAAACACCATGGCAGAATAGAGGTCAGCAGCGAGGCGGGCAAGGGCGCCACTTTCCGCATCTGGCTGCCGGTCAAACAACCCGAACAGAAAGCCTGACGCAGTGAGCGAAACCCTGAGTGAACCAGCCAGCCAGTCGAAAGAGGCAGCCATCGAGACGCCGGCGCTGCTGTTCGTCGATGACGAGGCCAACATCCTGAGCGCCCTCAAGCGCCTGTTCCGGCCGYTGGGGTACCGCATCTTTACTGCAGAGAGCGGCGCGGCAGGCTTGCAGGTTTTCGAGCAGAACACCATCGACCTGGTGATTTCCGACATGCGCATGCCGGAGATGAACGGCGCCGAGTTTCTCGAAAAAGTCCGGGSCAGATGGCCCGACGCCGTGCGCATCCTGCTCACCGGCTATGCCGACGTCACCTCGACCATCGCCGCCATCAACAAGGGCGAGATTTACCGCTACATCGCCAAACCGTGGGACGACAACGACATCGTCCTGACGGTGAAGCATGCCCTGGAGCGCAAGAACCTGGAGCAGGAAAAACGCCGCCTGGAAGAGCTGACGCTGCGCCAGAATGACGAGCTCAAGGAACTCAACGCCAGTCTCGAAGCCAAGGTTCTGGAGCGCACCCAGGAAGTCCGTCAGACCATGGGCTTCCTGGAGCTGGCCAACAAAAGGCTGAAAGAGAGCTTCCTCACTTCGATCAAGGTATTCGCCAACCTTATCGAGTTGAGGGAACGCAGCCTCGCCGGCCACGCGCGCCGCGTTGCTGATCTGGCGCGCACGCTGGCGAAACGCCTCGAACTCGCCGATGCCGAGGTGCAGGATATTTTCATCGCCGCCCTGCTGCACGATATCGGCAAGATCGGCCTGCCCGATAAACTGCTGGTCAAGCCGTTCGTCGTACTGGCCGGGGAGGAGCGGGATCTGGTGTTGCGCCATCCGGCAACGGGCCAGGCGGCACTCATGGGGCTGGAACAGATCCAAGGCGCCGCCAGGCTGATCCGCAGCCATCACGAACGCTGGGACGGCATGGGCTACCCCGACGGCCTGTCTGGCCTGGCCATCCCCATGGGCGCGCGCATCCTGGCACTGGCCAACGATTACGACGCAGTGCAGATCGGGACGCAGCTGAGCAAACGGCTGACGCAGTGCGAGGCGGTGGCCTATATCGCCGAGGGCCGCGGCAAACGCTACGATCCCCAGGTGGTCGATGTTTTCGTCCCCATGATGGGCGGCCAGGCAGGCGCCGCCGTGCCCGAGGTGGCGGTCAAATCGCCGCAGCTCAAGGCCGGGATGGCCCTGTCGCGCGACCTGATGACCCCTGAGGGCATCATGCTGCTGTCGCGGGATTTCGTGCTCAACGAGGTCATCATTGAGCAGGTCCGCAATTTCGAGAGATCGTCAGGGCGGGCTTTGACCCTCCATATTCATGCCAGAAAAGGGGATTAATTCATGTATCGCATCATGCTGGTGGATGATGAGGAAAACATCCTCAATGCGCTGCGCCGGTTGTTGATTGTCACGCCCTGTGTTTGCGACGGGATCGAATACAAGCTCAGGGTGGATAGTTTCTCTTCCGCCGACGAGGCGCTGCAATTCGCGCGCCACAACGCGGTGGACCTGGTGCTTTCGGATTACCGCATGCCGCGCAAGGATGGCGTGGCTTTCCTGAGGGAGTTCAAGGAAATCCAGCCCAACGCGGCGCGCCTGATTTTGTCCGGATACGCCGACCTCAATGCCGTGATCGGAGCGATCAACGAGGCGCAGATCTACCGTTTCATCAACAAGCCATGGAACGATTACGAACTGGTGTCAAACATTGCCCAGGCACTGGCCCATCGCGATCTGGCACTGGAAAACCAGCGCCTTGCCGACCAGGCCCGTGTCGAGAACGGCGCAATGACGCCGCAGGAACTGGAGCGCAAACGCTTGGAGGAGCAGGAACCGGGAATTACCAGGGTCAACTGGGGGCCGGATGGGTCGGTGATATTTGATGATGAGTGAGAGGCTGGGTGCCAGTTCGGCTGTCATTGCGAGCGCAGCGAAGCCATCTGTGGCTAGAACAACCAGCGGCGAGATTGCTTCGTCACTGCGTTCCTCGCAATGACGGATTCAACAGCGCCTCACCGGAAACCATGCCCGAATTCGACCCCCAATCCAACAAGCTGACGCTCAAGCTGGTCTACTACGGCCCGGCCCAGAGCGGCAAGACGACCAATCTGATGAAGCTTCACGACCTGGCGAGGCCGGAGATGAAGGGCGAAATCATGACGCTGGAAACCCAGAACGACCGTACCCTGTTTTTCGATCTTTTGCCGCTCGGTTTTCGCGCGCCTTCCGGCCTCCTGGTGAAGTTCCGCCTCTTCACCGTGCCCGGCCAGGTGGCCCACGACGGCACGCGCAAGGCGGTGCTGTCCCGCGCCGACGGCGTGGTGTTCGTGGCCGATTCGCAGCAGAACCAGAGCGTGAACAACGGTGAAGCGTTCCAGAATCTGGCCGAGAACGCGGCACGTGTGGGCCTTGATTTCGACAGGCTGCCGCTGGTGGTGCAGTTCAACAAGCGCGATCTGCCTCACATCCTGAGCGAGGAGGAAGTCAGGGCACGCTGGCAGTCCGCTCCCTGGCCGCTGCTGTTCGCTTCTGCGCTGGAGGGGGGCGGCGTGCGCGAGACCTTTGCCGCCCTGCTGCGGCAGGTATATCGCGCCCTGAACCCTGAATATCGCTTGCAGGAAGAGCACGGGCTGGACGAGGATGCTTTTGTGCAGGGTGCGCTGGGTTGAGCGGCCACGGCGTGAACATGGAACCAACGGCGCTTGCCGCATTCGATCGCGAGTTCGGCCTGGCCGAGCTGCTTGCCGGCATCCCGCGCGAGAAGCTGCAAAAGGCGCTGGTGCTGTTGCTGGGCGGGGCGTTGCGCCTGCTGGATGACAAGGGCGCGGTGCTGATGGGCGCCGCCGGGCCGGCTTCAGGGGCCAGGCGCGCCCCGCTGGCGCTGGAACTGGAGCCCATCGGTTATATTGAATGCGCCTGCGCCGATGAAGCGCGCATGAAAAGCGCCGTCCTGATGGTGGAACTGCTGCTGCGCGGCGTGGCGCGCTACAAGATGGCCTCCGGCTTGCATCTGGAAGCGGTGCAGGCGGATTTCGAGACACTGCGCCGCAAGCATGCAGCGCTGGAGGAATCGGAAGCGCGCTACAAGGCGCTTTCCGAAGAGCTGGAACAGCGGGTGCGGGAACAGGTAGGGGTGATCGAGGAAACCAGCCGCCAGCTTTATCAGGCGGAAAAGCTGGCTTCGGTGGGGCGGCTTGCCGCCGGCGTKGCGCACGAGATCAACAACCCCATCGGCTTTGTGCGCAGCAATCTTTCCACTTCCCAGTCCTACGYCGCCAAGCTGGCTGYGCTGCAGGAAGCGATCAGGTCGGGGCAGGACCTCAGGCAGCGCTGGCAGGATCTGGACATGGATTTCGTGCTGGAGGACTTCGCCGATCTGCTCAGGGAAAGCATCGGGGGCATCGACCGCGTGGCGCGCATCGTCGCGGACCTCAAGGGCTTCTCCAACGTGGACCGCGGCGAGGAGGAAATGGCCGACCTCAACGACAGCCTGCGCCAGGCATGCAGCGTGATCGGGGGACAATTGCCCGAGGGCGTGACGCTGGTGCAGGAGCTCGGCGAATTGCCGCGCATCCTGTGCCTGCCCGGCTACCTCAGCCAGGCTTTTCTCAACCTGCTGGAGAATGCGGTGCAGGCAGTGGCACGTGGCGGCGAGGTGAAAGTGCGCTCGGAACAGGCCGGCGGCGAGATTCGCATCAGCATCAGCGACAACGGCCACGGCATTCCGGCGGATGTGCTGCCGCGCATTTTCGAGCCTTTCTTTACTACCCGCGACGTGGGACAGGGCACCGGCCTTGGCCTGCCCGTGGTGCGCGATATCGTCCAGGTTCACGGCGGGCGGATTGAAGCCGGGAGCCAGGAAGGGGTTGGCACTACCATGACAATTTATTTGCCGGTTTAACGCATGAAAACAGGGTGGCCGGCCCGGCAGAACAGCCCTGACAATTAAGGTGGATGCTATGGCGCATATACTGCTGGTGGACGATGAACAAAACGTTCTGAGCGCATTGCAGCGCGAATTGGGGAGGGAGCATGATGTGGAAGCTTTTACATCTCCCCGGAAAGCGCTGCAGCGCGCCAGGGAAGCAGAATTTGATCTGGTGGTGACGGATTACCGGATGCCGGAGATGGATGGGGTTTCCTTCCTCGAAATATTTGCCCAAAGCCAGCCCGATGCCATGCGCCTGATTCTGAGCGGCCAGGCTGATATGGATGCGCTGATCAAGGCGATCAACATTTCCCATCCTTACCGCTTCTTGTCGAAGCCATGGAGCAAATTCGACCTTGAAACCGAAATAAAACAATCGCTCAACTATCGTGAAACGATGCTTGAAAACCGGCGCCTCGCCAGAGCCTACCAGGAGCGGTATGGACCCATTCCTCCAGCGCAGGCGCGCAAAATTTACCGCATCCTGCTGGCGGCTGACGAGGTGAATGATGCGGCCCTGATAAAACGTGAACTGACTTCCTCGGCTTCAATGGAAGAGGGGCATGGCGCCGGATTCTATGGGATGCACGGCTGTTTCCCCCATGGCGGAGCGGATTTCCAGTCCGAAGTGGATTGTCTCACGACGCAGCAACAGGTACTGGAGCAGCTGGAAAACGGGGTTTACGATCTGGTGATCGTCGATTCCCTCATGCTGGACAAGGGCGGCCCGGGTTTTCTTGATGAATTGCGCAAGCGCAGCCCCGGAAGCGCCCACATCCTGATCAGCGGCACGTTGGACATGGACATCCTCGCCAATGCCATTAACCGGATTCAGGTGGATGATTTCGTCAGGCGGCCGTGGAAAACCTGTGAACTGAAAGCTGTGGTGTTGCGTGCGCTGCGTTACCGCGATTTGCATCTGGAAAACTGCCGTTTGGCTGACCTGTTCCGTCAACATCAAAATTTGACGGGGCAACCGGGATAATCCGATTATGCCCAGCTACTCATCCCTCTTTACCGGCGCCCCCGCCGGGGAGTCCACTCCGCCGCAGCCACGGCAGCAATACCGCCTGCTGCTGGTGGACGACGAGCCCAATGTGCTGAAGTCCCTGCAGCGGGTGTTTCGCCAGGAAAACTATCTGGTCGCCACCGCCCCCAATGCCGGCGAGGCCCTGCAACTGATGCGCCAGGGAACGTTCCAGGTGGTGATCAGCGATTACATGATGCCGGGCGTGAACGGCGCCGAGTTTCTCAAGCAGGTAAAGGCGCTTTATCCGGAAACCATCCGCATCATGCTTACCGGCCATGCGGATACCGGCGCGGTGATGGGCGCGGTCAACGAGGGAGCGGTCTACAAGTTCATCCTCAAGCCTTGGAACGACGACGACCTGCGCGTTACCGTGTCCCTGGCGCTGGAACAGCACGACCTGATCCAGAAGAACCATGCCCTGCAACAGGAGAACACAAAAAAGAGCAAGGAAATCAGCGCGCTTTCCAGGCTCGCCGTGACCAACCGCAGCCAGCTGGCGATCATGCTCAACAAGCGCGGCGTGCTCAACGACAACCAGGTGCAGGAACTGCACCGCATGCAGCAGAAACACAAGGATCCGGTGCTCAAGCTGCTGCTGGACAAGGGGTGGGTGAACGAGCGCCAGGTCCGCGATCTGCTTCACAAGGAGCTGCTGTTCGAGGAAGTGGCCCTGGCCGAATTCCGCGTCGATCCGGCGGTGGCGGCGCTGATCCCCCGCAGTTTCTGCGAGCGTCAGCTGGTGGTGCCGCTCAGGCTCGACGGGAGGCGCCTGATGCTGGCGCTGGCCGATCCGCTTGATGCGGGCCTGATCGATGACCTGCGCTTCACTTCGGGCCTGGAAATCCAGGCGGTGATGGCAGATATCGCGGCGATCAGGACCAAGATCGGGGAGGTTTACGGCGAGGAGGAAGTCAGCTTCGAGGATCTGGAAACCCTGGTTTCCAGCTCGGATCCTTACGAAGGCATCGAGGTGGTCATCGAGGAGGACGAGGAAGCGCCTTCGCTGGAAGAACTGCTGCGCGGCACGGAAGAGCCCCCCGCGATCCGTCTGGTGAACGCGGTGCTTCTCGAGGCGATCCGCCTCGGCGCTTCGGACATCCACATCCAGCCGCGCACCAAGAGCGTGGTGGTGCGCCTCAGAATCGATGGGGTGCTGGTAGACAAGATCCAGATCCCGCATCAGCTGCACCAGTCGCTGGTGTCGCGCCTCAAGGTCATGTCCGAGCTGGATATTTCGGAACGCCGCCGCCCGCAGGATGGCCGCCTGATGGTGAAAACCCCCCTGCGCGTGGTGGATCTGCGCATTTCGACTTTGCCCACCATCAATGGCGAAAAAGTGGTGATGCGTATCCTTGATCGCAACGCCGCCGTCCACAGCCTTGAAGGCCTGGGTTTCGGCCCGCAGGCGCTGCAGCAGATTCTCGACATGGTCGACAAGCCGCAGGGCATCATCCTTGCCACCGGCCCGACCGGCTCCGGCAAGACGACCACGCTGTATTCGCTGCTGCAGCACAACGCCACGGCAAGCAAGAACTACGTGACTATCGAAGACCCGGTGGAATATTACCTGGACATGGCTGGCCAGGTTCTGGTCAAGGAAAAGATCGGCCTGACTTTTCCCGTGATCCTGCGTTCCATTCTGCGCCAGGACCCCGACGTGATCCTGCTGGGCGAGATACGCGATTTCGAGACTGCCGAAGTGGCGTTCCATGCAGCGCTCACCGGCCACCAGGTATTTTCCACCCTGCACACCAATTCGGCCCTGGCAACCATTTCCCGTTTGCTGGATCTTGGTCTCAAACCTTATGTGATTGCCACCGCGCTGCAGGGCATCATCGCGCAGCGCCTGGTGCGCAAGATTTGCACCAGCTGCCGTGCAGTGGCTGAGCCCGATCCCCAGCTCCTGGCGCGCCTGGGCGAGCCGTTCCAGCGCGCCGGACTGCAGGTTTTTCGCGGTGCAGGCTGCCCGGAGTGTCATGGCAGCGGCTACAAGGGAAGGCTGGGGCTTTATGAGGTGCTGACGCTGGATGAACAGCTGCGGCACCTTATCGGTTCCGGATCGAGCCTGCTTGAAGTTGCCCAGACAGCAAGGAAAAGCGGGCTCATCCCCTTGACTGAGGATGCGCGCGACAAGGTAGACCAGGGCCTGACGACCCCTGAAGAAGTGCTGCGCGTACTGGGGCCTCAGTAATTCAGCCTGCCAATCAATTCAGCGCACTGGCCAGCAGGCGGCGGTAGGTGCCGACCAGAGGGTTTCCGCCGCCTAGAAGGCTGAAAACGGACAGCATGGTCTTGCGCCCGATGTCGTCGCCAAACTGGCGGTCGCGGCGCACGATCTCGATCAGCTGCTGCAGCGCGGATTCGTAATCCTGCCGGGCCAGCAGCAGGTTGGCGAGTTCTAGCCGCGCATCCAGATCGTTTTCATTTGCGGCGATTTTCTCTTGCAGCTGCGTGGCATCGCCGCCGCTGCCTTTTTCCGCGAAATCGAGCCGGGTGGAGAGCGCCAGGATGCGTTCTTCCTGCCGCGTTGCCGCTGAGAGGCTGTCCAGCATGCGCCGGGCCTCTGCATTTTCTCCCTCATCAATCATGATGGCGGCCGCACTGATGCGGATTTTTTCATTGCTCGGGTCAAGGGCGGATGCCTCGGCCAGGCGCTGCAGTGCCCCGGCGGGATCGCCCTGTTGGTAGAGCGCTTCCGCTTCCAGGCGCAGGGCTTCGCCAGGGGAGGGGATGAGGCGTTCAAGGAAGGCGCGGATATCGCCTTCCGGCAGGGCGCCGGTGAATTCGTCCACGACTTCGCCGTTGATGAAGGACTTGACCGCAGGCACGCCGCGTATGCCGTATTTCGCAGCCTGCTGCTGGTTGGCGTCGGTTTCCACCAGGGCGAGGAAAAACTTGCCTTGGTATTCATCCGCCAGTTTTTCCAATAGCGGCTTCAGCACCTTGCACGGGCCACACCAGGTGGCCCAGAAATCGACCAGCACCGGGGTCTGGAAAGAACGCTCGATGACGGCCTGCTGGAAATCGGCGTCGCTGACATTGGCGGCAAAGGCGGACATGGTGTTTCCTCTATGAATGCTATTTGCCGCATATCGTGGCGGGCATTCCCCGTTTCAAGCATGGGCGGACGTTTCTGATACAATTCGGGCCTATGAGTTATCAAGTCC
The DNA here is from genome assembly GCA_003104895.1 of Nitrosomonadales bacterium. Lineage (GTDB taxonomy): Bacteria > Pseudomonadota > Gammaproteobacteria > Burkholderiales > Sulfuricellaceae > Sulfurimicrobium. The sequence continues at coordinate 19,788 of PQAG01000212.1, forward strand.
TGGCACGCAAATGGCGGCCCAAATCCTTCGCCGAACTGGTGGGGCAGGAACATGTGGTGAAGGCGCTTTCCAATGCGCTCGACCAGCAGCGTCTGCACCATGCCTACCTGCTGACCGGCACGCGCGGCGTGGGCAAGACGACCGTGGCGCGCATCCTGGCCAAGTCGCTCAACTGCGAAACCGGCATCACTTCCACGCCTTGCGGCACCTGCGCCACCTGCCGCGAGATCGACGCCGGGCGCTTCATCGACCTGCTGGAACTGGACGCGGCCTCGAATACCGGCATCGACAACATGCGCGAAGTGCTGGACAACGCCCAGTATGCGCCCACGGCGGGGCGCTTCAAGGTTTACCTGATCGACGAAGTGCACATGCTCTCCAAGGCAGCCTTCAATTCCATGCTGAAAACGCTGGAAGAGCCGCCGGAGCACGTCAAGTTCATCCTCGCCACCACCGACCCGCAGAAGATTCCGGTCACGGTGCTGTCGCGCTGCCTGCAGTTCAATCTCAAGCAGATGCCGCCTGCCGCCATCGTCGGCCATCTCAAGGATGTGCTGGAGCGTGAGGGACTGGGGTTCGAACTGCCGGCCCTGCAGCTGCTGGCACGTTCGGCGCAGGGCAGCATGCGCGACGCGCTTTCCCTGCTCGACCAGTCCATCGCCTATGGTGGGGGCAAGGTCGAAGAAGCGCAGGTGCGCGCCATGCTGGGGGCGATTGACCAGAGTTACCTGTTTACGCTGCTGGAACGTCTGGCGGATTCCGATGGCGCGGGGCTGATCGCGCTGGCGGAGCAGATGGAAGAGCGCAGCCTTTCGTTTGATGCGGCCTTGCAGGACCTCGGCGCGCTGCTGCACCAGATCGCCCTGGCCCAGACGGTGCCACAGGCCTTGAGCGAGGATCTGCCGGAGCGCCAGCGCATCCTCGAACTGGCGCAGCGCTTCAGCCCGGAGGAAGTGCAGCTTCATTACCAGATCACGCTGCACGGGCGCAAGGACCTGGCTCTGGCGCCGGACGAATTTGCCGGTTTCAGCATGGCGCTGCTGCGCATGCTGGCTTTCACGCCGGATGCGCTGCCAGCAGGGGGAGAGCCCGCGAAGCAGGTGGCCGCGCCAGCCAGGCATGCGGCCAAGCCGGTACAGGCTGCCGTGGCGCCGCGGCCGGAAACACCTCCCACACTCAAAGTACAGGAACCAGCCCCGGCTCCTGCGATGCGCTCCCAGCCAGCCAGTGTGGCAGCAGGCAAACCTTTCGATGGCGACTGGCCGGGCCTGGTGGCTAAGCTCGGGCTGGGMGGCATGGCCAAGATGCTGGCAAACCATTGCGAGCTGAAAAGCTATGAAGGCCAGCGCATCGATCTGTGCGTGCCGGAGGAACACAAGCACCTGATGGAAAAAGCCTACCAGGACAAGCTCAAGGCGGCGCTGGATGATTTTGCCGGCGCCCCCGTCATGCTGCATATTTCCCTTGGCAGCGTGACCGGGCTGACCCCGGCGAAACTGGATCACCAGGAAAAACAGGCGCGCCAGGCAGAGGCCATTGCCGCCATCGAACAGGACCCGTTCGTGCGCGATCTGGTCGAGAACCTCGACGCGCAGGTCATTGAATCAACCATTAAACCCATTGATTAGTCGGAGAAAACCATGATTAAAGGCGGCATTGGCGGTCTGATGAAGCAGGCCCAGCAGATGCAGGAGAACATGAAGAAGATGCAGGAGCAGCTGGCTTCCGTGGAAGTGGAAGGCCAGGCCGGCGCCGGCATGGTGAAAGTCGTCATGAACTGCCGCCATGACGTCAAGCGCGTCAGCATCGACGACAGCCTGATGGGTGAAGACAAGGAAATGCTGGAAGACCTGCTGGCTGCGGCGGTCAACGATGCCGTGCGCCGCGTGGAACAGACCAGCCAGGAAAAGATGTCCGGCTTCACCAGCGGGCTGAACCTGCCGCCGGGCTTCAAGCTTCCCTTCTAGTGAGCAGGGAGCGGTGAGCGGTAAGCGGTGAGAACTCACGTTCCTCGCTGCTCACCGTTCACCGCTCACCGTTCACCGTTCACCCAGATGAAAACCCCTTCCAGCCTAGACCATCTCATCGAAGCCCTGCGCTGCCTGCCGGGGGTCGGGCCAAAATCCGCCCAGCGCATGGCGTATCACCTGTTGCAGCGCGATCAGCCCGGAGCCAAGCGGCTGGCGCATGCGCTCACCCATGCGCTCGAAACCATCCGCCACTGCGAGAAGTGCAACAGCTTCAGCGAAGTCGAGGTGTGCGACCTGTGCCTTTCACCAAGGCGCGATGCTTCTCTGCTGTGCGTGGTGGAAATGCCGGCGGACCTGATGATGATGGAGCAGGCGCATTGCTACCGAGGCCTGTATTTCGTGCTCATGGGGCGGCTGTCGCCGCTGGATGGCATCGGCCCGCGGGAAATTCACCTCGACCGCCTGGTGCGCCGCGCGACCGACGGTATCGTGCAAGAGGTCGTCCTCGCCACCAATTTCACCGTGGAAGGCGAGGCTACCGCCCATTACATCAGCGAACTGCTGACCCCGCGCGGCATCAAGGTGACCCGCATTGCCCGCGGCCTGCCCGTGGGCGGCGAGCTGGAGCATGTGGACAGCGGCACGCTGGCGCAAGCCGTCCTCGAACGCCGCGACGTCGCCTGAAATCAGTGCAGGTTCGGCGTATCCGGACAGAAGCTCGCCCCTTTTTGGTGCATCCGCGCTGTTTTGAATTTTAAGGGCGCCTTCATTTTGTCCTGATTGGTATCAGGATCAATCAGTTGCCTGCCATGTGCCTGCCATGGCACGAGAATTGCCTTATTGGCAGGATATGAAAACCCCTGTCAATCCTTCCGGATTTCAGCTTCGCATCCTGCTGGTGGACGAAACATTCGAGCGCGCAGCGCTGCTCAAGCATGCCTTGCAGGATGCCGGGTGCAGGATTGCCGCCCATGTCTCTGCCAGCGCCGATCTGCCCGGCCTGGTGGCCGAGCTCAACCCCGATCTGATCATTCTCGATACCGAATCTCCAGACCGCGATACGCTGGAAAATCTCTGTGTTATCAAACGTGACCAGCCGCGCCCGATCGTGATGTTTACCCATGATGACGACAGCGACAAGATCCGCGCCGCGATTCGCGCAGGTGTCAGCGCCTATGTGGTGGATGGCCTGAAAAGCGAGCGTTTGCGCCCCATCATGGATGTTGCAATCGCGCGTTTCAACGAGTTTCAGACCATGCGCGCGGACCTGGAAAAGGCCGAGATTCAGCTCGCCGAGCGCAAGGATGTGGAACGGGCAAAGGGTTTTCTCATGAAGCAGCGCGGGTGGCCGGAAGAGGAGGCCTACCAGGCGCTGCGCAGAACGGCCATGGACAGGGGCATGCGCCTGGGGGAAGTGGCGCGTCAGTTGATCGAGGTGGCCGGTTTGTTCGAGTAGGGAATTTTCTGGCACGGGCTTTGCTTTGGTAAAAGCCAGAATCATGGACCCAACGGCGGGTCCAATGAAGTAACACCAGAATCGGCCAACGGCGGCCGGTTCATCAAGGACAAAGGCGTCCATTCGCGGGAGCAGTTTCTCTCGCGGATGCGGCGCTTTTTTTGTTGTTTTTTTATCCAGGAGAAGGTCATGAGTGCAGATTTCAAAAGCAGCCGGAGGGATTTCATGAAAAAAGGCGCGACTTTACTGGGAGCGGGCGCCTTGATGGCCATGGCCGATCCCGCGATTCGCAGCGGGGCATGGGCGGCTGGGTCCGATGCGCCGGAAAAAACCGAGGTCAAGATCGGCTTCATCCCCCTGACCGATTGCGCTTCGGTGGTGATCGCCTCGGTCATGGGTTTCGACAAGAAATAC
>PQAG01000213.1 GCA_003104895.1 Nitrosomonadales bacterium
CGCTCCTGCCAGCGGTTGAATGCCAGCACGGCGAAAATCATCACCACACCAATTGCCAACAGGCTTACTTGCAGTTCACTCATCTCTGGTTCAATTTCCAAATCATTCGCATGGGATTATAGCGCAGCAGCATCCTTTAGCCGCACTGCTTCTTCCAGGTCTACCGCCACCACCCGGGAAACGCCGGATTCCTGCATGGTCACGCCCACCAGCTGCTCGGCCATTTCCATGGTGATTTTATTATGACTGACGAACACAAACTGCGTGTGGTTTGACATTTTTTTCACCAATTCGCAATAGCGCTCGGTATTGCTGTCATCCAGCGGCGCATCCACTTCATCCAGCATGCAGAATGGCGCCGGATTGAGCTGGAACATCGCAAACACCAGCGCCAGCGCCGTGAGTGCCTTTTCACCCCCGGACAGGAGATGGATCGAGCTGTTTTTCTTGCCCGGCGGCTGGGCAAACAGCGTCACCCCGGCGTCGAGGATTTCTTCCCCGGTCATTTCAAGGCGGGCCGTGCCGCCGCCGAACACTGCCGGGAACAACTCCCCGAAATGCCGGTTCACGATATCGAAAGTTTCCTGCAGGCGCGAGCGGGTTTCTCGGTCGATGCGGCGGATCGCCTGCTCCAGCGTATCCATCGCACCGGACAGATCGCTTGCCTGGGCATCGAGGTAGTGCTTGCGCTCGCGGCTGCTGTTCAGTTCATCCAGCGCGGCGAGGTTGACCGCGCCGAGCGACTCGATATCCTGCGCCAGCCGCTCCACCTGTGCCTGCAGCTCCGCTGCCTTGGCGCGCTTCTCCAGCAGCGGCGTCAATGCGCCCAGATCGGCGCCGGCGGCGGAGAGCTGCTCGTCCCACTGTTCCTCGGCCAGGCGCGCCTCCTGCTCCTTGAGCCGCGCCTGTTCAAGGCGGTCGCGCATGGGGTGCAGCCTCTGCTCGCTGGCCAGACGTTGCTGCTCAAGTTGCTGCATGGCTTGACTAGCCCCGGCCAGGGCATCGCGCGCCACGCCCAAGCTTTTTTCCTGTTCCTGGCGCAGCTGCAGGGCCTGCTGCAACTGGCCTTCAATGCCCGCCAGCGCCAGTTCGCCTGCTTCCTTTTCCAGCTCGCCAATGCGCTGGTGCAGCTCCTCGCGCTGCCTGGCAAGGGATGTCATGGCCCGTTCCTGCTCTTCGATCTTGCTGGTGCAGTTGCGCTGCTGGAACCTCGCTTCCTGCGCCGCGCTCTCTGCGGCCTGGACCGCCTGGCGCTGGCGGTTCACGCCGTTCTCAAGCTCTTCCCGCTCGCGCCTTGCGTCCTGCAGGCGCGCCTGCAGCGCTGAAATCTGTTCCTGCTGCTGCTCGATGTTGTACTCGTGCTCGCGCGCCTGCTCCAGCTCGATTTCCAGCTGGGCCGCGATGTCGCCATTTTCGCGCTCGATCTGCTGGCGGCGCTGCAGCAGGTGCTGCTGCTGTTGCGCGAGCCGTTCCACTTCCAGATGCAGGCGGTGATGGCGCTGCTGGCAATCCGTGCATTGCCCCCGCACGCCGGCGAGTTCGGCCAGAAAGGTTTTCAGCGTGGATTCCGCCGCCGCATGAGCCGCCTGGCGCGCCTGCGCGTCGACTCTGGCCTGCTCCGCTTCAACCCCGAGCGCTTCGATCTCGCGCTGCCGCGCCAGCACGCCGTGCAACTCGGACTGGGGCGCGTAATAATCCACGCTGGAACGGGTGAAAACATGCCCCTCGCGGCACACCAGGCATTCGCCGGGCTGCAGGCGATGGCGAATACCCCAGGCTTCAGCGCAGTCCGGAACGGCGTAAACGCCATGCAGCCATTCGTCCAGCAGCCCTGCCGGGCCTTCCACTCGCTGGCGCAACGGAACCAGCGCCCCTTTCTCCGACTYTCTCCCAAGGGGAGAGAGTGCCATTGTTCCCTCTCCCGCAAGCGGGAGCGGGTTGGGGAGAGTGCTCTCAGCGGCATAAAMCGCCAGCGGCGCCGGCGGCGCATCGGCAAGCCAGGCTTTTGCTTCCTCCAGGCCTGTCATGGGGATGGCCTTGAGGCGCTCGCCCAGCAAGCTTTCCAGCGCTTCTTCCCAGCCCGGCTCGATGCGGATGCGCTGCCACAGGCGCGGCAGCGCATCCAGTTTGTGCTTCTCCAGCCACGCCTTGAGCTTGTGGTTGTGCTCGAGGCGGCTTTGCACCTGCTGCAGGGCATGTAATTGCGCTTCAACGCGGGTGGAGCGCTGCAAGGCCGCATGAGCGGCATGCTGGGTTTCACGCTGGGCTTGCTCCAGTGCTGGCAGTTCGCCAAGCAATGCCGCCTGGCGCGACTGCACCTGTTCAAGCTGGGCGGCGAGTTGCGCCAGTTCATCCTGCCGGCTGGACAATTCCGCCTCATCCGGCTGCGGCAGGGCGGAGATTTCCTGGCGCAGGCGCTCGCGCCGCGCTTCCAGCTGCTGCGCGGTCCTTTTCGCGTGGCTGCGGTGCGTCTCCTCGATCTGCAGTGCCTGCTCGGCCTGAGCAAGCTCCCGCTGCACCTCGCCCAAGTGGCGCTGGCAATCTCGCAATGCAGCTTCGGCCTGCGGCATCTGTTCCCGCGCCTCCTCGACAGCCAGTGCGGTTTCCTCCATGCGCAGCAGCGCAGTTTCCTGCTCTGCGCGCCAATGGGCCAGGCTTGCCTCGGCCTGTTGCTGTTGCTGCTGCAACTGGCTTTCCTGATTGCGCCAGGTTTCGAGCTGATGGATCAGGCGCTGCTGCGTTTCGCGCTGGTGCTGCAAGGCCTGCTCCAGCTTCGCCACATCGGCGTTGGCAGCGTAGAGTTCGCCCTGTGCCGCATGCAGCGCATCGCCGGCGGCATAATGCCCGGTGCGGGCGGTTTCGAGCTGGCTCTCCGCCTGGCGCAATGCAGCGGTTTCCGCTTCCAGCTCGTTGAGCAGCTTTTCCACCTGCTGCCGGGCGCGCTCCCGCGCCAGCAAGGCTTCCTGTTTCTTCACCAGCCACAGCAGGTGCTGGGTGGTCTGCATCTCGGACTGCAAATGCTGATAATGCCGCGCCACCTCGGCCTGCGCTTCCAGGCGCTGCAACTGCCTGTCCAGCTCCTGGCGCACGTCCTCGAGCCGGGCAAGGTTTTCGCGCGTGTCCTTCAATCGCAGCTCTGTCTCCCGGCGCCGTTCCTTGTATTTGGAAATCCCTGCCGCTTCCTCGAGGAAAATGCGCAACTCCTCCGGCCGTGCCTCGATGATCCGCGAAATCATGCCCTGCTCGATGATGGCGTAGGCGCGCGGGCCCAGCCCGGTGCCGAGGAATATGTCGGTGACGTCGCGGCGCCGCACGTGCAGGTTGTTGATGAAATATTGCGATTCACCGTTGCGGTGCAGCACCCGCTTGACGCTGATCTCGGCATACTGGGACCACTGCCCCGCCGCCTTGCCCAGGCTGTTGTCGAATTTCAGCTCCACGCTGGCGCGCGACACCGCCTTGCGCGTGGCCGCGCCGTTGAAAATCACATCCTGCATGGATTCGCCGCGCAGCGCCGAGGCGCGGGACTCGCCCATCACCCAGCGCACGGCGTCGATCACGTTCGACTTGCCGCAGCCGTTGGGGCCGACCACGCCCACCCGCTGCCCCGGCACCGGGATGGTGGTTGGATCGACGAAGGTCTTGAAACCGGCGAGTTTGATATGGGTGAGGCGCAAGAGTTCTTTACAGCAGTTTTATTCGGTGAGGCGGATGGATTTAGCTGCCCAGTGCTTTCATGTTGCGAAGCTTACCAAGATAGAAACCTTGGGCGTAATCAACCCCGATCTGGCGCAGCATTTTCAGCACTGCCTCGTTTTCCACGCGTTCAGCAATGATTTTCTTGCCCATGAAGTGGCCAATTTCGGTGATGGATTTCACAACGGCAAAATCATACGGATTCTGGTCCATTTTTTCGACGAATGCGCCGTCGATCTTGAGGTAGTCAACCGGCAGATTCTTCAGGTAGGCATAGGAAGACAGGCCGCTGCCGAAATCGTCGAGCGAGAAGGCGCAGCCAGTCTGCTTCTTCAATTCGTTGATGAATTCTGAAGCGCCCGAAAGATGAGAAATGCCCGCCGTCTCGGTAATTTCGAAACAGACCTTGTTCATTGGAACTTTCTGTTTTTCAGCCTGGCCAATGACAAAATCGATGAAGCCTTCCTCATTGAGAGAAACGCCTGACAAATTGATGGCAAGGCCGCCCAGTTCATCCAGCTTGTCGCGGCGGTCAACCATCCAGCGGAAGGCATGTTCGATCACCCAGCGGTCAACACTGGCCATGCGCCGGAAATGTTCGGCAGCCATGATGAAATCGACGGGAGACATCAATTTTCCCTGCTCGTCCGGCACACCCAGCAGCACTTCGGAGTGATGCACGGCCACGCTTTTTCCATTGATGCTGACGATGGGCTGGCAGCGTAATTCGAGGCGGCCTTTGTCCAGGGCCTCGTCGATCCGGCTCACCCATTTGACCGTCTTCAGATGGAGCGCCAAATTGGCTTCGTCAGCGCGGAAGACCTGCACGTAATTGGTCCCCTTGGAACGCGCAATGCGGCAGCTCGCCTCGGCTGCCTGCAACAGCATTTCGATGCTTTCGCTCTCGGGGTCGATCTCCACCAGTCCGGCGCTGAATGAAAGGGACAGGCTTTTATCCCCTGAAGCAAAGCGGTAGGCACGAAAAGCGCCAGAATGGCGGGAAGTGATTTGCAGTGCATCATCAAGGCTGCAGTTCTCGAACAGAATGGCAAATTCGTCGCCACCGATACGGGCCAGCACGCTATCCTCGTCCAGCTCCTGCTTGAGCAGTCTGGATGCCTCGACCAGCGCGCGATCTCCTCCTTCATACCCAAACGTGTTGTTGACGACGCTRAATTGCTCCAGATCGAGATAGCACAACATCGACGGCATGCCGGAGTTGCGCACCCTRGCCAGGGTCTCCGCCAGACGCTTCTCGAATTCACGGCGGTTGATGAGGCCGGTCAGATGGTCGTGCGAGGTTTCRTGCAGCAACTTGTGATGCATCTGTTGCAGCATGGAGGACTGGGCGCGGTCGACCAGCTGTTCATCGCCTTCGTCCAGAACCACGGCATCACCGCTGCGCAGATGTTGCGCGAGTTCAATCTGGCTGAGGGTTTCTTCCCTTAGCCCCTGGACATTGACGAAAACATATTTATCCAGATTCTTGGCCACCCAGGCCAGCCGGATGCGCTTCTGCAGATCGTCGCGCTGCAGAAGCAGCCAGCTGCCGACTTTCAGCCTGCGCACGCGCTTCCTGTATTCATTCAGCGCTTCATCTTCCACCTCGGGCGCCTTTTCGCCAGCCAGCGGCCCCAAGCCGGCAAACAGCTTGCTCAGCGCGCCTGCTTTAACTGCCGGCTTCCCGGTCTTTGCACGCTGCTCCTCGGCTTCACACATTGCACGGAGATCGCGGAGATTCCCTTCATAAGCCTTGTTCTGGACGTGCACCAGCAGGCCGACTTCCTTCAGCATTTTCTGGAGCAGAACCGGCGTGACTTCATCAGCCTCGGAGATTTCCGCAAGCAGCCCGTCGATTTTTTTCCTGACCGCATTTTCGACCTTGGAATCCGAACTGAACAATTCCAGCTCGGCGATCTGGTTGATCAGCTGGCGGGCGAGGTGCGACTTGTCGTAAAACAGCGAATCGTCGCGCAACGCCATTTTGATCAGCGGAATCGAAAGCTGGTTGAGCCAGGGCTTGACCGTGTCAGCCACCAGCTTGTCGGTCAACACCGAGTCAAAAAGATTGCCCCCGATTTCCAGAATATTGTTTTCACGGCTTGGCACTTCCCGTGGCTCGTCACTCGGCGCAGCTTCAGTTAGCGCCGACTGGAGCTTTTTCATGAAATCCTGATGGAATTTCTCTCCATGCCGATTGCCTGGAGCTTCCAGCCTGATGCGCGAGAGTGCTGAAAGCACCTCCTCCGTAGTGAAATGGCGGGGCGCAGCAGGCGGCTCTGCGGGTGCCTGCACAGGGCTGAGCGGTGATGCGGGGGTGAACTTCCCGCTTTCAGCAAACGCAGCCTGTGATGGCGCAGGCTGAGGCCCGGCAGGACGTGCTGCCGGCGCCGCAAGTTGCTGTTGCAGGCTGCTCAGGCCCTGCATCAGTTGATACCAGTCCTGCGACGGTTGAGACATGGCTGCTGGCGCAGCTGCCAGGCGCTCCGCCGCGGGAGATGCCGCGACCCCAGCAGGAGTGGCGCCTCCGGGCATGCCGGGCGGCACGAGCGGGGAAGGCTGTGCCAGCGGCTCGTGCGGACTGCCGGACGGAGGCGCAACTTCAGCAGCCTGCACCGGCGGCGGCGCCAGTCCCGCAACACTTGCCTCGGGCGCTGGGCTGGATTGCGGATGGGGCGGCATCCCAGGCTGCAGACGCGGCTCAAATACACCCTCCCGCACGGCATGGAATGGCTGGGACTGCATTCCCATAGGGCGCAGGACAGGCAATACTCCACCCTCGATCAAATGGCGATTGAGCTCGGAATAAAGCTCCCCGCTCTGGCCGCACAGCACATTCTTGAAAACCTTGCAGCTATCCGATGCAATCTTCCGGTCAAACGCGAGGGTGCCCAACGCTTCCTGAAAAATCTGGCTGATGGTGCCAGGGCCGAAGGGATTGTTTTCCTTGCCGACAGGCTGCCTGAAGAGGACGCTGAGGCGCCTCTCCAGCGCATTGAGCTGCTCCTTGTGTTCGAGTTCCGCCGCGCGAGCCATGTCCGTGAAGGCCAGCCAGTCCTCGAAAACATCTTCCTCGATCAGGGAAAGCGACAATTCCCCGGCCTCTTTCGGCGCCTGGGACTCCGTCTTGCTAACGCTGGCCAGCAGGGGCGTCTGCCTCAGGCGGTTTTGCATTCTTGACAGAAACTCGCTTTTGAATGCTGCACCATCCTTGTTGTAAATGCTCAGGGCGGTGTAACAGGCGTTCTTCTCGGCAATGCTGCGGACCTCTCCTGCAAGATTGAAGAAATGTTCCTTGACCTGGTCCAGGAAGGCTTTCACCATGGGCTCCAGCCTTTCCTCGACCATCTGCCGGCAGATATTGATCAGGGATCCGGCAGTTGCGTCGATTTCTCCAGGCTCCGCCCCATGCGGTTTTTCCTCCTCGTGCCGCACGCGTTCGATGGGGTGGTTCTTGGCATATTCATGAAGGATATGCAGCGCTTCGAAACTGGGGTTGATAAAAGCGATGCCGGCACCCGCGCGATCCGCCCGCGCGACCCGTCCCTGGAAGCGCAAGGAATGAATGCCTTTGTCATCAGGCGCCRTGCAGCGGACCTCGATGATCTGGCCACGAACGGGAACAACCGCAGGAGGAAGCGGGAATGAGAGGAAGATCCCGCCGGGGCAAAAATCCAGAATCTCGATCGCGCGATCTGGCTGCCCCGGAATGGYGCACTCCCCAACCAGGAAAATCGCGTTGCGTTTGAAAGCGCGTTTTTCACTGCCTGGTGAAGGGGGCTGCATGTCAGCCTGTGTGTCKCCAACCATCCAGTATTTTCCTAAGTTATCAAAAACAGCAAAATGTCACTTGGGTCAGGAAGCACAACTTGTCATGGCAACCAGAGGTAGTTTGCATGATAACCAAGGTTTGCATGCATATGCTATATGCTATAGGCGTTACAGCAAAAAAACTTCTCGCGCCGGGCAACATACTGGCCAATCATCCGGGGTGCGGCCAACAAGGTATAATGTTTCCCATTTGAACATCTGGACGCAAGCCATGCCGACCCAACCCAGCAAGGAACTTGAAACCTTCGATAACCCATATCCTGAAAGGGATTATCACATCCACATGGAAATCCCGGAATTCACCTGCCTGTGCCCCAAAACCGGCCAGCCCGATTTCGCCACCCTGATCCTGGACTACATCCCCGACCAGAAGTGCGTCGAGCTGAAAAGCCTGAAACTGTACATGTGGTCCTACCGCAACGAAGGTGCGTTCCACGAGGCCGTGACCAACCACATCCTGAACGATCTTGCTGCCGCCACCCAGCCGCGCTTCATGCGCCTGACGGCAAAGTTCTATGTGCGCGGCGGGATTTTCACCAATGTCGTGGCGGAGCACCGCAAGCCGGGATGGCAGGCTCTGCCGCACGTCGATCTGACGGCATTCGAGGCGAATTCGAATACGCGCGGGTAAGCATTCGGGCAAGGAGAAAAACATCAGTCACTCGCCGATCTTACCTCACCCCTCACCTCTCCCGCCTCACGCTTATTTAGGCATCGATTTCGGCACCAGTGGCGCCCGTGCCACCGTCATCGGCGATACGGGAGAAATCCTTGCCCAGTGCCGCCATGATTTCCATGGCGAACAATCCGGCCCGCTGTGGCGTACCGCGCTATTCGAGCTGGTCGCGCAAATCCCTTGTGCGCTGCGCAATGTCCTTCGCGCCATCGCCATCGACGGCACCTCCGCCACGGTTCTTTTGTGCGATGCCGCAGGCGAGCCGCTGAGCGCCCCCTTGTTGTACAACGACGCGCGCGCCAGCGGGGAAGCCGAAGCGCTCATGCAAATGGCGCCTCGCAACCATGTCGCCGCCACGCCTGCTTCTGGGCTGGCGAAACTGATGTGGCTCAGCCGCCAGCCGGAACCCGGCGCTGCCGCCAGTTTCATGCACCAGGCCGACTGGCTGGCCTTTTTGCTGCACGGCAAGCCGGGGATCAGCGACTGCCACAATGCCCTGAAATCCGGCGGCGATCCGGAAACCCTCGATTACCCCGAGTGGGTCAAGGCACTTCCTGTCTCCGCCCTGCTGCCCCGCATCGTCGAGCCCGGCACCGTGATTGGCCCTGTCAGCGGCCGCATCGCGCACCATTTCGCCCTGCCCAGGGACTGCGTGGTACGCGCCGGCACCACCGACAGCATTGCCGCTTTCCTTGCAGCTGGGGCAGGCCAACCGGGCGAAGCGGTCACCTCGCTTGGCTCCACCCTGGTCCTGAAGCTGCTCTCCGAGCAGCGCGTGGAAAGCGCGCAACACGGCATCTACAGCCATCGCTTCGGGAGCCTGTGGCTGACAGGGGGCGCATCCAATAGCGGCGGCGCGGTGCTGCGGGCATTTTTCGATGACGCCGAGCTGCAAAGCCTGAGCCAGCGCATTGATCCAGACCAGCCCAGCGGGCTCGATTATTACCCCCTGCTCCAGCCCGGCGAACGCTTTCCCGTCAACGACCCGGCTTACCCGCCACGCCTCGCTCCCAGACCGGAAGATGATGCCTGTTTCCTGCAAGGACTGCTGGAAGGCATTGCCCGTATCGAAGCCCGGGGTTACCAGCTATTGCAGGAACTGGGCGCCACGCCGCTGATCTCCGTCCGGAGTGCCGGGGGCGGGGCCCGTAACCCGGCTTTCAGCGCCATCCGCGCACGCCTGCTGGGGGTGCCGCTGCATATCGCGCGCCACTCCGAAGCGGCCTATGGCAGCGCCCTGCTCGCCAGAGACGGCAGCCGGTTGCTATACTCCGGCCATGACAAATCAATCTGAGCCACAGGGAATTTTCTACGCGGCTGACCTGCCGCTGAGCTGGACCGCACTCAGCCGCATCCTGCCTGCACAAACGGAACAATGGCAGCACGATACGCTCGCCCTGCTGCGCGCCCTGGCGGTGATCGAGGCCCCCTTTGCCGAGACGGACAAGGATGTTTCCTCCTCCGCCGGAAAGTCCATGGAAAGGCTGGAGGCCAAACTGGACCTGGCGCTCAGCCTGATGATGCAGCTTGCGCGCCAGCAGGCCGAACTGCCCGCGCCACATCCCGTCATCCTGCGCGCCAACTCGGTGGAATGGGTTGGCGCAAGCAGCCCGGAACCAGCCCAGCTGATCCTGGTTTCCCTCCATCTCAGCCCCAGGCTGCCCCAGGCCCTGCACATTCCCGCCACCGTGACTGCTGTGGAGCGCCTGGAGAATGGAGCCAGGGTGAGTGCAAATTTCACCCCTCTGAATCAGGAAGCTGAAGAGTGGCTGGAGCGCACCCTGTTCCGCTTCCATCGCCGCAGCATTCAGCAAAGCCATTCCCGGCAGCACGGCGAAAACTGAGCATTTCCGCATGCGCGCCCTGATTCGCGGCAAACGGTTTGCTATGGAGATGGACGAGTACAGCCTCGCGAGATTCGAGGATATGCGCGGCTTCACAGCTGCGTTTGGCTTTGCGGCGGTGTTCCTGCTGTGGGGGTTGTGGGCTTGGGCCTGGAGCATCGCTCCGGCTCATGCACCGGATGTGCTGGGCTGGCATCTTGTGATGGGCGGGCTGCTGGCCATCTACCCCGCTGCCCTGCTCGGCGGACTGTCCCCGCGCGCCCTGCCCTGGCTGCTTTATGCCCTGCTGCTGGCGACACAGGGCATGTTTCTGCACATCCTGACCCTGCTGGCGGATGAAGGCAGCCAGGGGAGCGCCGGCTTTCTGTTCTGGTTCCTTGCCCCGCCGCTGATGGCATTCATTTTCGGCTGGCGCATCAATCTGGGAGGCAGCTTCCTGCTGCTGCTCTTTCCCAATTTGCTGGTTGCCATGTTCGGGAGATTTGCCGGTTTCGATCTGCTGCAATTCAATCTGCTCGCCCTCCCGGCCATGAGTATCGCGTTCTTTGTCAGCCACCTTGCGGACCGGTGGCTGCGCCAGATCCACAACCTGCGCAAACAGCTCGCCTGGCAGGGGACAGCCGTAGAATCGTCGGGAGAAGCGCTCCTCGTCACCGGCCTGAACGGCAGGATAGAATACGTCAACCCGGCTTTTACCGTGAGCACGGGTTATGCGCCAGAAGAAGTCATCGGCAACAAGCCCTCGCTCCTCAAAAGCGGCTTCCATGACAGCGTCTTCTACGAAACCATGTGGACCACCCTGCTCAAAGGTCAGGTCTGGCGTGGCGAAATCATCAATCGCCACAAGGACGGCAGTTCCATCAACCTGTGGATGAACATATATCCGGTTATGGGCCGCGACGGGCGCCCGGAAAAATTTGTCTCCATATCGAACGACATCACCGCCCAGAGACGCCTGGAGGAAGAAGTCGCTCTCGGCAACGCGGAGCTGGAAGCCATATTCAACAACGCCGGGGGCGGCATCGCACTGCTGGATCTGTGGGGGCGTTTTATCAAGGTCAACGACTTCTGGCTCTCGATGCTGGGATATTCACGTGCAGAGACCGCCACGCTCAAACATACAGACATTTCGCACGATGACGACGTGGCGGAGAACAGACAACTCTTTGTCGCCCTCGCCAGCGGCGAACTTTCTCGCTATGAGAGTGACCGGCGCTTCGTGCGCAACGGCGGGAGGGTTTTCTGGGGCCACCTCTCGATGACGCCGGTCAAGGACGAGTCCGGCTACATCCGCGCCATCATCGCCATCATGCACGACATCGACGAACGCAAGCTGCTGGAAGAAAAGCTCGAATCCATGGCGCATTACGATGCGCTCACCGGCCTGCCCAACCGCGCCCTGTTTTTCGACCGCCTGGGGCAGGCCATTACCCAGACCAAGCGCAGCCAGGGGCATTTCGCGCTGATGTTCGTCGACCTGGACGGCTTCAAGGCGGTCAACGACACCTTTGGCCACGATACCGGCGACGCCCTGCTCAAGGCCGTGTCAGAACATCTGCTGGAGTGCGTGCGGGAATCCGATACAGTCGCACGCATGGGCGGCGACGAGTTCACCATTATCCTGCGAGCCATTCGCGGCCCGGAGGATGCCGCCCATGTAGCCGAGAAGATCCTCGCCACGCTCACGCCCCCTTACCACCTGCTGGGCAACGAATGCCGCATCGGCGCATCGCTGGGCATCGTGCTCTATCCCCGGCATGGCAAAAACGCCGAAGAGCTGCTGAGCCAGGCCGACAACGCCATGTACGCCGTGAAAAAGGCGGGCAAGAATGCCTACCGGTTCGCAGAAGAACTCACACCCCCCGCATCACCCACCACCACCCCGCCAGGGTAAAAAAAGACAGGACCAGTCCCGCCGCCACCATCAGGGTCGCCAGGGGCGGGTCGAGATCATGTTCGGCCGCCACGATGGCGGCAGTGATCATGGGCGGCATGGCGGCCTCGAACAATGTCACCTGGATAGCCTGCCCGCTTGCACCCAGCAGCGGCACATAAAGCAGGAAGATCGCCAGTGGCGCGAGCAGCAGCTTGAACAGCAGGCCGATGGAGAGGTTGCGGCCGTTGCCGGCGATATGCCCGAGTTTCAGCTGCAAGCCTACCGACAGCAGCGCCAGCGGCGCCAGCGTGTCGCCCAGCCGTTTCAGCAGCAGCGTGAACCACTCGGGATAAGCCGCGGGCATCAGCGCCAATGCGATCACCAGCGCAATGAAAGGCGGGAACAGAACAATGCGCCGCAGGATGGTCCGGGCGCTGGGCGCGCCGGAGGAATACAGCCCCGCCACGGTGATGCCGAGAATGGAGAGCACCAGGAAGCTGCCCAGCTGGTCGGCGACCAGGCCGGTGACGATGGCCTCCTTGCCATAGTAGGCCTCAATCATCGGCAGGCCGAGAAAGGAAGTATTACCCAGGCCGCCGGTCAGCATCAGCGCCCCGATCGTGGGGCGCGGAAGCACCAGCCATTTGCCCACGGCCCAGAAGAAACCCGCCGCCAGACCGAAATGAATCCAAGCCATGGCTGCGATGAAAGCCACATCGCCGGAAAGTCTGAGATCGTGGATATAGAGCAGCGTCAGCGCCGGCAGGGAAACGTGGATGATAAAGCTGTTGAGCGCTGCCGGCGCGTGCTCCGGCATGCGTCCGGCGCGGCGCAGCAATATGCCGGCGGCAAAACAGGTGGCGAGGAGAATGAGATTGTTCATGGGCTCATAGTATATGGCACAACATGGCATTAACTAAGCGCCCGATCCGGCAGATTTCATGCGGGAAAACGGGCTTGTCCGCCCGCAATCCGCAACGCATAATCGCCTGACCAGAACCAGGACGGAACAATACAGATGGACAAGCAGAACAGTCAGAGCACGCCGGGCAAGAAAATGACGCCCAGTGCGATCGTGAGCTATTTCGACCAGTACGTCATCGGCCAGGACGAGGCCAAGAAAACGCTGGCCGTGGTGGTCTATTCGCATTACCGCAAGCTGGGAAGACGCCAGAGCACGGTCGAAATCGCCAAGAGCAATGTCCTCCTGATCGGCCCGACCGGCACGGGCAAGACCCTGCTGTGCGAAACCCTGGCGCGCGCCATTGGCGTGCCTTTCGTCACCGCAAACGCGACTTCCCTGGCGCAATCGAAATACGTCAACGAGGAAATCGAGGCGGTCCTGCTGAGGCTCCTGGACCGGGCGGGCGGCGATCTCGCCAAGGCGGAGCGCGGCATCGTCTTCATCGACGAAATCGACAAGCTGAAATCGACCGGCAGCCAGCGCGCCACTTCGGGAGAACGCGTGCAGCACGCCCTGCTGAAGATCATGGAGGGCGCGCCGGTCAGGCTGGGAAGCACCCAAAGCATCGACACCACCCATATTCTTTTCATCTGCGCCGGGGCGTTCGTCGGGCTTGAGACCATCACGGCCAATACCCATGCCTTCGGCTTCATTTCCCTTGCCGAAGCGGACAACCAGAAAATACTCGACCGGCTGAACTCAAGGGTGAAGCCCACCGATCTGTTCGAATTCGGGCTGATCCCGGAATTTGCCGGGCGCTTGCCGGTGATTGCCACCTTCAAGAACCTGTCCAAGGATATGCTGCTGAAGATCATGGTCGAGCCCAGGAACTCGATCTACAACCAGTTCCGGGAAATCCTGAAAAACGAGGGCGTCGAACTGAGCATCGAGCCGCGCGTATTCGAGCAGATTGCCGAACTGGCCTTCGAATACAAGGTGGGCGCACGCAGCCTGCGGGGCATCTTCGAGGAGATGATCACGCCCGTTCTTTATGTCACCCCTGACCGGCCGGAGATACGCAAGGTCGTCATCAGGTCATTGTTCGAGGACCCGGTATTCATTACTGATGCGCCATGAATTCCAGCGCATTGCCATCAGGATCGCGGCAGAACAGGGCCGGACGGCCGGAGCGGCTCATGGTGTATGGAATCCCGGCCTGGTCCAGGCTGATTTTCAGCGCTTCCAGATCGTCCACACCCAAGGCAATGTGCCGGTCGCGTCCGCCGTGTTCCGGTCGCCCGCCGACAGGACCGGGGTTGGGTAGCGCAAGAAGATGAATCTGCTGTGCGCCAATCTCGTACCACACCCCCTCGAAAGCCAACTCCGGGCGTTTTGCGCTAGGAAGCAAATTCAGCACACTTTCGTAAAAGGCCCGTGACGCGCTCAGATCCGACACCAGAAGCGAAGCATGAAGAAATTCAGTGACTTTCATGATTATCCTCATGCTGGTGTTCAAGTTTTCCCGAGAACAGGCTGGCGGCAACAATCATCGCGCCGCCCAGCCATTCCTGCGCCGACATGGCCTCTCCGGCAAGAAAATAGGACGATATCGCAGCCACCACCAGCTCGAACAGGAAGATCACGATGGCCTGATTGGCAGGGGTATGGGACAGGCCATATTGCACCGTCAGTGTGATGCAGAAGATTGCCACGCCGATCAGCAGCAGCCACAGCCATCCGCTCCATGCAAGGCTTACGGCTGGAGCAGCCAGGGTAGGCTCCGAGAGAACCGGCAGCAGCGAGAGCAGGAGCACGCCGAGCCAGATGCTCACCGACTTGGTCTGGACATCCAGATGCTGTGCCTTGCGTGACAGCACGTTGGAAAGCGCGAACATCAGCCCGGCGGACAGGCCCAGCCATTCAGCCCGGTTCTGCGGCAGCGGCAGGCCGGATTCCGGGCGCCACAACATCACCACCGCTCCCGCCAGTGAAAGCGCCATGACAGCATAACCCGCGAGCGTGGGCTTTTCACGCAACAGCAGATGGGCAAATATCACGGTCCAGAAAGGCGAGAGATAAAACAGCAGCAGCACGCGCATGATCTCGCCGTCGATCACGGCCAGCACGTAAGCCAGATTGGTCCACCCCGCCGTAATCCCGATCAGGATGGGCAGCCAGCCCGCGCTGCGAAGCTGGCTGAAGGCGCCGTGAAAGAAAATCAGGCCAAGCGCCAAAGCGACGATGTAGGTCAGCAGGCTGGACAGGGAGCCGGAAACCCCGGCCTCGGCGAGCAGGCGATAGGGATACCAGATCAGCCCCCAGATCACCGCGCCGGAGAGCAAACTGGAGACCGCCAGCAATTTCTGTTTTGAAACCATGCCTAACACTTCTATAATTTCCAGTTTACGCTTTTGAATGAATGCATTGTTTCATGACATTCATTCAAAATCATCATCTTGAATATAAGAAATAAAGTGAATCCTAATCTAAACCATCTGCACTCCTACCCCTTTCAGAAGCTGCGCGAACTGTTTCATGGCACAGCCCCCAATGCGAAATATGCGCCGGTCAATCTTTCCATCGGGGAGCCCAAGCACGCCACGCCGGCTTTCATCACCCAGGCATTGACGGACAACCTGGCCGGGCTGGCGAATTATCCCACAACCCAGGGCAGCGAAGCGCTGCGCCACTCCATTGCCAGCTGGATTGCGCGCCGTTACAAGGTGCCGGCGCCGGATATCGCCAGGCAGATCCTGCCGGTCAATGGCAGCCGTGAAGCCCTGTTCGCCTTTGCCCAGGCGGTGATCGACACCAACCGGACACAGCCGGTGGTGATCTCGCCCAACCCCTTTTACCAGATTTACGAAGGCGCAACCTACCTGGCCGGCGCCACGCCCTACTATCTAAATACGCTGCCGGAAAACGGCTACAACATGGAATTCGACCGGGTGCCGGAAGGCATCTGGCAGCACACCCAACTGGTTTATGTCTGCTCCCCCGGCAACCCCACCGGCAAGGTCATGGATCTGGCGGCATGGGAGCATCTGTTCGACCTTTCCGACCGCTATCACTTCGTGATTGCATCCGACGAATGCTATTCCGAAATCTATCCGGATGAAGCCAACCCGCCTCTGGGCGGACTGGAAGCCGCGCACCGCCTGGGCCGCCACGACTACCGCCGCATGGTGATGTTCAGCAGCCTGTCCAAGCGTTCCAACGTGCCCGGCATGCGTTCCGGCTTCGTGGCTGGCGATGCGGCCATCATGGAAAAATTCCTGCTCTACCGTACCTACCATGGCTGCGCCATGAACCCGGCAGTGCAGGCCGCCAGCGCCGCCGCCTGGAACGACGAGGCGCACGTGATTGAAAACCGCCGCCTGTACCGGGAAAAGTTCTCCCAGGTGACGCCCATCCTGCAGCAAGCCCTGCCGGTCATGCAACCCGACGCAGCCTTTTATCTCTGGGCCAGAACCCCGGCCGCGGATACCGATTTCGCATTGGGCCTGTACCGGGATTATAATGTGACGGTTTTGCCGGGCAGCTTTCTCGCACGTGAAGCGCGCGGCATCAACCCCGGAGAGCAATTCGTGCGCATCGCGCTGGTCGCCCCGCTGGCGGAGTGTCTGGATGCGGCAGAGAGAATTCGAGAATTCGTCAACAAAGCCAAATAAACCCTTATCAGGAAAAAAACAAATCATGCAAGAACTGCAAAGCATCATCGAAGAAGCCTTTGAACGCCGCGCCGACATCACCCCGCGCAACGTCGAAACCAAGGTCAAGGACGCCGTGGACAGCGTGCTGGATATGCTCGACAAAGGCCAGCTGCGCGTAGCTTCCAAGGTGGATGGCCAGTGGGTCACCCATCAGTGGCTGAAAAAGGCCGTGCTGCTGTCCTTCCGCCTGGARGACAACTTCTTCATCAAGGGCGGCTTCACCAACTACTTCGACAAGGTGCCGTCCAAGTTCGCTGATTACAACTCCAAGGATTTCCGYGAAGGCGGCTTCCGCGTGGTGCCCCCCGCCGCCGCGCGCAAGGGYTCCTTCATCGCCAGGAACGTGGTGCTGATGCCCTCCTACGTCAACATCGGCGCTTATGTCGATGAAGGCACCATGGTTGACACCTGGGCCACCGTCGGTTCCTGCGCCCAGATCGGCAAGAACGTCCACCTCTCCGGCGGCGTCGGCATCGGCGGTGTGCTGGAGCCGGTGCAGGCCAACCCCACCATCATC
>PQAG01000214.1 GCA_003104895.1 Nitrosomonadales bacterium
CAGGTGCTCGTCCACGCGGGCGGCGAGAGTTTCCACCTCGTCGGCCAGCTTGGGCAGCGGCGTGGCGTAGCGTTCGGCGAGCTGCCGGATGCGCCCGGTGAGCGCCTGGCTGACGCGATCCAGTTCGCCCTGCACGCTGGCGGCCAGCGCGGCGAGCCATTTGTCCTCGACCACCAGGGTCTTGATTTCGGCCTCGCTCAGTTGCCCGTACTTGGCGGCGACCTGGGCATCGAGCGCCTTGTTTGCGTCCTTGACCTGCTTGCTGGCGGCGGCTTCCTGGTCGATCAGCGCGGCGTAGGCTTCCAGCAGCTTGTGCTCGTCCAGCAGTTCCTTGTCGCCCTTGATGGCCTTGAGCCGGTCCTTGGCGCTCCTGGCGCTGAGTTTGCCTTTCTCGGTTTTGGCTTCGGCGAGCAGTCCATCTTCTCCGCCATGTTCCTCGTCCATTTCTTCCATCTGCCGGCTGATGGTGTCGCGATCGGCTTCCAGGGTTTCGATGGCCGTCTGTTCGGCGGTGAAGTAGCGGGCGACGATCAGTGCGGCGGGAATCAGGTCGCTATTGGGCTTGCCGTCCAGCTTTGCCTGCCAGCCGTCGCTGACGATCATCCAGGCATCGTCCTGTAGGGTCTCGGCCCAGTAGTCCATCAGGTGCTGATAGACATCGTAGGCATCCAGCAGCGGCACGGCACGGAAGGCTTCCAGCAGGTTTTCCGACAGGGTTTCGATCAGCAGCTTGGGCCGGTCGCCGATCTGGATGCCGGTGAGCAGCGGGGTGTTGGCCTGTTTCCATTCTGCGAAACGTTGCGTCACCTGCTGGTTGAAGGCGGTGAATTCCGGGTGGGCGAAGATGGTGGCCTTGATCTCCGTGGGGGCGGGTTTGAAACCCGCCCCTACAATTATCCGGCTGTATGCCCTCTCTCCCGCTTGCGGGAGAGGGGAGAAAAGCTGCTGGCGCATGGCGGGAAACACCTGCCAGTAGGCGGCGAGGCCGTCGATGTCGTGGCTGGGGATGCCGCCCTTGAGGTGGGCCTCGATGTCCTGCAAATCCTCGGCTTCGCTGCTGTCGATGTAGCGCGGCAGGTTGAGATTGAAGTCGTTGGCCTCGATCTCGGCCAGCGGCACCAGGCGCGCATACTTCGGCGTTTCCACCTGGCGGGTGAAGGTGTCCACGATCTTGTGCAGGTCCTGCTCGCGCAGGCGGTTCTTGTTGCCGTCCTTGATGAAGCCCTTGGAGGCGTCGATCATGAAAAGGCCCTTGCGCCCCGCCGCGCCTTCCTTGTCCAGCACGATGATGCAGGCGGGGATGCCGGTGCCGTAGAACAGGTTGGCGGGCAGGCCGATGATGCCCTTGATGTAGCCCTGCTTGACGATGCGGGTGCGGATGCCGCCTTCCGCGCCGCCCCGGAACAGTACGCCGTGCGGCAGGATCACTGCCGCCTTGCCGCTGCTCTTGAGGCTCTTGAGCATGTGCAGCAGGAAGGCGTAGTCGCCATTCTTGGCGGGCGGGATGCCATACTCGAAGCGGCCATACAGGTCATGGGCCGGGTCGAGGCCGCTGGTCCAGGCCTTGGTGGAGAACGGCGGATTGGCGACCACGTAGTCGAAAGTCTTGAGCGTGGTTTCGTTGTGCTTGAAATGCGGGTGCGCCAGGGTGTTGTCCTGCCAGATTTCCGCCGTGGGGCAGTCGTGCAGCACCATGTTCATGCGCGCCAGTGCCGAGGTGGCGTTATCCATCTCCTGGCCGTAGAGCGCGAGGTCCAGCCCGGTGCGGCTCTTCGCCTCGTCATGGGCCTTGAGCAGCAGGGAGCCGGAGCCGCAGGTGGGGTCGTAGATGCTCTGGTCGGCGCGGGTGGCCTGGCCCAGGCCGATCACCTGCGCCATCACGCGCGAGACCTCCGCCGGGGTGTAGAACTGGCCCTTGGATTTGCCGGACTCGGTGGCGAAGTGGCGCATGAGGTATTCATAGGCATCGCCCAGCAGATCGTCGCCTTCGGCGCGGTTGCGGCCGAAATCCAGGGCCTCGAAGATGGCAACCAGCCTGGTGAGCCGGTCCACCATGGCCTGCGCCTTGCCGAGCTTGTCCTCGTCGTTGAAGTCGGCAACGTTGATCGCGCCCTTGAGACTGTCGTTGGCGTCGGCCAGCTTGCCGATGATCTTGTTGATCCTGTCGCCAATCTCCTTGTCTCCCTTGGCCGCCACCATGTCGGCGAAGCTGCCGCCAGCAGGCACGTCGATCAGGGCTTGGGGATCACCGGCATACTTGTCGGAGACGTATTTGACAAACAGCAGGACGAGGACGTAATCCTTGTACTGGCTGGCGTCCATGCCGCCGCGCAACTCGTCGCAGGATTTCCAGATGGAGGAATAGAGTTCGGATTTCTTGAGGGCCATGGAAATAGATTCGCGGAGTCGTACCAAGCACTGAAAGGGGCTCACTTTACCGCATGGCCGGTTTTGCTCAAAGGGTTTGAATCACCCTGGCATAAGATGCCCCTCCGGCTTCAGGACGAGCAGCTCACTTCAATATGCCGCGCCCAGTCCGGCGGCAGGGCGGCATAATTTTCCATCTCCGGCTGCTCGTCGAAGGGGTGTCTGAGCAGTTGCAGCAGGCGCTCCACTTCCGAAAAATCGCGCGACTCTTCGGCCCTGCGGATGGCGATCTGGGCCAGGTGATTGCGCAGGATGTATTTCGGGTTGACGGCATCCATGCGCTGCTTGCGCTCCGCATCCACGCTCTGCTCCATGTGCAGGCGGGCGCGGTAGGACCCGGCCCAGGCATCGAAAGCGGCGCGGTCGATGAACTGGTCGCGCAGTTTTGCATTGATCCCGTCCGGCGCGGAATTGAAATGGCCAAGGCTGCGGAACAGGCGGGTGTAATCGGCCTGGCTGGCATGCATGATTTCGAGCAGACCGTTGACCAGTGAGAGATCGTCCGCCTGTCCGCCCGCCAGCCCGAGCTTGTGGCGCATCAGTTCCAGGTAGTGGCCGGTGAAAATATCCC
>PQAG01000215.1 GCA_003104895.1 Nitrosomonadales bacterium
AAATCCATGCCCATCTTGTCCACCTCATCCAGCAGGAACAGCGGATTGCGCACCGCCACCTTGCTCATGCTTTGCAAAATCTTGCCCGGCATGGAGCCGATATAGGTGCGGCGGTGACCGCGAATCTCGGACTCGTCGCGCACGCCACCCAGTGCCATGCGCACAAACTTGCGGTTGGTGGCACGGGCGATGGACTGGCCGAGCGAGGTCTTGCCCACACCGGGCGGCCCGACCAGGCACAGGATTGGAGCCTTGAGTTTGTCCACGCGCTGCTGTACGGCAAGATACTCGACAATCCGTTCCTTGACCTTCTCCAGACCGTAGTGATCTTCTTCCAGAACCGCTTCGGCAGCAGCCAGATCCTTGCTGATCTTGGTTTTCTTCTTCCACGGCAATCCGACCAGGACATCAATGTAATTGCGTACTACCGTTGCCTCGGCCGACATCGGTGACATCAGCTTGAGTTTCTTGAGTTCCGCATCGGCCTTGGCTTTGGCTTCCTTGGGCATCTGCGCTGCCTTGATTTTTTTCTCCAGCTCGTCCAGATCAGCGCCCTCGTCCATGTCGCCCAGTTCCTTCTGGATCGCCTTGACCTGTTCGTTGAGATAATACTCGCGCTGGCTCTTTTCCATCTGGCGCTTGACCCGGCCACGGATGCGCTTTTCAACCTGAAGGATATCAATTTCGGAATCCAGCTGTCCCAGCAGGTGCTCCAGCCGCTCGCGCACCGGGAACATTTCCAGCACATGCTGCTTCTGCTCCAGCTTCAGCGGCAGATGAGCGGCAATGGTGTCAGCCAGGCGTCCAGCCTCATCGATGCTGGCCAGGGAAGTCAGAATCTCGGGCGGGATTTTCTTGTTCAGCTTGACATATTGGTCAAACTGGGCAAAAACACTGCGCATCATTGCTTCGGTTTCGTGATCGTTTTCAGCGGCTGCAGGAACCACGTTTGCACGCGCGGAAAAATGTGCCTCATCATCGAAGAATTCGGTCACTTCGGCGCGCTGATTGCCCTCCACCAGCACCTTGACCGTGCCGTCGGGCAGTTTCAGCATCTGCAGAATGCTGGCCACGCTGCCGATGGTGTAAAGATCGTCCAGGGTCGGTTCATCCTTGGCAGCGGATTTCTGCGCCACCAGCAGGATGTGCTTGCCCGACTCCATGGCCGCCTCAAGCGCCTTGATGGATTTTGGACGCCCCACGAAAAGGGGGATCACCATGTGCGGAAACACCACCACGTCGCGCAGCGGCAACAAGGGCAGTTTTACAGTACTGGAAAGCGTTTCATGCGTTTGTAGCGACATGGAATATGCACCTTAATAAATGCCAAGTGTTCTTAAATTAAGGGGGAGGCCCGGAAATTTCAAGCCGGGCAGGAAAATAAACTACAGCATGCGGGAGGGCATGGCAAAGGAAAAATCCGGAAGCACAGGCGCGCTTCCGGAACAACATGTATCAGGCAACCTGGGGCTGATCGGCGTAGATCATGAGGGGTTTGCTTTCACCGTTGACCACGCCATCATCCACCACCACCTTGCTGACATTGGACATGGACGGCAAGTCATACATGGTATCAAGCAGGGAGTGCTCCAGAATGGAGCGCAATCCGCGGGCGCCTGTCTTGCGCGCCAATGCTTTTTTGGCGATGGCATCCAGCGCATCGTCACGGAATTCCAGTTCCACGCCTTCCATGGCAAACAGCTTCTGATACTGTTTGGTAAGCGCATTCCTGGGCTCGGTCAGGATGCGGATCATGGCAGCCTCATCAAGCTCTTCCAGGGTCGCGACCACCGGCAGACGGCCAACGAATTCCGGGATCAGGCCAAACTTGATCAGATCCTCAGGTTCCACATCGCGCAACACTTCGCCGATGTCCTTGCGGTTGTCCTTGCTCTTCACTTCGGCGCCAAAACCGATACCACCCTTTGTTGAGCGGTTGCTGATCACCTTTTCCAGGCCGCTGAATGCGCCGCCACAAATAAACAGGATATTGGTGGTGTCCACCTGTACAAACTCCTGGTTTGGATGCTTGCGGCCGCCCTGCGGCGGAACGGAGGCGATGGTCCCTTCGATCAGCTTCAGCAGGGCCTGCTGCACGCCCTCGCCGGAAACATCGCGGGTAATGGACGGGTTGTCGGACTTGCGCGAAATCTTGTCGATTTCGTCAATATAGACAATGCCGCGCTGCGCCTTCTCGATGTCGTAATCGCACTTCTGCAGCAGTTTCTGAATGATGTTTTCGACGTCCTCGCCCACGTAACCGGCTTCGGTCAGCGTGGTGGCATCCGCCATGACAAACGGAACATTGAGCAGGCGCGCCAGGGTTTGCGCCAGCAGGGTCTTGCCAGAACCGGTCGGCCCGATCAGCAGGATATTGCTCTTGGCCAGTTCCACCTCGTCATTCTTGTTCTGGTTTTTCAGGCGCTTGTAATGATTGTAAACCGCCACCGACAGAATGCGCTTGGCCTGAGCCTGGCCGATGACATATTCGTCAAGGATCTGGTTGATTTCCTGCGGTACCGGCAGGTCATCGGTGCCGCCCTTGCTGGACTGCTCGCTGCGGATTTCCTCGCGGATGATATCGTTGCAAAGATCCACGCATTCATCGCAGATAAATACCGAGGGCCCTGCAATCAGCTTGCGCACCTCATGCTGGCTTTTTCCGCAGAATGAGCAATAGAGCAATTTTTCACTGCCTGAGTCTTTTGACATCGTTTCCTAATCCCAAATCGTCAACCGTTATGCCATTAAGCCGCAGCTTCGGCGCGGTTGACAAGCACTTTATCCACCAGACCGTACTTCACCGACTGTTCTGCGCTCATGAAGTTATCACGATCGGTGTCTTTTTCAATGGCCTTGATGGTCTGGCCGGTATGTTTCGCGAGAATCTCGTTGAGCCTCTGCCGCAGATAGAGAATTTCCTTGGCATGGATCTCGATATCCGAAGCCTGCCCCTGGAACCCGCCCAGCGGCTGGTGAATCATCATGCGCGAGTTGGGCAGGCTGTAGCGCTTGCCCGGAGCGCCTGCCGTCAGCAGCAACGCGCCCATGCTGGCCGCCTGGCCAATGCACAGGGTCGACACGTCCGGCTTGATGAACTGCATGGTGTCGTAAATCGCCATGCCCGCAGTGACCGAGCCGCCGGGGGAATTGATGTAAAGGTAAATATCCTTGTCCGGGTTTTCCGATTCCAGAAACAGCAGCTGTGCCACGACCAGATTGGCGCTCATTTCGTTGACCGGGCCGACCAGAAACACCACCCGCTCCTTCAGCAAGCGCGAGTAAATATCGTAGGCACGCTCGCCACGGCCGCTCTGCTCCACCACCATCGGAATATACCCGAGGCTTTGCGGATCCCAGCTGTTCATTTCAATCATTTACTTTTTTCCCATCAATTCGTCAAAAACGACCGGCTTGTCCTCAACCCGCACCCGTGTCAGAGCCCATTCGACCACATTGCCTTCCAGCACCAGGGATTCAATCTCGGCCATCTGCTGCGGATTGGAGTAAAAATATTTCACCACTGAATCCGGATCTTCGTAGCTTTGGGCAACTTCTTCAATCTGTGCACGAATCTGCTCAGGTTTGGCATTGAGTTCATTAGATTTGACCGCTTCCGCCAAAATCAAGCCCAGTGCGACACGGCGTTTTGCCTGCTCGCGGTGCAACTCGGGCGATCGCATGCCATCCAGCATCTGCACGCCGTGAGAAGCCATGCTCTGGCGCATTTGCTCCATCAGCCGCTCGATTTCCATTTCAACCAGGGCGGCCGGCAAATCCACTTTCGTTGCCTCAAGCAGGGAATCCATCACCTGGGCCTTCACCCTTTCCTGCACCCGTTTCTTGCCTTCGCGCTCCAGGCTGGCACGAATTTCGGCTCGCATCTTTTCCAGATCGCCATCCGCCACACCCAGGCTCCTGGCAAACTCGGCGTCAACTTCCGGCAGCTTGGGCTCTTCCACCCCATTCAGCGTCACTTCGAAAGTCACACTCTTGCCCGCCAGATCCTTGGAGTGGTAATCATCGGGGAAAGTCAGGTCAAATTTCTTGCTTTCTCCAGCTTTCATGCCCACGAACTGGTTTTCGAAATCGGGCAGCGTACGCCCTTCGCCCAGCACCAGGCCGAAGCCCTTGGCCTGCCCCCCAGCGAATTCGACACCATCCAGCGTGCCGCGATAATCCACATTGACGCGGTCGCCAGTAGCCGCAGCGCGGTCAACGGCCTGATAGGACACACGCTGCTTGCGCAGGATGTCGATCGTCCTGTTCACTTCATCTTCTCCAACAGTGACGACCGGACGCTCGATCTTGCTTGCGCTGATATCGCCCAGCACGACCTCCGGATAGACCTCGAATATCGCCTTGAACATCAGGGACTCCCCCGTACCCTGGTCGGCGCTGGGTTCGATGCGCGGATAGCCGGCAACCCTCAACTGGCTCTGCTGCACTGCTTCGGAAAACCTTTTCTGCACCGATTCGCCCAGCACTTCCTGACGCACCTGGTCACCGTGCTGCTGCGCCACAATTTTCATGGGGACCTTGCCCGGGCGGAATCCCTGCATTTTCACCGTGCGCGCCACCTGCTTCAGGCGATTGGCCACATCGGCTTCAAACTGCGCCAGGGATACAGCAAGTTCCAGGGTTCTTTCGAGCGGGTTCACGTTATCCGTTTGCATCTTCACATTCCTTGATAAACACTTAAAATTTCGAGATTGATATTTATGACTTTAAAGTCTGCCTGGCACGATCAATGGCACAAAACAAATAATTTTTAAGTATAGCATAAGCAGCCAAATCACCATGCCCGCACACCCTCGCAACACAAGCGAGCATAGAAACTTGATTGTTCTTGCAAATTTGGTAGAATTGCCTGTTTTTCAACCTTGCCTTACCGTCCCGCATGGCGGAAGGCTTTAATCCACAAGGAGTGTGCATGCGACATTACGAAATCGTTTTCATCGTCCATCCCGACCAGAGCGAACAGGTTCCGGGCATGGTCGAACGTTACCGCGGCCTGGTTACGGCCAAGAGCGGCAACATCCACCGCCTCGAAGACTGGGGCCGCCGCCAGCTGGCTTACCCGATCCAGAAAATTCACAAGGCACACTACGTGCTGATGAACATCGAATGCGACCAGGAAACCCTGGACGAACTGGAACATGCCTTCCGCTTCAACGATGCAGTGCTGCGTTACCTCATGGTCAACATGAAGGAAGCGGTGACCACGCCTTCCCCGATGATGAAGGAAGAGAAATCCCGCTCGCTGCAATCCCAGGGTGAAGGCGTGGCCGCTCCAGCTGCTGCAGCCTAAGTGTCTGACAACCGGGTCGTACTGAGCGGCAGAATTATTGCAATCGACCCCTTGCGTTACACCCCCGCCGGCATTCCGGCACGGAACCTGACCCTGGGGCACCGCTCCAGACAAGTTGAAGCCGGGATGGAGCGCGAAGCCGAATGCGAGGTGCAGGTCATCGCACTGGGCGAACTGGCCCAGCAGACAGCACGCTGCAGGGTGGATGACGGAATCAGGATACAGGGATTCCTCGCCAGGAAAAGCCGCAACAGCACGCAACTGGTATTGCACGCAAACAGAATTGAACTGATAGAAATTTAAAGAGGTATACAAAATGGCACGTCAAATGTTCCGCCGCAAGCGCTTCTGCCGCTTCACGGTTGAAGGCATCAAGGAAATCGACTACAAGGATGTGGATCTGCTCAAGGATTTCATCTCCGAAAACGGCAAGATCATTCCGGCCCGCATCACCGGGACCAAAGCCCGCTACCAGCGCCAGCTGGGCACCGCTATCAAGCGCGCCCGCTTCCTGGCCCTGATGCCCTACACTGACCAGCACTAAGGAGCCGCCATGCAAGTCATTCTTCTGGAAAAACTGGCCAACCTGGGTCAACTGGGCGATGTCGTCAAGGTCAAGGATGGTTACGGACGCAACTACCTGATCCCGCAAAAGAAAGCCAAGCGCGCGACACCCGCCAACCTGGCCGAATTTGAAGCCAAACGTGCCGAACTGGAAAAAGTTCAGGCCGAAGTCCTGGCTCAGGCCCAGGCTCGTGGCGAAAAGATCAACGGCATCACCGTTCAGATCGCGCAGAAAGCCGGCGTTGACGGACGTTTGTTCGGTTCCGTGACCACCGGCGACATTTCGGAAGCGCTCAAGGCCCAGGGCCTGGAAGTAGCAAAATCCGAAGTACGCCTGCCTGAGGGTCCGTTGAAGCAAGTGGGTGATTTCCCTGTGAATCTGTCCCTGCACACTGACGTCACTGCAAGCATCACGGTATCTGTCGTAGCCGCAGCCTGATCGCTGAAGCAAAAACAAAACAAGGGCTGGCGACAGCCCTTTTTTTGTTTCCGCGCCTGTCTTGCCAATTTTCCTTCGAACCCGGAAACTTCCGGTTTTAGTCTGAGCAACCTTACCCCATGAGCGACGCACAACTCGACGCCATCAAACTCCCGCCCCATTCCATCGAGGCGGAACAATCCGTGCTCGGCGGACTGTTGCTGGACAACAGTGCCTGGGACCGGATTGCCGACGTCGTGGCTGAAAGCGATTTCTACCGCCACGACCACCGCCTGATCTTCCGCCATATTTTCAGGCTGCTCGAAGGCGGCAGGCCTGCCGACGTCATCACTGTTTCGGAAGCACTGGAAAACAGCGCGGAACTCAACAATGCGGGCGGCCTTGCCTATCTCGCCGCACTGGCGCAAAACACCCCGAGCGCATCCAACATCAAGCGCTACGCGGAAATCGTGCGCGACCGCGGAGTCATGCGCAAGCTGTCCGAAGTCGGCACAGCCATCGCCGACAGCGCGTACAACCCGCTTGGCCGCAACGCAGGACAATTGCTGGATGAAGCGGAAGCCAAGGTATTCGAAATCGCCGAAGCCAACGCGCGCGGCAAGCAGGGCTTCACCGCCATTCAACCGCTGCTGATCCAGGTGGTGGAACGCATCGACGAACTGTTCCAGCGCGACAATCCCAACGAAGTCACCGGCATCCCGACCGGATTTCACGATCTGGACCAGAAAACCTCCGGCCTGCAGCCCGGCGACCTGATCATCGTGGCGGGACGTCCCAGCATGGGGAAGACGGCTTTTTCCATCAATATCGGCGAGAATGTCGCGCTCAACACCGGGCTTCCCGTTGCCATTTTCAGCATGGAAATGGGCGGCGCCCAGCTGGCGATGCGCATGATCGGCTCCGTCGGCAAGCTGGACCAGCAGAAAATCCGCACCGGGCGGCTGCAGGACGAAGACTGGCTGCGCCTGACCAACGCCGTGGGCAAGCTCAACGACGCCCCCATTCACATCGACGAAAGCGGCGCGCTCACCGCGCTCGAACTGCGAGCGCGCGCGCGCCGCCTGCACCGGCAGTGCGGCAAGCTGGGACTGATCATCATCGACTATCTGCAGCTCATGAGCGGCACGGGCGGCGGGGAAAACCGCGCCACGGAAGTATCCGAAATATCGCGCTCTCTCAAGGCCCTGGCCAAGGAGCTGGAAGTGCCGGTGATCGCCCTCTCCCAGCTCAACCGCAGCCTCGAACAGCGCCCCAACAAACGGCCGGTCATGTCCGACCTGCGCGAGTCCGGCGCCATCGAGCAGGATGCCGACGTGATCCTGTTCATTTACCGCGACGAAGTCTACAACCCGGATTCTCCCGACAAGGGCAGCGCCGAAATCATTATCGGAAAGCAGCGTAACGGCCCCATCGGCACGGTCAGAATGACCTTCCTCGGCGAATACACCCGCTTCGAAAATTATGCGCATGGGGATTCATATTGATGATCACCGTGCGCATCATTTCGGCGGAGGCTCATATTTCGCGCTGCGAAATGTTATGCCGTAGCCAAAACTTCGCCCATGGCGGCGGAGACTACTGATCCCATGCCGCGCCCGCTTCGCGCCAGCGTGTGCCTCTCTGCCCTGCGTCACAATCTGGGCATCGCCCGCAGCCATGCGCCGCGCGCGCGCATCATGGCGGTGATCAAGGCCAATGGCTATGGCCATGGCATGCTGCGGGTGGCAAAGGCACTGGAAGCGGCTGACGGTTTTGCCGTGTTGAACATCGCAGAGGCCATTGCTCTGCGTGAAGCCGGTTTCACGCAGGAAATATTGCTGCTGGAAGGATTTTTCAGCGCGGATGAACTGCCCTTGCTGGCAAGGCATGGCCTGTCCACAGTCATTCATGCGCAGTGGCAGCTTGACATTATGCTTCAGACGCCAGGCTCCGCGCCGGTTCAGGCGTGGCTCAAGATCAACAGCGGCATGAACCGCCTCGGCTTCCAGCCCGATGAAGCACCCGCGGCATTGCAAAGCCTGCAGCAGATTGGCGCCCAGGTAACGCTGATGACCCATTTTGCCCGCGCAGATGAAAGCGATGGCATTGCGGAGCAGCTGACGTTGTTCAATTCCGTCACTCACGGACTGAATCTGCCCCGCAGCCTGTCCAACTCCGCTGCCGTGCTGAGCTACCCGGAGGCCCACGGCGACTGGGTCCGCCCCGGCATCATGCTTTACGGCGCTTCCCCCACGAGCGGCAGAAGCGCTTCCGAGCTTGGCCTCAAGCCCGTCATGACGCTTTCCAGCGAACTCATCGCCGTGCGCGCAATCCAGGCAGGCGAAGCAGTGGGCTACGGCGCAAGCTTCCGGGCCCCTGGCGCGATGCGCATCGGCACCGTGGCATGCGGCTATGCCGACGGCTACCCGCGCCACGCCCCCAGCGGCACGCCGGTGCTGGTTGACGGGCAGCGCAGCCGCATCATCGGACGGGTTTCGATGGACATGCTGACGGTGGATTTAAGCGCTGTTCCCGGCGCGAAAATCGGCTCGGCCGTCACGCTGTGGGGCGACGGCCTGACCGTGGATGAAGTCGCATCTGCCGCAGGCACCATCAGCTACGAGCTGCTATGCGCCGTTGCAGCGCGCGTTCCCCTGCTGGAAGCCATATAATTATGGCCAAAGCCAAGTCCATCTACACCTGCACCGGATGCGGCGGCCAGTCGCCCAAGTGGCAAGGGCAGTGCCCGCACTGCATGGCATGGAACACACTGGTGGAAACCATCGCCGAGAGCACTGCGGGCAACCGCTACAACGCCCTTGCCGTGACCAGCAAGGTGCAAAGCCTGGGCGAGGTCGAGGCCCAGGAAGTCCCGCGCGAGCCAACCGGCATCGCTGAATTCGACCGGGTGCTGGGTGGCGGACTGGTGCAGGGTGCGGTGGTCCTGATCGGCGGCGACCCGGGCATCGGCAAATCCACCCTGCTGCTGCAGGCGTTGTGCCACCTGAGCTCCAGGCACAACGTGCTCTACGTCAGCGGCGAGGAATCCGCCCAGCAGATCGCCTCGCGCGCCAGGCGCCTCGCGCTGGAAGCCAAGTCAGTCCAGCTGCTGGCGGAAATCAGCCTGGAAAAGATCCTTGCCGCCCTGGCTGCGCAAAAACCCGAAGTAGCTGTGATCGACTCGATCCAGACGGTGTATTCCGAGGCGCTGCAATCCGCCCCCGGCAGCGTGGCCCAGGTGCGCGAGTGCGCGGCCCAGTTGACGCGCTTCGCCAAGCAGTCGGGCACGGCCGTGATCCTGGTCGGCCATGTCACCAAGGAAGGCGCGCTGGCAGGCCCCCGGGTGCTGGAGCACATCGTCGACACCGTGCTCTATTTCGAGGGCGACAGCAACTCCAGCTTCCGCCTGGTGCGCGCCTTCAAGAACCGCTTTGGCGCAGTCAACGAACTGGGCGTCTTTGCCATGACCGAGAAAGGCCTGCGCGAAGTCAGCAACCCCTCGGCGCTGTTCCTCTCCCACCACGGGCAGGATGTTGCCGGTTCGTGCGTCATGGTCACCCAGGAGGGAACCCGGCCCTTGCTGGTGGAAATCCAGGCGCTGGTGGACGAGGCCCATGCGCCCAATCCGCGCCGCCTGTCGGTGGGCCTGGAGCAGAACCGCCTCGCCATGCTGCTTGCCGTGCTGCACCGCCACGCCGGCATCGCCTGCTTCGATCAGGACGTGTTCGTCAACGCCGTGGGGGGCGTCAAGATCACCGAGCCGGCGGCGGACTTGGCGGTGCTGCTGGCGATCGTATCCTCGCTCAGGAACCGGCCGCTGCCGGGCAAACTGGTGGTGTTCGGCGAGATCGGCCTGGCCGGCGAAATCCGCCCGGTACAGCGCGGGCAGGAGCGCCTCAAGGAAGCCGCCAAGCTGGGCTTCACTCATGCTGTCGTCCCTAGGGGCAACAAACCCAAACAGGCGATCGCCGGCATGGAAATTACCGCGGTGGAACGGCTGGAACAGGCCGTCGGGTATTGCAGATGAGCGCCAGCGCGTTCACCTGGGAGTTTGCTGGCGCCAGCGATACCGGTCGCGTCAGGCCGGGCAATGAGGACGCTATCGCCTGGGACGCCGGTTTGGGGCTGGCCTTGCTGGCCGACGGCATGGGTGGTTATGAAGGCGGAGAAATTGCCAGCAACCTGGCCATCAAGACGGCGCTTGAATCCTTCAACAAGCCGCTGGCTCCGCACTGGCGCGATGCCGAATGGACGCGCAAGATCAGCGACCCCGTACTGAAACTCTACGCAGCCGTCAGCGAGGCGAACCAGAGCGTCCATGACACCGCGCAGAAACGCCCCCGCTATGAGGGCATGGGCACCACTTTCCTGGCAGCCTACTTTCATGGTGATCGCGTCACGCTGGCCCACATAGGCGATTCACGCATCTATCTGTGGCGCAACCGGGCCTTGAACCAGCTCACGGTGGATCACACCATGGTTCAGGAACGCATCGAAAACGGAGAAATCACGGCCGCAGAAGCCGCATCCGATTCTTACCGCGGGGTGCTGACGCGCGCTCTGGGCGTGGATGCGGTGGTGGAAGTGGACATGCGCGAACTTGCCATCCAGACTGGCGACCTGTTTCTGCTCTGTTCCGACGGGTGTTACGATATGCTTGCCCACGACGAAATGGCCGCCGTCATGAATGCCTGGCAGGAAGATCCCCAGCAGCTGGTGCGTCAGCTGGTACAGCAGGCAAACGAGAACGGCGGTTACGACAACATTTCGGCCGTTGTGGTGCGCATTGGGTAAGGAGGGGCATGTCTAAACTGATATTGCATGGTGAACAGGGTCCGGCCAGGGAATTCGCGCTCGACCGCGAACGCATCACGATCGGGCGCAAGGCGCATAGCGACATCCATCTTGATGATTCCGCAGTGAGCGGGAACCACGCCGTCATCATCACCCTGGGCAGCGATTCCTTTCTCGAAGACCTGAACAGCACCAACGGCACAAAGGTCAATCAGAACACTGTCCACAGGCGCGTGCTTCAGGATGGCGATGAAATCCGCATCGCCCGCTACACCTTCACCTTCATCAGCGAGGTGCTGGAACCCAGCGCACCGGGAAAAACCATTGCCGCAACGCCAAGAACGGATATTGCCCCCCCGCCTCATGCCTCAGCACTGGATGAGACCACCAGCATGCCGGACCTGACCCGGCTCAATTCCGTCACCCCTCTGGGCATGGCAACCCGAAGTGAGGCATTCGATGCCGGCGAAGAGAACCAAGCCGGCAGCGGCAGGCTAGGCATGCTGAAAATCATCTCCGGGGCGGGTGCCGGCCAGGTGCTTGAGCTCTCCAGGCCCGTCACCACGCTGGGCAAACCCGGCATTCAGGTCGCCGCCATCACCTTGCGCGATGGCCAGTATTATCTTGGGCTTGTCGAAGGCACAGACCTGCCCCTGATCAACGGCAGCGAAATCAAGACCCTGCCTTGCCAGCTCCAGCCGCGTGATGTCATCAGCATTGCAGGCATTCCACTGGAGTTTTCCCTGAAATAAGCATTTGACACCGCCGGGTCTTGCTGCGCAGGCAAGGGAATCTTGCAGCCGGACCAGAAACCAATACCCATAAAATCTGAATGGAATACGACTCATGCCGGGATTTTTATTGTTATCTGCCATCATGGCGGCCTTGACACTCACTGCCTGCAGCAATGAACCCCAGGACGCGCATCCGGACCAGCCCGTCAGCAAACGCAAGGCGGTCTTCAAACACATGCTCCGCACGCTGGAGCCGCTGGGAATGGTGGTGCGCGAACGGGGGGACTATGACCGCCAGGCATTTCTTGCCGGCGCACGGGAACTGAAACAGCTGGCGGCAGAGCCCTGGGCGTACTTCACCCCGGACAGCAACTACCCGCCCACGCGCGCCAAACCCGAGGTATGGCAAAAGCCGGCCGAGTTCGCCCAGGCCCAGCAAAAACTCAAGGAATCAACGGAACAGCTGCTCAAGGCGGCGGAAAGCGGCAAGCTGGAACAGATCCGGCCGGCGCTCAAAAGCGTCGAGGATAGCTGCAAGTCCTGCCACCAGGAATTCCGGGGCAAAAGCTAACAAGCGGCCCAGAAGGAAATGCGGCGGCGATGCAGGCTAGTTCTTGCGCGTCTTTCTGCCCATTTCGGCCTGAACCTCGCGGAAGACCGGCCCCCAGATGGGATGGCCGGCCTCGCCGGCACTCAGCTCGAATTTCGGGTTGAGCATCAGCACTTTCTTGAATTCCCCCCTGCACGCCAGTTTCTCGCCGGAAACACAATAAATAAAGGCAAGAAACTTGTGCGCCGTGACCTGCTCGCCAACCGGCAGCACATCGTCTCCCAGCGCATTCTGGAAGTGGCTGGCGGCAGTGTTGTAGTTGCCATCCTCATAATTGCGGATACCCAGATTCAAGTCCTGACCGGCCTTGCGCGCGGCAGGCGGCGGAGAAGGCGGGGGTGATGGCGGGGATTTTTCGGCAGGCTCCTCAGGCTTTATCTGGGTTACCACCTCGTCCACCTTGGCGTTGAGTTTTTTAAGACTGGTGCTGCTGCACGCGCTGGTCAGCAGCACCAGAACCAGCAGGGGAAGAAAAGTCAGATTGGATTTCAGCATGGCCTTACTTGAATTTGTGTTTGATCTTTCGCGTTGATTCCGGCTCGACATCAAGCGTTTGGGAATAAGCCGGGAATCCGGGGTTCCTGATCTCGATGGTGTGCTTGCCAGCGGCCAGCTTCAACTCATTCAGCGGCGGGGAAACCCCTTCCGGCTTCCCGTCCACGTATATCTCGCCCCACGGAGTCACCGCCAGAGCAAGCGTCCCCTGCGGCTGGGCGGGCATCGGCGGCGAAGGGGAAGCAAGCTTCTCAGCTTTCACTTCAGGCTTTGCAGCCGTGCCTTGGATTTGCTCCTGCCGGGGCGGCTCTTCCCGGCTCAGGATAAAAATCCCCGCCAGCAGAAAAATTGCGCCAGCACCCAGAACCAGAGGGCGCTTCCACCATGGCTGCATTTCAGCGCTGCCCGCCGCGCTGGTAGCCATCAGCAGCGTCTGTTCATCCAGCGGCCGCGGTTTGCTGCGGCGTTCCAGGGTGCGCGGCTTCCCGTCGGTGGCGGCATAAAAATTCAGCGGCGTCTGCAATGTCCGGTAACTGCGCAAATCCTCGGCCATCTCGTCAGCGCTCTGATAACGGTCGTCCGGATGCTTGGCCAATGCCTTGGCGACAATGTAATTGAATATTTCCGGCAGGCCAGGCTTGAGCGTTACCGGCGCCACCGGCATTTCATTGAGGATGCGATACATGATGGCGCTGATATTGTCGCCGCTGAACGGCGGTCTGCCGGTCAACATTTCGTACAGCATCACCCCCAGTGAAAAAATATCTGAGCGCCGGTCCACGTCCTGTCCGATCACCTGTTCCGGCGACATGTATTTGGGCGAGCCCAGCACCACGCCCGCCATGGTGCGGGAAGACGAGGGAATCAGCGCGATGCCGAAATCGGTGATCTTTGCCACGCCATTCTTCAGAATCATGATATTGGAGGGCTTGATGTCGCGGTGAACCACCCCATGCTCATGGGCAAATGCCAGGCCATCGGCAACCTGGCTCGTGATTTCGACGATTCTGTCGAGATCGAGCTGCGCGCCGGCATCCATGATATCGCGCAATTCCGCGCCTTCCAGGAACTCCATCGCCATATAGGCGAGGTTGCCGGTATTGCCCACGTCATGAATCGTGACGATATTGGGGTGATTGAGGCGCCCGGCCGATTTCGCCTCGCGGTAGAAGCGCTGCTCGAACTCCTCGAACTCGTCCTTGGACAAATCCAGACTGATGGTCTTGATTGCCACAGTCCGTTCCAGCAGCGGATCCAGAGCGCGATACACCACGCCCATCGCGCCCTGCCCGATTTCGGAGATGATTTCGTAACGGCCGATTTTCTGCATGATCATGGAACAGGATTATAAGGTGCCGAAAAGTTTTGGGAGGATGTTCTGGCTAAAATTTAATCTATCCCGCCTTGCATCGCAGCAGAATGGAATGCGAGAATGCAGCGTAAAAAAATAATAACAGGGGCACCAACAGGGGGAAAACCAATAATGTCAGTACGCAGCGCTCTGGAAATCGCGTCCATTACCGATGCAGGGGTTGTCCGCTCATTCAACGAAGATGCCATTGTAAC
This sequence comes from Nitrosomonadales bacterium, assembly GCA_003104895.1. Taxonomy (GTDB): domain Bacteria; phylum Pseudomonadota; class Gammaproteobacteria; order Burkholderiales; family Sulfuricellaceae; genus Sulfurimicrobium. The sequence goes on from PQAG01000215.1 coordinate 14,493, forward strand.
CGAACCCGATCTGGGCCTGGCCCTGGTGGCCGATGGCATGGGGGGATACAAGGCGGGGGACGTGGCCAGCGGCATGGCTGCTTCGATCATGGTGTCGGAACTCAAGCGCCAGCTGCGCGAAGCCGCCCCAACCGCAGACAGCATCGCGGAAATCCTGGAATCTTCCCTCAACAGGGCCAACCGGGCAATTCACAAGGCCGCCCAGGCCAATCCGCAATATCACGGCATGGGAACCACGCTGGTTGCAGCCTTGTTCCATGACAACCGCCTGCATTTCGCTCATGTCGGCGATTCGCGCCTTTACCGCCTGCGCAAGGGCAAGCTCCTGGCGCTCACGCAGGACCACTCCATTCTCCACGAACAGGTGGCTCTCGGCCTGATTTCCCATGACGACGCCAGAACCTCCCACAACCGCAATCTGGTCACCCGCGCCCTGGGCGTCGAAACCCGGAGCCAGTGCGAGGTCCAGGACCAGACAGTCGAGGTGGGCGATGTCTATCTGCTGTGCTCGGACGGCCTGAACGACATGGTGGACGACGTCAACATCGAACTTGCCCTGAACGCGCTGCAAGCAAACCTGCCGCTCACTGCGCGCCAGCTGGTGATGATGGCCAACGACAATGGCGGACACGACAACATATCCGCGATCCTGATCAAAGTGCTGGCACCGTTCCCTGCCGAGGTGCAATCCAGGGGACTGTTCGGGAAGCTCTTCGGCTGGCTGAAATAATCCTAGAAACCTCAGTTGGACAGGCTGGAGTGTGCGGTTTTTCGGGTGCAGGGCAAGGCGTAACGACGCGGAATGGTCATTCCATTCCAAGGAGTTACAACGCAGCCATGCTGCCCGAAAAACCGTGCAATCCAGCCTGTAGCAATGCCACCCAGCGGGTGAAACGTAAAAACATAGGAAAGTCATTTAGAACTATGATGTTAACTAATCAACCAAGCGGTCAACTGAGGTTTCTAGGATAATTAGGGGGAAATGATGGCGAAACTGGTTTTAAGCCTGGATGGCGACGTGCTTGGGTATCATTTTCTCGAACAGGCGCGCTTCGGCATTGGCCGCAAACCGCACAACGAAATGCAGATCGACGATTCTTCGGTCAGCAAGGAACACGCCGTCATTCTCACCGTRGGCAATGACCAGATCCTCGAGGACCTCGGCAGCACCAAYGGAACCCTGGTGAATGGGGTCAAGATYAAGAAACACATTCTGCAGAACAATGACGTGATCGAAATCGGCCGCTACCAGCTCAGGTATATCAACCAGAAAGCCAAACCCGGCATGGACGCCGACCGCACCATCATGATGATGCCGGTGATGAATCTGAGGCACGGCGAAAAACCGTCAGAAACGCCGACGCAAACGGCTGACCAGATCGATACGGCCGTTTCGGTGGCGCGCGCGGCCAACGACAATTTTCCCCTGGGAGGCGTCAAGTGCCTGGAGGGAGCCCACGCCGGCCAGACGCTGGAATTGAGCCGTCCACTTGCCACCTTTGGCAAGGCTGGCGTCCAGGTGGCCGTCATCAACCGCCGTCCGCAGGGCTATTCCATCACACTGGTGGAAGGCAAGAAACAGCCGCTGGTCAATGGCCAGGCCATCAAGGAGGAAGCGCAGCTGCTGCAGGACGGGGATGAAATCGAAGTGGGCGGAGAAATGCTGCGTTTTTTCCTGAAGAAACCGGGCTAACACTCGACAATCTGGCCGCTCACGCCGCGGCTGTCGCTTCCCATCAGATACAGATAATGCGGCATCAGCGATTCCGCCGAGGGCAATGAATCCAGAACTTCTCCGGGATGCGTCCTGACTCGCTGCGCCGACTGCACCGGGCCGGGAACGATCCCATTGATGCGCAGCTTGGGATGCAGCTCCAGCTCCTGCGCCCACATCTTCACCAGCACTTCCCCCGCTGCCTTGGAAACGGCAAAGCTGCCCCAGTAAGCCGCCGGCGCATGGCCATGGGTTTCCGAAGTCATGATGACGGAGGCATCCGGCGATTCCTTGAGCAAAGACAGGCAGGCGCGAGTCAGCGCAAAAGGCGCCATGAGGTTGACGCGCAAGGAAACCTGCCACTGTTCGAGGGTATGTTCTTCCAGGCTGCGCAAACTCTCGAGGTGGGAAGCATTGTGCAGAATGCCGTCAAGGCGGCCGAACTGGCGCCGGATTCCCGTCGCGAGCGCTGCGAAATCCTTGTCCTCCGCGGTGAACAGATCAAGGGGAAATATGGCCGCCTGGGGCAAGCCGGCAGCCTCGATTTCATCATAGACCGCCTCGAGCTTCTCCACCTTGCGCCCATGCAGGATCACCGTCGCTCCGTGGGAAGCAAAGGCCAGTGCCGCCGTGCGCCCGATGCTCTGGCCCGCGCCAGTCACCAGGATCACGCGGTCCTGGAGCAGATTCTGGGCTGGCTGGTAGTTCTTCATGGGAATCCATAATCGTTATGTCGAATTCGCGAATTATAACGGATATCCCGGTCCGGCTTAACAGGGGGCGTTTTAAATGCATTCCTGCCAAACTCAAGTTCTATGGCTTTAACGGCTGAGCTTGCGGCTCTGGAGGCGGAGCAGCGTCGTATGCAGGAACAAGGACCGCGGAAGCTGCCTCATCGGCAAGGCGTGCGGCAAGCTTGGCACGCTCCGCATCGCCGAGAAAGCCGAACAGAGTGGCGAGGTTCTTCAGGGTAGGCACATGGCGGGGATCGGACATGGACACCATGGCCAATTCATCGGCCACGGAACGCATCGTATCCTCCTTTAGCTGCCCGTCCTGCAACTGCTGCCTGGCCGCTTTTCGGCTCATGCCGACCAGCCGGGTAATGGCACGAAGATTGCAAATGGCCGCACCTCCGGGGGGAGGAGCATGATCTTCGAACGCTGCCTCATCCCTGGCCGGGCACCAGGGATTGAGCCTATACAGGGCTTCCTGTTCGGCGTATTGGGCGGGTGCCCCGTTAAGCACCTCGACGGCCCACAACTGGTCAATGAATGCCTTGGCATCAGGCGCAAGCCTTTCACTGCGCTCAGGAAGGCTGGCCCGATCGTCGTAGGCCATCAATTCGGAAGCGAAGCGCGAGACCGACAGCAGGGGGGCACAAGTGCCGGTGCAAAACCCCGTGGAACGCAACCAGCCGCTCTGCCCGGACTGCATGCCCACCTGGATCCATTCACCCTGGCGCCGCTGTAAGTAATAAACACTACCCAACGGCAGCTGCCCCACGAAAGGCGCACTGCCATTCGGCGTTGCACGCAAACGGTCGAGGTCCACCGCAATGGGAGCCAGGTAGCTGGCTTGTTCCGAGGACAATTCAAGACGCTGGGTCAGCATTCTGTCCGGCCCGATACGGTGCACCAGCCGGCCGCTACCTATCTCCACCGGCATGCTGAAGGAGAAGCTGAAGGCCGAGCGCATCACTGAAGGCGAGAGTTGCATAAAACTGTCGATGCGCACCAGTTCACCTCTACGCCGGATGGTACCCCATATGGCCACCTGCACACCTTGCGACTCGATCAGCGGCTCGACCTTGTCGAAATAACGCAATTGCTTGTCTTCACCGGCCTTGCCGAGGTTGCCCACATAGCGGAGCACGCCGATCGAACTGACTTTGCTGTTCATCAACAGGTCGTGGCTCAGGATGCTTGCCACAGCGTTGCCAAGCCCTGTACCGTCAGGGTCATCGAAGGTGAATACCGCGAAGCGGTAGCGCGCTTTGCCAATATGCTGCTGCACCTTGCCATCACGCAGCAGTTGCAGCTCCTTTTCAATATCCCATATCCCGCCAGCCGATGCGGTCCCGGCAAAAAACAGCGCAACTGGCGCAACGAGCCACATCCAGAAACTCTTCTTAGTGTTCGTCAGCATCATTGCCCACCCCCCGTCAGCAATCCTTTATTGGGCAGCCTGTCCTGGCAGGATTTGCGCAATTCGGCCAAAACCGTTGACTTGCCCAGGGCAGATTCAACTGCCAAGGAAAACTCCACGCACTCGGCGTAACGGCCTTCCTTCAGATAAGCTCTGAGCAGCGCGATCATGATAGGCGCCAGTGCCGCACGGCCAAGATCGGCAGAGGATGGCAGGTCGAGATTCATTTCCGGCGTGGTGGCCAGCGTCGGCAGGCTGGCACTATCTGCGTAACGTGCCGATACCTGCATGTCAACCTTGAAGTTGCCGTTCACTGGTGCAGCCTCACCCACCACGAATGCATCGGTTTTCAGGGCACGCGCCCAATCCGGATGCTCCCGCAGGGTTCTTGGCAACGCATTGGGGCAAGCAAATACCGCTGGCTGCTGGGCAGGAGGCAAATGCGTCTTCTGAACTTCGGTTAGAAGGTCATACTCAAGTACTGTTCTGACCCGCCGGGAAAGATCGAGATCATGGGTAGCCGAGGCAGGTGCCCGCACATGGCCAATCACCACGCTTCGCCCAGGGTCCGGAACACACCCTATGGCCTCGATGCGCGGCAACGCCACCTTGTAGCTCAACTGGTCGGCCTGGCCCGAAGCAACGACCACATTGCGTGTCTGGGCGGCATATCCCTGCTGCGAAACTTCCAGGGTATAGGTTTGCGGCACTGGCCTGACAGGCAAATTCACAAACATCTGGAAAACCCCGTCGGATGCAGTGGTTCCGACACTGAGTGACGATTGCCCGCTGCTCAATGTGACCCGCGCGCCCGCCACCGCCTGTCCGGTAATCGAGTCAGTGGCCATCCCGGAGATGTTGGTAGCCGCCAGGGCCGCCAGAGACAAGCTCCAAATCATGATTCCCAGCGCCAGCGCCATGGCCGCAGGCAGGGCAGGCCATTTGCGGGCGGCATGAAGACACCCTTTGCCCCATCCCGATCGAGCTGGATTAAAGCGGATCAATGACCAATCCATACCCACCTCCAAAATCCACATTGACGCGTGATCGCGGACAGCCCTTGATGGCATGCCGGCCAAGGGGGCTGCCATCACGCCCGCGCAGCATTGCACTCCATGAGACATCCTTCCGATCGAAAGGGCCGACTTCGAATGGAACAGGGGCATTTCCAAGACTGAGCGCCGTGGTGCCAGCCGGCGTGGTGACATCCAGTGCCAGTCCGCTGGCATCCTGGGCAAGAAGCAAGACCGACAAGCGGCATGGCGGCGGAGTATGATTTGTTCCCCGCCAGCCGATTCCAGCCAGGACCAGTGCCACGGCAATTGCGCCTCCTCCGATGCGCAGCCAGCGGCTCCGGGACCATCGGCTGAACAAGCTATCGACCTCCGCCACCGTCTCGGCCACCAGATTGCCCTGCGGCTGCAGGAGGGTAATCGCACTCAAATAGGGCGGAATGTCGCTGAATGGCGTAGGTTTGGCCATCACTGGCAGGACGCGGCCCCGCGGGTTGGGAAACTGCTCGCGCGCAAACTTCAGCTCGGTCATCGTGTAGCGGCCGGGCTGGACCGACAGCGGGGAGACCAGGAACAGGTACAAGTCGCACGTGGCAATCGCTTCACGTATCTGCGCATCATAGCCCTCTCCCTCGGGCAGGTTATCCTTGTCGAGAAATACCGTATGGCCTTCAGTGCGCAGCCTGACAGCCAATTCATCCGCGATTGGCCGCTCTTCACTCGCATAGGATATGAATATCTTCATTCAGGCTCCGCAGGGCATCATGCCCTCAGCAATGAACGCAATCATGTCGCTAATTTTCAGAAAAACAACCTCAACCATTTCTCTACCCCTTACCCCCCTCACATCAGAAGCGCCTTCCAAGCCGGTGTCAATTCCTCCCCAGCCTCTGGAATCAAATATCCTTCAGCAGCGCCTGCCCCCGCTGATAGCAATCGGTGAACCGGTCCAGGCCATGGGAGCCGCCGTTGACCAATCTGCGGGCATGGCGCAGGTCATATTCCATCAGCGCTTCCTTGATGGCGCGCTCCTTGGCCTTGATAAAGCTGCACATGAGGCGTGCGGCGATGAGCGGATCATTAGCCAGCTCCGGGTTGTTTACGAGGCCGTCACCCAGGCCGATGGCCTGGCCGTGCTGCCGGTAATTGGCTTTACCGGTGAGCTGGATGAATCCACGGCCGCGATAGCGTTCGCCGTCCCCAGGCTGGCTGTTGCCGATATCGGTACGCCGGTCATAACGGTCGAAGGGTTTGCCGCCGGGAGAGGTATTCCACTGTGACTTCCCTTCGGAAATGGGCTCGAAACCTTCCGTTTCTGCCCGAATGGTGGCCAGGGCCATCAGCACCATGGGCTTGTCCTCCAGTCCGGCTTCAACCAGCCCTTGCAGCACGGTGGGCAGGTGCTTCTCGATATTCCTGCGCGGGGTGAAGGGAAACATGACGCAGGTTTTCTCCACCGTGACCTGCGGAATGGCGCTGGGCAAGGTGGAATCGCTCACCATTCCCAAAGCGGCAAGCGTGCGAGGCCCAACGATGCCGTCAGCCAGCAGCATCCGGCTGTACTGGAAACCGCGCACCGCCGCCTCGGTGCCGGGTCCGAAATCACCGTCGATCTTGCCGGGCGGGAAACCCAGTTCGGCCAGCCGGGATTGCAAGAGTTTAACTTCATCTCCGGACGATCCGGGGCGCAGGGTATTCATGACTGTTTGTCTCCTAATTGGTTTATATGATCAGGTCGAATTGACCGTCAACTTCTCCATCCATCGGCACTACGCTTTTCCACCCCGCTCGATCTGCGAGCGCAATTTCTGCAGCATTTCCACTGCCCGGGCCAGATTCCTGGCAAATTCGGGGTCTTCGGTGTCTTTGAGGCTGCCGCGCAGGTCTTGCAGCAGGTGAACGCTTTCCGTCAGGGATTGCGCGACGCGGCGAGCTTTTTCCAGGCGAATCTCCGCCGCCCGCATTCCTGCCGTTTCGGCCTGTTCGCGGAACTGCTTGGCAAGCTGATGCCACTCGGCGGTGCGCCCCGCGATCTCCTTCAGCCGATCCTCGATGGTGGCAAGCATCAGATCCTGTGACGCTTCCGCTGCAAGGGCGTCCAGGGCCTTGATGGCTGCATCGTTAGGCCATGAGTTGACGATGAATCCGGCCAGCCGGTCGCTGACCGCCAAACGCGCTTCGATACCGGGGCTGCGTGCCGCCTCCTTCGCTGCTTCCAGCAACTCGCCCAGTTTGTCGGACCATTGCTGCAAACCTTCGATGTTGTCCCATTCGCTCATAGCTCTTTAAGCCTCCTCACTAGTTCCCTCGCTTCCAGCGTGGCCTGGACCAGCGCTTCCACATTCACGCTGCGCTTTTCCCGCACGGCCGCCGCGATATTGCGGTGGGCAGCAGCCCATTCGGCCACGGCGGTCTGGGTGGATTTGATCAACTCGACGCGAATTTTGAGCGTGCTTTCCATCTCGGCCAGCGCCTTTTCCATCGGCTCTCGCCACTCGCGCGTCGCTTCGTGCATTTCAGATAGCTTCTTCAGACGCTGCTCGTCCTCCGGACGCAAGCTGCTCCTGCCATAGATTTCCTTGCGCTCCCTGGTCAGGGCCTTGAGGAAGCCCATTTCCTCGTTGTATTTCAGCACCAGCGCATCACGTTGCAGTCTGTGGCTCGCTCGCAGCAGATTCAGCGATGCCTGCAAATCCCCGGTGAGCAGCGCTGCCACCCGGTCCACCGCGGGCTGGGCGGATTGCAGCGCCTCGTCGAGGGATTGGGCTGCACGCACGGCGGCGATATGGGCATAGACAAAAGCGGCTGCATCGGCCGCCGCGGCAACGGTTCCGGCTGGCGGCGGGGCGATGCCCGCTCCGCTGGCGAGCTTGCCCAGTGAATCGGCCAGGGAACGCGCCGCCCCGGCCCCTTCTGTAGCTGAACGGGCGATATCGTTCAGCGCATCGGCATACTCGACGAGCGAATCGGCGGCCGCGATCCGCGCCCTCCATTCTGTGGCGAACTTCTGTGAGCTTTCCCTGATCCGCTTCGCAGCCGGGTCGCCGGCTTCATAGCTGCCGGCTGCAGCATCAAGCCCGGACTGCACCGCACTGCCGCCAACCAGAACGGTAGACCGCAGCTGCAAGGTGGCATCACGGTATGGCGCCAGATCGGGCAATGCCGCACAGCCCGTCAACAAGGTAAAAAAGGCTGGAATCAGCGCTCCCGGAATGATCTTGAATCCGGCCTTCGTTTTCGGTTTCCTCGCGAATTGCATTTTCGATTCTCCCGGCGAGATACGTTCCTGAATCATGAACTGCCACAGCCTGGCTGCCCTGCCAGCGAAGCTTCATACCCCTTGCGCACCCACATGATGACGTCTCCAACATGCAGCTCCTCCAGCCCGTCTGGCGGCTTCACGTCAGGGTCGAGGGGGTGGAGCTGGAAGGCTTTTTCACTCTTTTCCTTGAGCGCCGTATCCAGCTCCCACACCACCCATTTCGATTCGCTGGCATTCTTCGACCAGAAGAGGAGGAACAGGTCGCGCCGCCTGATTTCATCGTCGAGCCGGGGCTTCCACTCCTCGCCGGGATGGAGGTCGAGACAATCGAGGAAAGGGTCGATCCCGGCGCTGATCTTGATTGACGCCAGACGGTCCAGCACCCGGAGGCGGTCCTTGGACGAATAGGAGACGAAGGCGCTCTTTGCCGGTTCGACATTTGCCGCCACGTTCTCTCCGGCCACAGGATGCAGCGTGATTTCCAGGTCAAGCCGCAAGCGCGCCACCATGATCCCCTCGATGAACACATCGAACTTGAGCACCGCCTTGCTCTCTGGCGCTTCACGCGGCACTTCCACATCGAATTCCAGCATCGAACGGCCGCCCTTCCAGACGAATGGCTGCTCGGCCGGGTCAATCGCCAGGCCGCGCCCGGAAAGCTTTACAGTCACCTGAGTGCCGTGCTTCCAGCGGCATTCCTGCACGCCGAGGACCGGTTCGACCTTGGGTGAGAGCTTCTTGAGCAACTGGCGCACTTCTTCCTCCAGCTGCTTCTCATAGGCCACGAACCGGGCCGTGAACTCGCCGCCTGGTTTCGCTGCTTTCGGCGCCGACGCTCCCAGCCACACGGGTTCAGCTTCGGGTTCAACCTGGGGCTCGCCCCCCGATGGGCCCGGCTCCGCGCTCTTCGTTGCGAGCTGCGGCTTCTCCCGGTGATGGAGCATTTTCTCCGTTAACTCACCGATCTTTGCCTTGATCCCCTCGAAGGCCCCACCAGCCGATGGCCCGGATTTCATCCGGGCAAGCTTGTCCCCAAGGAGAAGGGAATCGTCCCTCACACTGCCTCCAAGGACATCAGGTTGGGATTTTTCTGGTGCCGATGGCGCTGGCTCAGGGCTGCCCTTCATTTCTGGATGCTTTTCCGGCGGCCCGCCCATGGCCATGCGTACTTGCCCCCTGATGTGCGGGACAAAGCGCTCTGCAAAATCGGCCAGTGCCGCTTGCCAGCCCGGCTCTGCAAGTTCAACGCTAGAAAGCCTGGCCAGCGCCTGCAGCGATTCAGGCAATGGCTCCCATGACGGCAGTTGCACGCCCTGTACCAGAACAGGCACCACGATGGCATGCCTTTCGAGGGCCTCATCTACCAAGGTGCGCAGCGGGTCGCCGGGATCATCAAGCGATGCCATCGAATCATGCCAGGCGGAGCCCATCACCAGAAGAAGCGCGCGGCAGGCGTGCTTTTCACTTTCTTCCGAATAAGCATCAACAAAAGACCACCCGCGCCGATCAGCGGGGCCGGATACAATGCGGACATTCTCCTCGCCCAGCACCGCCCGGAACTGCCCTGCAACACGCTCAGCCCATGCCTTGTCGCCCTGGCGGGCTGCAATCATCAAGCCACTCATCACCGTGTCTCCTTAAATGCGGAACCGCCGCACCCTGCATCCATTTCAAGCCGCCACGCCTCTAATGAGCTTGTTCAATGCTTCCTTCACCATGTTGGGCTTGTCGCCAGAAGGCAACATGTCGATCAGGAATTTCAATTGATTCGTGACCGAATCCTGCTCGCGGGCGCTGCCCAGCCGCTTGAGCACATCGCAGTAGCGGGCGATCAGCCCGTTCAACTCATCCGACCTGGTGATGCAGGCATTGGAGCGGCCGTCGTAACAGGCCCAAAGTGCATCTATCCTTTCAGCCTCGACTCCGGCCAGAGCATGGAAGAAATCACGGTTCTCAACGAAGCGCCGCCTGCCGTTTTCGGCGCCGGCTTGCAGCAGGCTGGAAAGCTGGCCTGCGCGCCCGTCGAACCCGGCACGCTCACCCCTGGCTGCATTCAGGAAATTTCCATCCAGGGCATTGAACAGCGGGTAGTAATCCCATTCGCCGCTGCATTGATGCGCATGCTCTGCGGCACGCCAGTAGGCTGTCCCCATCTCGGCCAGGCAATCATTGAGGCCCTTGAGATTGCCGCTGGCATGACGAGACTGGGCGAGGCGCTTCCAGTGCGAGCCGATCAGGGACAGACGCTCAGCGGTTGGCCCGATCTCAACCAGAAGATTCAGCCGGTCCAAACCGGCTTTCATGTATTTGGCGCCCTCAACATGCTTGTTGCCCTTCTTGCCGCCCTCGGCAGCAAGCAGCCTGGCGCCGTAACGAATCTCCAGATTGGCGAGCTGTTCCAGCGCCTTCAGGCTGATGCCGGCGTCTTCCAGTGCCAGCGCAGCCCGGTAGTGCCCAATGGCACGGTCGCTTTCGCCGAGTTCTGACCAGACACTGGCAAGCTTTTCCCGGACGCGGGCGTTCTGGAAATCGGGGCTGCGCGCAGCCTGTTCGATCGCCTTGATCTGCTTGCTGTAGTAACCTTTTTTCTCGGCATCGCTGGCGCCCTGAAGACGGGCGCACAGCATGTCAAGATTGGCAATGAGGTCGCTGGCATGGATGTACCCGCCGGCACCTGATGGCTCGATTTGCTCGTCCTGGAAGCAATAGCGTTCGTCGCCGTAGGCCTGGAAGGCACCCCAGGTATTGGTGAGGCGATGTTGCTCGTAGGTGGCGGCACGAGCCATGAGCACCGCCTGGCCAAAGCGCTTGCCGGCGAACATGGCCGTGTAGAAGGCCTGCGCGAAGGTGCTGGCCGCGCTGTCGTCGACGGCCCAGCCGGCCGCAATGACGGCCTTGCAGCCCATCTCGATGAATTGCGTGGCCAGATTAGCGGCGAGTTCGCCCCAGCGCGGCTGTGCGTCCTCCTTCATGGCGCCGAGGTGGCAGCAGTTGATGAAGACGAATTCCGGGACGTGCCGGAGCTTGTCCGCCTGCGCCGCTGTCAGATAAGTCCCGGGACCGAGCACCATGCCGGTGAGGCCGGTTTCCTTGTCCTTGACGACACCATGGCCGGCCAGGTGCATGAAGCGGTAGCGGCCGTTGAACAGGGCCTCGAACACCTGCTGGGCATTGGCGCGGTAAAGGTCGTTGACCTCATGGCCCTGGCCCGAGAATACCCTGGCAACGGCTTTGGCCTCGGCTTGCGCACCGGGCAGTTCGATCAGGCCGGATTGTGTGTCACCGACGATGAATACGCCGTTCCCGGTCACGGTCGGCACCCTGCCCCGGCCGTGGGTCGTAGCGAGCTGGCGCACCAGTTCGACGCGCGTTGCCAGCGGCTTTTCGTCGGATTGATCGCTGTCGCGCATCAGTTCCCACGGATAGGCGGCGGCTTCAGGATCGACGGACATCATCAGGCTGCGCACTTCGGCCACGGCCTCTTTCATCCCGTTCGGCACCATGAGTTCGAACACGGCGCGCGACAGGCCGGGCTGATCCTGGGTTGCGCGGGTGATCGATGCGATCAGGCCGTCCACTGCCTGGCGCTGATCCGCCTCGGCGGCGGCCTCGTTGCGCGCCCGGTCGGTGATGACGGTGAAGCGCAGGCCCCCATTGCCACCGGCGGCGATGTGCACGCGATATGCACCCGGCTGCCCGCCGCTGCTGATACAACGCCCACGAAAGCCGCCGGCGCCGGATCGCAGGCGGCCGTCGAAGCGCACGGCATCAGCGAACTGAGCGTCGCCACCCAGGTCGCGCAGGGCCTGCACCGTCGCGATGGCGCGGTCCTCGGCCTCTTCATACAGGGTCAGGCGGCCGATGCGGGTCTTCATCCCGGCGCGGCTCAGCGACTCGTTGGCGCGCCGCAGGGCATCGAGCAGGCAGCGTGCTCCGACCTCGAGGGTGAGGCCGGTGAAGCCGGTGCCCACCAGCAGGGCGGAAACAGCCAGCCGGTCCGCGCCGGCGGTGCGCTGGCGCTGTTCATGGCTGCGCGCATATTCCAGCAGGCCATTGGTCAGCGCCTGGGTGAGCTTGCCGGGCAGCAGTTCGCCTACTGGTCCCAGGCCGACGACGATGGCGCCGCCAGGCTTTCCGCCAGGGGTGGAATTGAGGAAGACCATGGCGTCGTCCGGCTGGGCAGGATAACGGCCCAGCTTGAAGGTGCTCCCCAACTGGCCATCCAGGTGGCCATCCAGGAAACTGGCGCTGCCGCGCAGGCTGTCGTTGGCATATGCACCGATCAGCACCGGCGATTCGGCGCTGGCCAGACTGCCGTGGATGACCTCAAGAATGACTGGGGCTTCCTTTTTCGCCGCGGCGCGCCGGCCCGGGCGGGCGCCGCCGGTGGCGGCGGCAAGGACTTCGTCGAGACTTGGATACAGGGCATTCCCTTCCAGGCTGCGCGGACGGAAGACAGGTGCGGACTCACCGCGCGCCCCGGCCGGGATGCGGGTCAGCGCGGGTTCGCGCGTGTCGCCGTTCTCGATCAGCTCCCGGTAGGCCTCGAAGGCCTTCTCATGGTTGGCCAGGTCACCATGCGCGGAATCGGCATACCACACCGGTACGCCGGGTGGAATGCCCGTCTTCCAGGGCACCCGCCCGTCACCCTCGTCGACCCAGCCGATCTCCACTTGCCCCTCGACGATGCGCACTGCGATAGGCGTAGGTGCGCGGCCCGCCACATAGAGGGTGCATTCCGGGTCTAGCTCGGCGGTGCGCAGGGTGGTGATGGCAGCACGCGCTTTTTCCAGAGGACCCTTTTGCGGCGGGAGCCAGGACTTGCCCTTCTTCGAATCCTGGTCCTCGCCGTACCAGGTCTGCCAGACATTGGCATCGAAGTAGTCAACACCATCGCTGGCCTTGCCGTTATCCTCCGGCCAGGGCAGAAGTTCCAGCACACCCGGAAAATCACGGACGATCTCCAGGAACTCGCGCATGTCGTGTTTCCAATCGAACCAGCGCTCGATGGTCTGGACGAAATCGTCGCGCGCCATGAGCACGGCGGCGATGGAATGAGAGCCCTGGTTGGGCGTCCCCAGCTGCAGCAGACGGCTGCCCGGGATGGCCTTGAACTGGTCCCAGCGCCCCTTCAGCGCCAGCCTGGCGACCAGGCCGCCCATGGAGTGGGCGACGATGCGCAGGGGTTGGCCGCGTTTCCTGGCATCGAGCATGGCCTGGTCGAGCTCCTTGCCGAAGCGCGCTGCCGCATCGGTGACCGACAGCCGCCAGTCGTAGGCGAAAGGCCGCACTTCATGGCTTTCGGCCAGATGACGCGCCAGCATCTCGTAGTTGCGGTCCATCCACCCGTCCGGCGTCACGCCCTCGACCACGTCGGCCCTGATTCTGGCCATTTCGCCCGCCCACATGCTGAAGGGCTCGAACCATATACGGTCTTTGCCAAGCTGGATATGGCTGCCCATGATGCCGGGCAACAGGAAGACGATGGGGGCGTCGTCCTTGCGCTTGGCCTCCCTGCCGCCCCGGCTGATCTCGACCCTGGATGGGCCTTCGAGCAACTGGTACTGGCTGTCGTCGCCCCTGAGCGCGCCCAGCAGCGCCAGTGCGCTCTCGTCGCGCTCGAAATAGCTGAAGTGAGTGACCTGCGGGCCGCTGACCGGCTTCTGGCGGATGCCTTGCAGGCGCATTGCGCCGCCGCTCATGGAGGGGGTGTTCACCACCAGATCGGTCTCGCTGCCGTAGAAAACCTCGGACAGGCAGTCGCCCAGCCACGGTAACAGACCATCGCCCTGGAAGTCGCCGGCCAGCACGTGCAAGGGATGTTCGATCTTCACGTCCGGGGTATTGAGCAGGCCCACCAGCGGCGAATCGGGCATCATCGCCTCCAGACCGGGAAGGATGCGCGCGTCGGCGCGCTGCTTGACCACCGCGAGCAGGAAACGCTTCAACAAGCCGTAGCCCTTGGCCACCGGCTTCATCCCGGGGATGATCTTGCCCGTCGCGTCGAAGCCCTTGCCCAGCAAGTTGAGCATGACGCTGGCCCAGCGGTCCAGCCGGCCCGAGGCCAGGGTGGTGCCGCGTGCCGGGCAGGCAACCCGCACGAAGCGTTCGACCTGGATGGCGCGCTTGCGCAGTTCCCGGTTGAGTTCGCGCAGCCGCTTGGCATCATCCTCGAAGCCTTCACGCCCAAGGCGTATTGCATGGGCCAGAAAACGTTCGATCTCGGTATCGGTGAAAGGCTCCAGGCCGATGCGGTTGGCACGCGCCAGCAACTCGCCCACCATGCCCCCGCGCGAATGGCTGACGAGGTGCAGGCGCGCGCCCTTGGGCAGAGTCTTGACCAGGTCCAGGGCGTTGGTGATGGGGCTTTCAGTCAGGCTGCGGTGTTCGAAGGCATAGAGACGCGGGCCGTAGCTTGCAACCAGTTGTTCGCGGTACTGGTCGTTGGCCCACAGGTCCTTGAAGCTTCCTTCCGTCGAGGAAGCCGTGCCGTGGATGAAGATCAGGGCCGGTTCTGCAGAGCTGGGCAGCGCATCCACCTTGCTCAGCCCAAAGGCATCGGTGTTGCAACGATACAGGCCGTTGTGGTCGTCCAGTTGCGCATCCTGAAAAGCGCCCGCCGCGATCAGCGCAGTCACGCCGGCGGGGCCTTGCCGGTAGACCCGCAAACCCTTGAGCACCCAGGCGCCCAGGCTGTCGCGTGCGGCACCGGCGGGCAGGCGCGGGCCGGAGAGATGCAGGAGCTGGCCAACCTCGATCTGGACCGCCCCGGCTTCGCCGCGTCCTGCCGCAGTGCCAAGGTAGCGCCCGGCATCCTCGGCGGCAACCAGGATACGGGTGCCGTTCGCCAGTTCCAGTTCAAGAACCGCGTCGGGTTCAAGGGCCTCGGGCATAACGCGCTGCGCCTCGCCACGTGACAGGCCATCCAGCTCATACACCTCGGCCGGCCATTCGGCGATGGAGGTATCTTCCTCCTTGAGCGTGCCATCGATGCGCAGCCTGATGTTGCCTGGGTCCTTGCTCATTTCAATCTCCTTTCGAATCCGTTCATGGCACGCATCATCCCCGTGTCCCTTGCTGCAAAGCGGCCAGCATCTGCTGCATGGCCTTCACTGAATTTTGAGTATTTGGATGATCCGGTCCCAAGGTCCGCTCGAGGCTCTCCGCTGCAGCCTGCATCAGTTGCAGCACTTCCTGGTGTTCGGGCATCTGCCAGGGGGTAATAGCCAGGTTGCTCATGGCGGAGAGAGTAGGCATAGTCGGCGGAATCGCCACGACGGTAGCTGTTGCAGACCAGTAATGGCACTTCTTTTGAAGGACACATACTCATCCATAGCTCCTCATCCACGGCCATAACTCATCGGGCTTCACCTTCTGTCCTAGAAAGCTGTCCTGCCAGTTTTTTTCATTCGACTTACAAGTGGACTCGATGGCCCCGAGATTCATTGTGATTGCATCATGCTTCCAGGGTTCGATTTTCCCTAGATCGCTGTCGCTAAACCACAGCCAGAAACGGCGATCCACGCAATGCAGAAACAGGCGAAATGCTGCCCAGGCTTCGCAGCGATCTTTCCGCGTAAGGAATCGCTCAAACCAGCGACGCGCCCAGATATGTCGCTGATGCCTGCGCCGGGACTCCTCGGCTACGTCGCGCAGCCAACTGTCGGGGTGATCAGATATCCATTCGGCAAGGCTGTCACCATCGGTGGCGGCAGCGGAAAAGCCCAGTAGTGATAATCCCCGCGCCTTGTCATATCCTTCCCCGGAAGCAATCCAATTCTTGGCGACGTTGCGCACCCAGTCGTTACGTTCACCGTATTGGCTATACAGAGCGAATTCGAACAGGTCAAAATCTGTTGAAGCGGCTTCAATCTGTTCGTGCAGAATCTGCTCGACTTCGGGTGAAGCCGGTGCCGCGAAAACATCCAGAAGCAGCACACGCAGATCAAGACGCGCAGCGGTGATGCGGATGGTCGATTGAGTCGCAAGGACACGGAAGAGTTGTAGCCCCTCTTGCGGCGCATGGGCCAGAAGCGCGGAACAAAGCTTCTCATAGAAGCCCCGGCAGAGGGCAAGCAATTGCCTGGCGCGGCCATCATTGCGCAGGACCGGAGCAATCCAGTCCTGCCAATGGGTGTTATCCAGCGCCAGGACCTGCTCCAGTCCGCCATGCCGAAACGAGTCGGCAAACCAAGGGTTGCCTCGGGCTCTTTCATGTTCTTCGAGATCAGCCACTTGCTGGCTCAGAGAGTTCAATCTGTCAACATTGGCATCGAGGTCAGTCAAGCGCCTCAGGTCTTCAACGGAACCTTGGCCGGCGCGTCCACCCCAGGTATTGTTGGTGAAGCGGACGTTCGTCGATCCAATTTCGTGGGCCGAGAGTTGGTCGTTCTCGCGCTCATTAGTTGATAACGACTCAATGCGGACATAGGGGCTGAGAGAATCTATTTCTGGCGATGGCGCACGAGCGACAATGCCTCGCCAAATCCTGTCAAGTACTGCCGCATACCCCACCACATCGTTGGAGCGATAGCCCCTTTTCTTGATCGCATAGCCCAGCCATTCCGGCTGTATGCGCCCAACAAGATTATCGAGGGACAAGCTCTCGCCGTATTCGGCAAGTAAGAGGCTGCCCCAATGGTTTTCGAGCGCATGGTTGCAGCCATCGCGGTAAGCCCAGCCGGACAAAATAATTTTCCTGGCAGCATCCGTGTCATTCGTTTGGACAAAGATTTCCAGGCAACAACCGCGAGCAACTGGATCGTATACATCGAAGTGAGTGAGGAGATGCTCACGGATACCTGCGTCCGCGTGTCGTAGTGTCTTGGTCAAATACCAGAGCAGGTTTGAGAGTTGATCAGTCTGAGATAGATCGATGTTTCTCAATTCACCCACGACGGCAGGCCCATCGCCGGCGGAAAGAGGGTGGAAACAAGGTGGATGCTGGACGAAATAGCCATGCCTATCGCTGCGTTCTTTCAGCATTTTCAACTGCTCTACAACCGGTTGATCGAAAACCACCATGGAAAACAGCACGAGCTCAGCGAGCCGACTTTCCTCGTCTCCAAGCGTGAGCATCGATTTCCAGACCGTCAAAACGAGAGTTTGTTCTTCGTCACCCAGTATGGGTAGTTGATCAATGATGTCCCAAGTGAGAAGTCTCAGAGATAGCCCCTCTCTCGATTTGACTTCCTGCGCCAGGATGCGCATCAGATCCCGATAGCGCGAAACGGCAAAGGCACAGAGTGCGGGCTCCATTTCCTCCAGGTCATACTGCTCCCTGGTTTTTCCCATGAAGCGGCCAACTTGGGACAGATCAAGCCCAGCTCCAGCTTCGTCCAGCCGCGAACGATAGACGGACGGCAAATCTATCTCTGGGTTCAGCACCACCTCCTTCAACTGGCGCGCAATTAAGCTGCCATGTTTCTTGCTGCGATCCAAGCAATCGAGATAGTTGACCTCTGTCCACAGCCCGCCAAAGAAATCGCAGGGGTTCTCCTCGCGCATCTGCACCAGTGGATGGATGAAGCGTAACTCAACCGGAATGGTGTTAAGTAACTGCCGTGCTTCCTCGCTGCCCAGACACATTAACAGCTTCCTGGCAGCCAGGTAAGCGGTGGATTGGCCGTACCGGCCCTGCTCTAGCCAGTCCCTCGCAGAGACCAAGAGAAGATTCGCGGTTTCGGCATGGCAGGTATGTAGCAGCCAGGAAAACTCACCATGACTTCCATCCATCACCGTAGCAGCCACCAGACCGGCCAGCAGTTGGTCCGCATAGCCTTGCGACCGATCATGGGACATGACTGCCAAGGCAACCTGGGCGAGGCGCAGCAAACCAATGTTTTCGGTGATTTCGATGGTGACGCCCAGCAGTTTCACCGGGCCGGAGATTGCCGGGCCGCCCAGCCTATTCTCAACTCCTCGCCACAATTCAGCGAGCTTGACATCGTCGCGTTCGTAATGGGCTCGATAACCCCATGGGTAGACGAAACCCAGCCAGCGGGCGAAGGCCGGCCGCAATTCCCGACTCACCTCAGGGCAATGCCTATGTCGGAGGAAGCCGATCATGAAGGCGTTCTGCGCCTCCCGGTTGTCCGCCTCACCCCAGATGTACTCCGCCATGCGCAGGTAAGTCGACGGTTGCAGTGGGAGGTAAGCGGCTATCTTGTCCAAATCGGTTTCGTCGAGATTGCGCCCCCCGATCCAGGCACGCAACAAGGCGAGGCGACCGGTTTCCGGATAGTTGCGGCTGCTAAGGGCGTGAAATAGCGCCATCGCGCAGACGCGAACCTGGAGGTCGGATTCCGCGTAGGAGCTCATGTAGCGCGAGATATTTTCGCGCAGAGCGGCGGGACTCTGGTCTTGGCACTCTTCCACCGAGTTCGCCAGAACGAGGCCCAGTGCAAGCGCAAGATGGCGCGAACCGAACAGCAGTTTTCCACTCCGCCGCTCGATGACACCCGCACTAGAGAGCTCCCTCAACAGTTCATGCACATTGCCTGTCACAAGTTGAGCCTGGGCGGTGAAGTCGGCATTGGCGATACGACGCTGTTCCAGTTTCTCAGCAAGACCGGAAATCAGTGTGAGAAAGTCCTCGTGACTCAAAGGCTGCTGCTTGCGTCCCGCCATGTCCCGCCAGTCCTCGTAGATCAGTCGATCCAGGGTCAGCCCGCCCTGAGAAATCTCGTCTTTCAGCCGGAAAGCGAGATCGAAATAGCGTGGTCGCAACATCCAGTGCAATACTTCAGGATTGAATTGTTCGCGCGTCGCTCCGCGTTGGGCGAGGGCCTCGTCCAGTTCCGCGCTGGTGAAACCCGAAAGCGTCCAGGCAAGCGGCAGGCCGTCGTCGGGAATGGCAAGCCCCTGCCAATATTCTTTGCGGCACAGACCGATCAAGGCCACGCGTTCCCGCCAGGGCGAGGTACGCAAGGTATCGAAAAGTTCGCGCCAGCCAAGGCCGGGGCGTTCGTTGAAGGCATCCACCACCAGCAGGAACAGCGGCACCTCACCCGGCGGATCGTTTTCCAAGTCCTCCAGCCGTTTCAGCCAGTTCCCGCAAGGCTGGGACACTTCTAGACAGGCAGCGAGGATTTCCTTCACTGAGGCTTGCGCCAATTTGTGCGCCGGAGCAACCACGACCGGTATGGGGAAACTGGCGCCCGCTACCCGGTCCGCCAACCAATCTGCGACCGCCCAACTCTTGCCGTCGCCTTCCTCGCCAAGAAGGACGAATGCACGATGATCGACAGGCCACGATTGCCACCACACATCCAACACCGCACTGGCTGCGGGGCGCTTGGTGATATGCCGGCCAGCTTTGCATACCGCAATATCCTGCCCGAGGCTGGCCCTGGACTGCTCGTCCGAAGTCAGGATGCCACGCAGCCAGTCGTTTTGGCGACGAGCACGCAAGCCTGGGCAGCGAGTAGCAATGATGTCGCAGATGTCCGCGATGTCCTCGTCGAAATCTGGATCGTCACGTAGCTGATTAGCCTGTATGGAGGTGAAGGCGGACAGCTCGACGGGAAGCCCCCGTGCATCGGGCATGGCTACATTGCCGACGGTGAGCGGTAGCACCGTCAACGCCTCGCTTCTTTCCCGACGTTGTAGCGCCTCTTGCAATTCCCTGCGTACGAAATCGTTCGCATCATGGTTGAGGCGTTTTAGACTTGCATCGCTAAGCCAGCCTGGACCGACCACGGCGAGGACAATCTCTGCCGTCCGTATTGTGGCATCAAGCGTTTCCGGGAAATCACTGGATGGCTCGATGCTATCCCGATCCTTGTCGAAGAATACATTTTCTTCGCCGAACTTTCGGATCAGACGATCTTTGAGCCGCGCCGAATAAGCACGGTCAGCGCTACGATAGCTGATGAAGATCTTCGACACGGTTCAGGCTCCTTGCCGCATCATTTGAAGACCTTGAAGCTGCGGGACTTTCTGCTGCCGAGGATTTGCGGCGATTGCGGCAGGCGCGTGGATGGCAGGTAGGCGCGGATGGCGTCGAACCATTTCTGAAAGGTGGCCGGCTTGTTCTCGCGCAGCGTCTTCAGGGCA
>PQAG01000216.1 GCA_003104895.1 Nitrosomonadales bacterium
GGTTTAAGAGCCGCGCTCCAGCTCGCCCACGCCGACCTCAAGGTAGCGGTGGTGTCCAAGGTGTTTCCTACCCGCTCCCATACCGTCTCCGCGCAGGGCGGCATCGCCGCCAGCCTCGGCAATGTGAGCGAGGACAACTGGCACTGGCACATGTACGACACCGTCAAGGGCTCGGATTACCTTGGCGACCAGGACGCCATCGAGTTCATGTGCCGCCAGGCCAACGAGGCGGTGATCGAACTGGAACACTTCGGCATGCCCTTCGACCGGCTGGAGAACGGCAAGATTTACCAGCGCCCCTTCGGCGGCATGACCCAGGATTACGGCGGCGCCCCCGCGGTGCGCACCTGCGCGGTGGCCGACCGTACCGGCCACGCCATGCTGCATACCCTGTACCAGCGCAACATCGCGGCGCGCACTCATTTCTTCGAGGAATATTTCGCCGTCGATCTGGTGATGGATGAAGAAGGCTATTCCCAGGGCGTGGTGGCGCTGGGGATCGAATCCGGCGAGCCGATTTTCATCGAGGCGCGCGCCACCATCCTTGCCACCGGCGGGGCAGGGCGCATCTTTTCCGCCACCACCAATGCCCTGATCAACACCGGCGACGGCCTCGGCATGGCGCTCCGGGCTGGCATTCCGCTGGAAGACATGGAATTCTGGCAGTTCCACCCCACCGGGGTGCATGGGGCCGGGGTGCTGATCACCGAGGGGGTGCGCGGCGAGGGAGGCTACCTGGTGAACAGGAACGGCGAGCGCTTCATGGAACGCTACGCGCCCAACGCCAAGGACCTGGCCAGCCGCGACGTGGTGTCGCGCGCCATGGCGGTAGAGATTTTCGAGGGGCGCGGCTGCGGCAAGGACGGCGACCATGTGCTGCTCAAGCTCGATCACCTCGGGCCGGAGGTGATCCAGCAGCGCCTGCCCGGCATCCGCGAGCTGGCGCTGAAGTTCGCCCATGTCGATCCGGCCACCGACCCCATTCCGGTGGTGCCCACGGTGCATTACATGATGGGCGGCATTCCCACCAACCTGCACGGCCAGGTGGTGATGCCGACGGCGACCGGCCCGGAGGAAGCCGTGCCCGGCCTGTACGCCATCGGCGAATGCGCCTGCGTCTCGGTGCACGGGGCCAACCGGCTGGGCAGCAATTCCCTGCTCGACCTGATCGTGTTCGGCCGCGCCGCCGGCAACGACGTGATCGAATACTGCCGCGAAAACCCCTTCCCGCGCCCCGTGCCCACGCAGGCGCTGGAGCGCATCGCGGCGCGCCTGGCGCGCTGGGACAAAAAGGGTGATGGGATTACCGTGCCGGAACTGCGCGAGGAAATGCGCAAGGCCATGCAGCTCCATTGCGGCGTATTCCGCACCGAGGCGGTGCTGCAGGACGGCGTGAACAAGATGCTGGAAATCGCCGCCAGGCTGCCCGGCGTGGTGCTGCGCGACCACAGCAAGGTCTACAACACCGGCCGCATCGAGGCGCTGGAACTGGAAAACCTCATGGCCGTGGCGCTGGCGACCATGCATTCCGCCGCCGCGCGCCAGGAAAGCCGGGGCGCCCATGCGCGTGACGACTACCCGGTGCGTGACGACAACGCCTGGCTGAAGCACAGCCTGTACTTTGCCGGCGGGAATCGTCTCGACTACAAGCCGGTGCGGCTCAAGCCGCTGACGGTGGAGGCGTTTCAGCCCAAGGCGCGCGTCTATTGAACCTCGACTATGCCACGCTCGATCTGTTGCGCCAGAGCCACCCGGCCTGGCGATTGCTGCGCTCCGATCATGCGCCGTTGGTGGCGAGTTTTTTGCAGCGCATCTTCATCGCGCCGAACGTGCGGGTGATGGCTCAGGCTGACCTGGTGGAGGCGCTTGAGGACGAGATTTTTGCCTTGCGGGAACGCCTGGGCGGCGAGGCTTTCCCGAAACCGGCGCTCGATTACCTCAATGACTGGGCGAGCAGCGAAAAGGGCTGGCTGCGCAAGTTCTACGCGCAAGGTTCGGATGAACCGAATTTCGACCTGACCCCCGCTACCGAGAAGGCGATAGCCTGGCTCGGCTCGCTGACCGAGCGCAGCTTTGTCGGCACCGAATCGCGCCTGCTCACCCTGTTCGAATTGCTCAAGCAGATGAATGAGGGCAGCGAGACCGACCCGGCAGCGCGCATTGCCGAGTTGCAGCGGCGGCGCGACGAGATCGACGCCGAGATGGCGCGCGTTGTGTCTGGCGATATTCCACTGCTCGACGACACCGCGTTAAAAGACCGTTTCCAGCAATTCATCCAGATTGCGCGCGAGTTGCTCGCCGATTTCCGCGAAGTGGAGCACAACTTTCGCGGGCTGGACCGGCGCGTGCGGGAGCGCATCGCGCTGTGGGAGGGCTCCAAGGGCGAGTTGCTGGAAGAAATCATGGGCGAGCGCGATGCGATTTCCGACTCCGATCAGGGCAGAAGCTTCCGCGCGTTCTGGGATTTCCTGATGTCCAGCAGCAGGCAGGAAGAACTGTCGGAACTGCTCAACCGGGTCCTGAACCTCCCGCCGGTCGCCGAGCTCAAGCCCGATGCGCGCACCCGCCGGGTGCATTACGACTGGCTGGAAGCCGGCGAGCACACCCAGCGCACCGTGGCCCAGCTCTCGCAGCAATTGCGGCGTTTCCTGGACGACCAGGCGTGGCTGGAAAATCGCCGCATCATGGATATCCTGCACGGCATCGAGGCCAGGGCGCTGGCCTTGCGGGCATTTCCCCCGCCGGGCGAGGTGATGGAGATCGCGGACACCTCCGCTGACATCGACCTGCCGCTGGAGCGGCCGCTCCATGCCCCGGCCATCAAGCCTGTTCTCGCCGACGTGGCGCTGGAGACGGGCGATGCCGATGTGGACGCGGCGGCGCTTTATGCGCAGGTGGTGATCGACAAGGGTGCCCTGGCGCGGCACATTCGCCATGCCTTGCAGGACTGCGCGCAAATTACGCTGAGCGAGTTATGCGAGATGCAGCCGCTGCAGCACGGCCTGGCCGAACTGGTGGCCTACCTGCAGCTTGCCGGGGATGTTTTCAAGGCCGTGGTGGATGAGGATGCGATCGAAACCATCGTCTGGAGGCGGGCCGGGGCGGATGGCCAGGATCAGATGAAACAGGCGCGCTTGCCGCGCGTGATCTTTGTGAGATGAGGGCAGTGGAACAGGAACTGGAGATTGGGGCGGCAAGCGGCGATTTATCGGCGCCGGTCATCCTTTTGCTCAAGGGCGTGATTTACCAGGAAGCCGATGCCGGCCTGTGGAATACCTTGCTCAACTTGCAGGCGCGGGTGCGCGATTACATGGCGGTGCTGGGCCTGGAGCTGGTGCTCGACGAGTCCGAGGGTTACGCCTTTCTGCGCGCCCGCCCGGAAAGCGGGGACGATGCGGCGCCCCGGCTGCCCCGCCTGGTGGCGCGGCGGCCGCTGTCCTTTCCGGTGAGCCTGCTGCTGGCGCTGTTGCGCAAGAAGCTGGCCGAGTTTGATGCCAGTGGCGGCAACACGCGGCTGGTACTGAGCCGCGACGAGATCGTCGATCTGGTGCGGGTGTTTCTGCCCGAAAGCAGCAACGAGGCG
>PQAG01000217.1 GCA_003104895.1 Nitrosomonadales bacterium
AGGCCCGGGAAGTATTTCCTTCCGCCATCGGCGACATTCACCAGTTCTGGCTGGCCCGGCGCAGCACGCCCGAAACCATCCGCCGCGAAGCCCCCAAGACCGGGCGCAACGACCCCTGCCCCTGCGGCAGCGGGAAGAAATACAAGCAGTGCTGCGGCAAGGAGCCGACGGTGCATTGAGCTCGAAAAACCCAACCCCTCCCGGCCTCCCCCTTCGACAAGCTCAGGGCAGGCCTTGTCAGGGGAGAGGCCACCCTTCCCCCCTGAAGTGGATCAAGCAGGCAACCCGCGTAGCGGATGCTCGCACAAGGGGGGATCGAGAGGGGCTGGGGTTGACATGCAATCTCCCCCTTCACCCCAAACAGCAGCACCCAACAGGACATGAACATGCACACAGAAAGCTTCATCGCGGGCAAGGACGCCTCGCTCGAATCCTCCATCAGCACCATGCAGGCGCGGCTTGAGAGCCTCGGCTTCCACGTCGAGGAGCGTTCCTGGCTCAACCCCGTGGACGGGGTCTGGTCGGTGCATGTGCGCGACCGCGACTGCCCGCTGCTGTTCACCAACGGCAAGGGCGCCTCGAAGCTGGCGGCGCTGGCGAGCGCGCTGGGCGAGTTTTTCGAGCGCCTGTCGTGCAACTACTTCTGGACGCACTACTACCTCGGCACCGAGGTGGCCCGGCGCAGCTTCGTCCACTATCTGCAGGAACAGTGGTTCCAGCCCGGAGAAGAAGGCGAATGGCCGGAGGAATTGCTGACGCCCGAGCTGCGCCGGTTCTACGATCCGGAGGGCAGCATCGCTGCGGAAACCCTGGTCGAGCACAACTCCGGCAACGTCGAGCGCGGCATCTGCGCCCTGCCCTACGAGCGCCAGCGCGACCAGGCCAGCGTCTGGTTCCCGGTCAACATCATCGGCAACCTCTACGTCAGCAACGGCATGTCGGCCGGCAACACCCCGGCGGAGGCGCGCACCCAGGCGCTGTCGGAGATTTTCGAGCGCCACGTCAAGTTCCGCATCATCAGCGAAGGCCTGTGCCTGCCGGAAGTGCCGAAGGAGGTCATCGCCCGCTACCCCCGCATCGAGGCTGGCATCCGCGCCCTGCGCGCCGCCGGTTTCGGCATCCTGGTCAAGGACGCCTCTCTCGGCGGGCAATTCCCGGTCATGAACGTCACCCTCCTGCATCCGGATGACCAGGGCTGTTTCTCCAGCTTCGGCGCCCACCCGCGCTTCGAGATCGCCCTCGAACGCGCCCTCACCGAGCTGCTGCAGGGCCGCGCGCTCGACGCGCTGGGCGGCTTCCCCGCGCCGGGATTCGACCTGGAAGAGATCGCCAGTGCGCCCAACATTGAAATCCACTTCGTCGATTCGAGCGGCATCATCAGCTGGAATTTCCTCGGCGACACGCCGGATTTCGAATTCTGCGACTGGAATTTCAGCGCCACCACCGCCGGGGACTACGCCTGGCTGGTCGGACGCATCCATGAAATGGGCCACGACATCTACGTCGCCGACTTCACTCACCTCGGCGTCTATGCCTGCCGCATCATCGTGCCGGGCATGTCGGAGATCTACCCGGTGGACGACCTGGAATGGGAGAACAACAGCGCCGGCAACGCCATCCGCGAGGCCATCCTGCACCTGCCGGAACTGGAAGACGACGAGTGCGCCGGCCTGCTGGAGACGCTGAACGAACTCAATCTGGCCGACCAGCGCCCGGTTGCGGCCCTGATCGGCCTGGCGCCCGACCCCGGCTCCTTGTGGAGCGACCTGCGCGTGGGCGAGCTGAAGACCCTGCTGGCCCTGGCGATCGGCGACGAAGAGGCGGTCCGCGAAGGCTGCGACTGGGTGCGCCACTTCGAGCAGCTCGACGCCGGGCGGCGCCGGGTTTACGCCTGTATCGAAACCCTGCTCAACCTCGGCAGCGCAGCGCCCTACCGCCAGGCGCTGCAGCAGCTTTACGGCAGTTCAGCCCTGCAGCAGGCGGAGGCCCTGCTCAACCGGGAAGAACGCTTCTTCGGCGTGCAGGCGCCGGGCTTGATGCTGGCCGGCTGCGACATGCACCAGCGCCTGCTGGCGGCTTATGACAAGGTGCATGCGCGCGGCGCTTAAGCGTCTGAGTTCCTGCGTCCCGGGGTGCTATGCGAAAAGGGAAAGCCCCGCTAGCAAAAACAGTCAGCAGGTCACGTGGAAAAGCCCGATGGCGGGCCCCTTCTCCTTGTTCCAGCAGGTGATGGCTCGTGGAGTGGGCAGGAGTAGCACCTTGCATCCGTGGCGGGCGAAATACGCCTCGGCCTCCTCCGAAAGTTTCACCATTCCGTTCTGCCCGGTGCCGATGATGAGTTTGCCAGCCTTTTCCTCAAAGATGTATTCCGCCTCGGCCAGGGAAATTACATGGGAGGTGCCGTAGACTTCCTTGGAGAGTTTTTTCTTGCGCTTTTTCACCTTGCCGCCGGGCCGGATCAGCACGTCGTGATCAAGGACTTCCCCCGCGATGGTAATGGAGCCGAATTCGGTGCCGTCAATTCTGGGGATATTCATTATTTCACTCTCGCATCACTTCGGCAGTGAAGCGCGGCGAATGGTCGGGCGATCCAGGGTGCCGCCCAGATTATAGTTGCCGCGAACCGTCTTCTTCTTGGTTTCCACCTGGAGCTTGACCGCACCGGAGACGGCCCCGCTGGCAGAAACTTCTGCCCGCCCTTCGAGCTGCAGGCCCGGCCCGGCTATCCGGATCGACTTGTATGCCTGCCTGTCACCAAGCGGTTCCAGCTTGAATGACCAGGTATCGAAAGCGGTGTGTGCGCTATAAATCGCCTCGGCATCGTAGTGAATGGCCGACGGCAGATCGAACCCGCTCACCTTGCCCGCCTGCAGCGTTGCGGAGCCGGTCAGGAGCGGAGCCCTGAACAGCGCTTCCGGGATTTTCGCCTGCTGCACGAAGGATAGCGCCGCATCCAGCCTGCCCGAAACGGCAGGGCTGTCGGACGCCGCGGCAGGCGCAATGTTCGCCCCGGCGATGCGCAGGTCACCCGCTGCCGACCACCCCTGATCCCAGGAAAGCAGCAATGACCCGCTCACTTTCCCGCCGTGGCTGCTTCCGTTCAGCCCGGCAAAACGGATCTGCTTGCCGCTCACCGTACCCGTTCCCTGCAGCGAATCGATCCGGACAGGCAGGAAGCGCAAGGGAACGACGTCGCGCACATTGACAGAGACCGCCAGGCCATCGGCCGCAGGCGAGAAATCCGCTCGCAGCATCCCGTCCTCGCTGCCCAGCCAGGACTTTTCAATGCGTCCCGCGCTGGAAAAACCGAATTCGCCCCTGAATGGCGGCGGCGCGCCCTCGCCTGCTGCAATGGCCGCCTGGCGGAAGGTGATCTGTCCGATCTGGTAGGCGGGCTGCTGCTGCATGCTCTTTGCGGGCCAGCCTGCGATGTTCTCCAGCATGCCCGCAGCCAGATCGATCTTTTCCAGTTCGATGCGTTCGACCTTTCGTCCATCGCCAAGCAGGGTTCCCCATCCCGCATGGATGCGCGCATCCGCAATACGAATGCCGCCCTGAGGGCCGATTTCAATCTGCTTGAGCTTGAGATAGGGAGAGGGAAAGAGCATGATGCGCAACGATTGCATCCTCACCTCCTCGCCCAGCCTTACGCTCACCAGCGTTTCAAGCCGCTTCTGGGCGGAAGAAAGCGGGACGAAATGGATCCCCGTCAGGCCAATGACCAGCAGCGCCAGAATGCCTGCCGCACCCCATTTGAGCATGCGCAGCACCTTGGCAGCCCGCTCTCCGGGCTCGGCCTCCTCATGCACATGTAATTCCTTTTCCTCCTGGAGCGGGCCAGCAGCCAGCATGAGCGCTTCACGTTCGGCCTCTTCCCTCGCCTTGAGCTCGGCTTCTTCCCGTGCCAGTCGTTCGGCCTCTTCTTTCGCCTTGC
>PQAG01000218.1 GCA_003104895.1 Nitrosomonadales bacterium
TCCGCGCCGAAATTCACGCGTAGAAGACGATTGCGCTTGGCCTGCCGGATGGACTTGTTGCCCTGCACCCAGGCAACATAGCGTTGCCAGCGCGGGCTGTCGCTTGCCCCGTCAAAGAATTCATAGGGTGTGCGGTTGCCCTTGTCCTGATTGCATTTTGTATGGACGACGACCTTGTTGTTCATGCTGTCATCGAAACTGCGCGAGTAAGGCAGGGCGTGGTCAACTTGGGCGTAAACGTCAGATTGGTCAAACATGCGGTTTATATCCAGCGCGCTTTGGCAATATGGGCATTGACTGCCCTGCTCGTGATAGAGCCGCATTTTCAGCAGTTCATCGCGTTTCGGTTCGCGGCCCACATCTCCGATGAATTGCTTGGCTGCCTTTTCTTTTTCGGCCTGGTATTCCTTCTGGTCGCGCTCGATGCGCCTGCGCTCGTCGAATGGCTTGGACAAATCCCGCGCCAGTTCGATATGCACGGCGGCGGGTGGCCCGTATTCCCGCACAATGGCGTTGACGAGCTTACGTGCCTGGTTGAGAGCGCGATACACCACCGGGTTGCGGATCGTGTCCTTGTCAGGTGGCGGCAGGCAGGTTTGCTTGCTGATTGCGGCATCGGGCTGGCTGTGGTGGTAGCCGGCGGATTTTGCGGCCTCGTCATAGCGCTGACCTTCCTCCATGTGCGGCAGGATGGCCTTCAGCGCCTTTTGCGATAGATGGATGAATTGGTCGAAAGATTCGCCCAGCACGGCTTCGATAATGGGCGCTTCGATGCCTTGGGCGGTCAGCCATTGCCGGCTTTCGGCATCGTCCTTGAATACTGTGAGCGCATATGCCAATGCGTCGAGCCGTCCGGCATCGATGGCGTCGCGTTGCCATTCGGATTTCAGTCCGGCGCTTTCGTAGGCTTTGCGGAACGTGTGAAAAGCCTTGGCCTCGAAGAACGTCGCGTCTTCCGGGTCTTTGTCCTTGCCTTTTGGGTCGGGACGATACGACAACAGGTTGAATCGCTGGTGGGGTTCGAGGTCGAGCGCCTTGCGGACTTGCTTGAAACTCAGCTTGGCCTGCGTGAATGGCAGATCGATGATGGCGCGCCGCTCGCTGGTAGTCAGAGCGCGGGCGTCGCCATCACCAACGATCTTGAGATTGTTGAGCTTTCCCAGCCAGACGAAGCGTTCGGCGCGGTGGCTGGCCTTCGGTGCGCGGTATTCGCCCTTTTCGAAGGTGCATTTGCCCACCATTTTGAGCAGGTTTTCGCCGGAAAGGGTGGGGCGGCGCGCCATGAGCAGATCGTGGATGGCGGTTTCAAGATCGGTGCTGGCATGGTAACTGCCAAGAACGCGCTGGCACTCGAACAGCAGATTCAATTCGGCTGCGAGATCGGCACGGGCGAAAGTGTGGCTATAGCTGCCGCCCTTGTTGCGCTTGGCTTCTGTGTAATCGGGATGACGGGCGGCGAGTTCGCCGATGGTGCGATAGCCCGCCTCCTTGAGCAGCGCCTGGTTGCGCCCAACGCCGGAGAGCATCTGCCCGGTTTTTTCATCGGCCTTCGCCTCCGATTTGCGGTTGGTCTGGAAGCCGCGATGTTTGACGATGTGATAAAGCACGGCAGCCCATTCTTTGGGCTCCAGCAGCCGGTCGAGCCCCGCTGCGCGCAAATCCCATGGGGTGGCATGGGTGAGCGCGAAGGCTTCCGGTCTTGCAATTTCAATCAAACCGGCGCGTTTCATCAGGCGCGTGAGGCGCAGCAGGCGATGCGCGCGGCGTCTCATCCGGCGCCGCGTGAGGCGCGAGTCCCGGCGTATCTTGTTGAGAGATTCGCCTTCCTTCGCCGTTTCAGCCTTGTCGAAGGTGCGGACGTGCAGGGCCAGAATGCGCTGCTGGTCTGGAAGCAGAAGCGCGGCTCCGGCCGAAGCCATGCCAATGTCCAGTCCCAGCGTATAAGGGAGATTTTTTGTTTGCATGGCCCGCCCCGCTCAAGATAGAATATTGTCATTGTAGTTTACCGGGGTGAGAGCCGTTGCTGCAATAAGGTAGTTGCCTTTGGGCAACGCACCGAATCCGGCCCGACTGGCTTGCTGGTCGGGCCTTCTTATTTGTGGATTTTCCCTGCGCTTATGCGCCCAACCTCGCCGCAGTACATTCAATACCTGCTGAAATGGTCTCCGGCTGGCGTTATACTTCTCCACCATTTTTAGATTTACCTCATTTATGTCCATACCCAAAGTRGGCTTCGTCTCCCTCGGCTGTCCYAAGGCGCTGGTGGATTCGGAGCAAATCCTCACCCAGYTGCGYGCCGAAGGCTACGATATCTCGCCCAGCTACGAGTCCGCCGACCTGGTGGTGATCAATACCTGCGGCTTCATTGACGCGGCGGTGGAGGAGTCGCTCGATGCCATCGGCGAGGCGCTGGCGGAAAATGGCAAGGTGATCGTCACCGGCTGCCTCGGCGCGCGGCCCGAAATCATCATGGAAAAGCACCCGCGCGTGCTGGCGGTGACCGGGCCGCATGCCCTGCAGGAAGTGATGGGCGCGGTGCACCAGCATCTGCCGCAGCCGCACGATCCTTTCACCAGCCTGATCCCGGAGCAGGGCATCAAGCTCACGCCCAGGCATTATGCCTATCTGAAAATCTCCGAAGGCTGCAACCACCGCTG
>PQAG01000219.1 GCA_003104895.1 Nitrosomonadales bacterium
ACGCTGCGGCCGCGGTTGTAGCCGTAGGGCACGCAGAACACCGGGCAGCCTGCCGCGCGTGCCGCCTGGGTGTCGTTGAGGGAGTCGCCGATCAGCAGCAATTCCGGCGGCTCGATGCCGAAATGCTTGCAGGCATGCAGCAGCGGCAGCGGGTCCGGCTTGCGTTTGGGCAGCGTGTCGCCGGAGAGGATCAGTTCGAAATAGTCGAACAGGCCGGTGTCTTTCAGCAGCGGCACGGTGAATTTTTCTGCCTTGTTGGTGATGCAGGCGAGGCGGAACCCGGCCGCCTTCATCGCTTCCAGGCCCTCCACCACGCCGGGGAAGGGGCGGCTTTCGCGGCTTACCACCTCGGCATAGTGCTTCTCATAGACCGGCAGGGCGCGGGCGAACAATGCAGCATCAGGCTCCGCATCCATCTCGCGGGTGAGCACCCGCTTGACCAGACGGGAAACGCCATTGCCGATGTAGGTCTTGATGGTTGCCAGTTCGACGGGCGGCAGGCCAAGCTCCGCGGCCATGCGGGTGGCCGCCTCGGCCAGATCAGGCGCGGTGTTGAGGAGGGTGCCGTCGAGGTCGATGACTGCTGCCTTGAGGCGCAGTGGGAAAGCGGCTTTTGTCATGTTTCAGTGCTTTGCAGGTTGTTCTGTGCCGGGTTTTGCGTCACCCGGAGCAGCCTGATCGCCTTCGGGTTTGGCTTCGCCTCCAGCCGGAGCTGCAGCCTCTCCAGCCGCCTGGCCCGTGCCGTGGGCTGCTTCCTTCTTTTCCGTGTCGGCGCGCTTCCAGCCCGTGAGAATGGAAGTGGGCGTATAGGTGGGGTTTTCCTTCATGCAGTCTTCGGGCAGCTTGTCCGACAGGCGGCAGGCGTAGCCGATCGACTCGCCATCCTTGCCTTTGTCGCCGCCGCTCAGCATCTCGCAGCCGGCCAGCGGCAGCGCCGCGGCCAGCAGCAGGAGCGAAGCAATGCGCCTGGACATGACGATGATATCAAGCCTTGGCCAGTTCGGCGCGCATCGCGGCGATGACGGAATCGTAGCGGTGCGGGTCGCTGTCTTTGGCGGCGCCGAACACGGCGGAGCCGGCCACGAAGGTATCCACGCCGGCCTTGGCCACTTCCAGAATGTTGCCGGGGCCGACGCCGCCGTCGATTTCCAGGCTGATATCGAGGCCTTTTGCATCGATCATCTGACGCACCTTGCGGGCCTTGTCGAGCACGTAGGGAATGAATTTCTGGCCGCCGAAGCCCGGGTTCACCGACATCAGCAGCACCATGTCGAGCTTGTCCAGGGTGTATTCCAGCACGTCCAGCGGGGTAGCCGGGTTGAATACCAGACCGGCCTTGCAGCCGCTTTCCTTGATCAGGCCGATGGTGCGGTCGATGTGCTCGGAAGCTTCCGGATGGAAGGTGATGTAGGTGGCGCCTGCCTTGGCGAAGTCGGGGATGATGCGGTCCACCGGCTTGACCATCAGGTGCACGTCGATCGGCGCAGTCACGCCGTGCTTGCGCAGGGCTTCGCACACCAGCGGGCCGATGGTCAGGTTGGGCACGTAGTGGTTGTCCATCACATCGAAGTGAACGATATCCGCGCCGGAAGCGAGCACATTGTCAACGTCCTCGCCCAGTTTGGCGAAGTTGGCCGAGAGGATGCTGGGCGCGATACGGTATTGAGGCATGATTTATCCTTAAGAACTCAGGGGCAAAGTACGAATTTTAACCACAAATTGCGCTCCTGGCACAAATCCCAGCAGATATCTGGCAACTATCGCCGGAGATAGGACCAGCGCATCATCGCCACACCGGCCACAATCATGGGCAGCGATAGCCATTGGCCCATGGAGAGCCCGAGGCTCAAGAGGCCGAGAAAATTGTCCGGCTCGCGTGCGAATTCCGCCAGGAAACGGAAGCTGCCATAGCCGGTCAGGAACAGTCCGGAAACCGCCCCCGCCGGGCGCGGTCTGGCGGAAAACCACCACAGCAGGACAAACAGGGCCAGTCCTTCCAGCGCGAACTGGTAGAGCTGCGAGGGATGGCGCGCAATGCCGTCCCCGGCCTGGGGAAAAATCATGCCCCAGGAAACACCGGTGGGCCGCCCCCACAATTCGCCGTTGATGAAGTTGCCGATGCGCCCTGCACCCAGCCCCAGAGGCACCAGCGGCGCGATAAAGTCGGTCACGGCCAGCCAGGACTTGCCGCTCTTGCGAGCAAACAGCCACACCGCCACCAGCACGCCGAGAAAGCCGCCATGGAAGGACATCCCGCCCTGCCAGACGGCGAAAATCTCCAGCGGGTGCTGCAGGTAGTAAGCGGCCTTGTAAAACACGATATAGCCCAGCCGCCCGCCCAGCACCACGCCCAGCACGCCAAAGAACAGCAGATCGTCGAGTTCGCGCCTGTGCCAGCCGAGATCCGGGCGGGCGTGCATGCGGTAGCGCCCCAGGCCAAGGAACAGGGCGAAGGCGGCGAGGTACATCAGGCCATACCAGCGGATGGCAAGCGGGCCAAGATGAAGGGCGACCGGGTCGAACTGAGGATGGACAAGCATGGAAAGCCACGGAAAAAGTCAAAATTTACCACAGCCGGGGAGGCCGCCAGAATTATTGTTTGCAATTGATAATTATTCTCATGTAAGATGATAATCGTTATCAATTGTAATGCCGCCTGGCTGGGGCAAATCACAAGCGTGCAATCAAAGGAGCTGTCATGAAATTCAAGCCGAGTTTTTCTTTCTGTTGCAGTGCGGCGGCCGCGTTCGCCGTTTCGTTGGGGGCAATGTTTTTTTCAGCGGCCGCGACGGCTGCGGATAACGAATACCGTCTCATCATTCAGGACCATCGCTTCCAGCCGGCGGAACTGGTGGTGCCTGCGGGTAAAAAAATAAGGCTCGCGGTTGAAAACCGGGATGCCACACCGGAAGAGTTCGAAAGCCACGATCTCAATCGGGAGAAGGTTATTGCGGGCAAATCCGCAGCAAGCATTTTCATCGGTCCGCTGGCGCCCGGGCGTTATCGCTTTTATGGCGAATTCAATGAAAAAACAGCGCAGGGTGTCATCGTCGCTCAATAAGGCACGGGAGTTCATAGAAATGTTCGCAACCGCTGTGATTGTTTTTCGTGAAGTTCTCGAGGCCGCGCTCATTGTCGGCATCCTTGCGGCAGCAACGCGTTCCGTGCCGGGGCGCGGGCGCTGGCTGGCAGGCGGTCTGCTGGCAGGGCTGGCGGGATCGGTGGTGGTGGCTGCATTCACCGACATGATCGCCGGCATGGCAAGCGGCATCGGGCAGGAGCTGTTTAACGCAGGAATACTGGTGCTGGCGGTGCTGATGCTGGCCTGGCACAACGTCTGGATGTCGTCGCACGGCAAGGCTCTGGCAGGCGAAGCCAGAAGCGTTGGCCGGGCCATCGAGGCAGGCAGCCAGGGAAGCTCGGTCCTGCTGGTTGTCGTCGGGCTGGCAGTGTTGCGCGAAGGATCTGAAACGGCATTGTTCCTGTATGGGGTTTCTGCATCCGGGGGGGAGGGCGCAGCAGCAATGCTGCTGGGCGGTGCCGTGGGCCTCCTGGCTGGAAGCGCGGTGGGATACGCCTTGTATGCCGGCTTGCTGCGCGTGCCGTTGCGCTGGTTTTTTGGCGCGACCGGGCTGCTGGTCCTGCTGCTGGCTGCGGGAATGGCCGCCCAGGCGGCGCATTTCATGATCCAGGCCGATGTGCTGCCCAGCCTTGCAGCGCCGCTCTGGGACACTTCGTCGCTGCTTCCGGAAAACTCCGTCCCGGGCATGCTGCTTCATGGCCTTGCCGGATACGATCCGAGGCCCGCAGGCATGCAGGTGGTTTTTTATGTTCTAACCCTGGTCACGATTGCAACAGGCATGAAATGGGCAGGTCACTCAATCAAGAAAGGAAAAGTACCATATTGAACAAAAGCATTCTGCCAGCGCTTTGCCTGTATGGCCTGTTTTCCGGAGCTGCATTTGCCGGGCCCGCCGATTATGTCTACACGCCGATAGTCGAGCAGGGCGAAAGGGAGATTGATGTCAAATTCGGTTCTGCCAGCTTGCCATCCGGAGAAAAGAAGCAGGTGGGCAGTATCGGCATCGGTTATGGCGCCACCGAATGGTGGTTTGCCGAGGTCTACCTGAAGTCTGAGCATGAAAGCCCGGAGCCTCGCCTGAATATCCTGGAATTCGAGAATAAATTCCAGTTGACCGAAACCGGGAAGTATCCGCTTGAAGTCGGCCTGATCGCCGAACTGGAGATTCCGCTCAACAAGGGGGGCGAAGCGGATGAATTCAAGTTCGGTCCGCTGTTCCAGACTGAATTCGGCAGGCTGCAGCTGAATGGAAACCTGCTGCTGGAAACAAAATTTGGCGGGGATGCGGAAGCGGCGCATGAAACCGTATTCCAGTATCAGTGGCAGGCCAAGTACCGCTGGCGCAGGGAATTCGAGTTCGGCTTGCAGGGCTTTGGCGAAACGGGAAAATGGAACGGTTGGGCACCGCGCAGTGAGCAGGAATACAGAATGGGGCCGGCCATTTTCGGCAAGCTGCCGCTTGGGGTTCACGAGGCCATCAAATACAACGCCGCCTGGCTGATCGGCATGACGGACGCCACTCCGAACAATACTTTCAGGATGCAGATGGAATACGAATTCTGATTTACCCGGAAATCGGGCAAGGGCATACTTCTGGACGCGCCCGCCGCTTTTGGCGAGAATGGCAGGCTGCATTGACAGATTTTTAAGGATAGCACCATGCCCGCATACCGTTCCCGCACCACCACCCACGGCCGCAACATGGCCGGCGCGCGCGCCCTGTGGCGCGCAACCGGCATGACCGACGGCGATTTCGGCAAGCCCATCATCGCCATCGCCAATTCCTTCACCCAGTTCGTGCCGGGGCACGTGCACCTCAAGGACATGGGCCAGCTGGTGGCGCGCGAGATCGAGGCGGCCGGCGGCGTGGCCAAGGAATTCAACACCATCGCGGTGGACGACGGCATCGCCATGGGCCATGCCGGCATGAAGTATTCGCTGCCCTCGCGCGAGCTGATCGCCGACTGCGTCGAGACCATGGTCCGCGCCCACTGCTTCGACGGCATGGTCTGCATCCCGAACTGCGACAAGATCGTCCCGGGC
>PQAG01000220.1 GCA_003104895.1 Nitrosomonadales bacterium
GGCATCCTGCCGCAGCTGCCGCGCCTGGCCCATGCCTGGCTGGGGCGCGATCATGAAGGCGACCTCCTGCGTCTGCGCGCCGAGATGGAAGCGCGCGAGCGCCGCGAGCAGCGCCGTTTCTGGCTGCTGGCCGTGCTGCTGGCCCTGGTGCTGCTGACGCAGGCGCTGCCTTGGGCGTTGCTGCTGCAGGAATAGACTTCACCTGACGGATTGGCGCCATGCTGCTCGGATTTGTCATTCTCTACCTGCTGGTTTCCATCGGCATCGGCCTGTATGCCGCCACCCGCGTCCACAACGCCAAGGACTTCGCCGTGGCCGGGCGCAGCCTGCCGCTGCCGGTCGTCATGGCCACGGTGTTCGCCACCTGGTTCGGCGCCGAGACCGTGCTCGGCATCTCCGCCACCTTCACCAGGGAAGGCTTGCGCGGCGTGGTGGCCGATCCCTTCGGCTCCAGCCTGTGCCTGATCCTGGCCGGCCTGTTCTTCGCCAACAAGCTCTACCGCATGAACCTGCTCACCATCGGCGACTACTACCGCCTGCGCTACAACCGCACCGTGGAAGTGGTCACCACGCTGTGCATCGTGGCCTCCTACATCGGCTGGGTGTCGGCGCAGATCAAGGCGCTCGGGCTGGTGTTCTTCGTCGTCACCGGCGGAGCAGTGAGCCAGGAAATGGGCATGGTGCTGGGCGCGGCCATCGTGCTCACCTACACCACCTTCGGCGGCATGTTCTCGGTGGCCATCCTCGATTTCGTGCAGATCACCGTGATCATGGGCGGCATGCTGTATATCGGCTACATCATCAGCGGCATGAGCGGCGGGGTCGGCGCCGTGGTCAGCCATGCGGCGGCGGCGGGCAAGCTGGATCTCTTCCCCGAAGCGAAAATGAGCGAGTGGATTCCCTTCATCGGCGCCTGGGTGACCATGATGCTGGGTTCCATCCCGCAGCAGGATGTGTTCCAGCGCATCACCTCGGCCAAGGACGAAAAGACCGCGGTGCGCGGCTCGGTGCTGGGCGGCTCGATCTACTTCGCCTTCGCCTTCGTGCCCATGTTCCTCGCCTACTCGGCCACCCTGATCGACCCCGCCATGTTCGGCGAATTGCTCAAGACCGACCCCCAGCTGGTGCTGCCCACTCTGATCCTGCAGCACACCCCCATCTTCGCCCAGGTGGTGTTCTTCGGCGCGCTCCTGTCCGCCATCATGAGCTGCTCCTCGGCCACGCTGCTGGCGCCCTCGGTGGCGTTCTCGGAAAACATCGTCAAGGGCTTCTTCCCCAACATGCGCGACCACACCTTCCTGTGGCTGATGCGCGGCGTCATCGTCACCTTCGCCGCCATCGTGCTGAGCTTCGCCCTGCATTCCGAGGCCAGCATCTTCAAGATGGTGGAAAACGCCTACAAGATCACCCTGGTGGCGGCCTTCATTCCCCTCTTCGCCGGGCTCTACTGGCAACGCGCCAACACCCAGGGCGCCCTGTTCGCCATGGCGGCGGGGCTATCGACCTGGGTCCTGCTGGAAGTGCTGGGGACTTCGGAAGTCTGGCCGCCGCAACTGGTCGGCCTGCTCGCCAGTGCCACCGGCATGGTGGTGGGTTCCCTGCTGCCGCACTTTGTCGGCAAACCCACGCCGCTGCCGCACCCCCATGCCGAACTGCACCACCACGCGGCGCATCCGCAGCATCATGTGGAAAAGTAGGCTGGCCTCTGGTAACGGGGGTATGTCTCGGTTGTGCCAGTTGCGGAAATTCAGGCAGTTGGCGCGACCGTCTCCTGTTCGACCATTGCTGCCGGCCATGATCCAAAAGCCGACCGTTTGACCGTACGCCAATTTTACTGAGCCGCACCACGTTTGTCACACAAGGCCGTCGCATGAACCTTGAGGGGTATAATATAAACAATTGAAAGTGGCGCTGCATTCATGTGAAGGCTGAACATGGGGGCTTTCATGTGGCTTGCGTTTTCAAACCATAGGTGGCTAACGAATGGACACTGAAACTGAAATTTCACGGACAAAGCTGACTGGACCGTTCAATGAAGAGATCTCCGTTTATCACTCGAACGGTTTGATCTGGGGGGCAATTTCCCAATGGTGTAGAGTACTGAAAGCTCCTTACTTCATGGGGGAATATCTGGGCAAATTCGCCGAGGTAAACTCTGCCGCCATGAAAGGTGGTCAGTACACAACGACCGTACAGGGTGAGAAACTTTACCGCTGGCCCGCCATCGCGGCTTCCCTCGATAGCTGGCATAGGACGTGGATGCTTAAAGTGGCTAAGGGTGAGCACGCAACGATGGAGCAAAATAAGCGCCTTGAATCGGAACGCTTCGCCTTGAGCATGTCCAAGCTCAAGCAGTGGGGTTATGAGCTTCAAGAGCGGGAATTGCAGGCCGCAATGTCAGCCAAGATGTCTCCAACACAGGCGTCCACCGGTTTGGCTGAAGTTAATCAGGCGATCCAAGCCATTCAGTCACTTGCCCACGTTACTCGCGGCGCTCTCGCGAAACACGGGGAAACTCTCGACGAGCATGATGAAAGATTAGAGGATATCGAAAACTCCGATCCCGCCAGGAGAGATCCAGCCGCTTTTGTTACTGTCAAACAGCGATGTATTGAGCGGGCATTGTCCCTGGGTTTCGTCGTAGAGGGGCGAATGAATCTCTCTCAAGCTTGTGGGCAATTTCTTCAGAAATCAGGAGCGGAGAAGGGACCGGTCAGTAAGGAACGGCTGGACGGGTCGAGCATAGTGGTCGAGGTTGCCACTTGGCGACGCACTAATATTGACCATGCGATTGAACACTTCCTTCCGGATTTTGCCTTGCCACGTAAAAGGAAAGAGCTCGATTAGCAGGATAAACGGAGATGCTATGGATCTGGTGGAAGCGTTGGAGTATTTTGATTCAAAAGTTGACTACGAACTGGCAAAGACCTGTGTGGATAAAGAAAAGGTCGGTAGCTCTTGCAGCCAATGCTTAAGTAATCGTTATTATTCCAATTTGCCTGTTAGCTACAGGTGCGATCAACTTCGCCTTATCTATGTATTGCGCTACCTACCAGTTCACTTTAAAGAGAATCTCGACGTGTTGGAGGCTCTGAACCGGAAGGGGGTTCAAAACTCCTGGGGCTCTCCTGTCGAGGTGCTTGCGCTTGGGGGTGGGCCAGGGTCGGAAATTGCTGCCCTTCAGCACTTTGTTGCTACTCACGGATTTTTTGGTTCAGCAGCGCCCGAAATCCACGTAACCCGTTTGGATCGGGTTGCGGAATGGAAACCAGTGTCCGACACCGTGCGAAAAATTTCTCAGGGGAACTTAACAAAATTTAAGTACCTTCGAATTGACGGAGACGTTTGTGATGTTAACAACTTCAAAGGGGCTTACGACATGGTTTTCCTCTCTTACATAGTTTCAGAACTCACGGATGCCAAGGCAAATGAGCTTGGTGAGTCATTGGCCAAAGTTGTCAAGAAAAAATGTGTCCTCGTTTTCAACGATAGGAATGAAGTTCAAGTAGTGAGGAGAATTGAAATGCTCGCGGGGCGCTTTTCACATATTTCCAACTACGTGTCTACTGCGGTCTCACACGTCGGAATACCTTATCCTGATGCCATAAAGGATAGGGTTGGTCCGAAGCTAAGCTTGAGCTCCTACAGGCGAGGGATTTTTGTAGAGCCATGATCATCAGCGCAAGCCGTCGGACAGACATTCCAGCGTTTTACTCGGAATGGTTCCTGAATAGGGTTTCGGAAGGATACGTCCTGCTAAAGAACCCATTTAATGCTCACCAGATTCGCCGTGTTTCGCTTCGCCCGGAAGACGTTGATCTCATCGTATTCTGGACGAGGAATGCCGACAAGCTCATGCCATCCCTGCGCCAGCTGGATACTCGGGGCTATCGCTATTATTTTCAGTACACAATCAACTCCTATCCGAGATCAGTCGAAAAGTCGGTTCCAGGCCCGCAGCGCGCGATTCAGACCTTCATCGAGCTAAGTAACCTAATAGGCGCAAGAAAGGTCATTTGGCGGTATGACCCTATTCTGGTTTCCAACCTCTCAAGTATTGGGGAACATAAACGCGTTTTTGAAAAAATAGCGCGGGCTTTGACTGGTAGCACGGAACGAGTCGTCATCAGCTTCGTGGATATGTACAAGCGAGTGTCTGCAAATATTGGACAAGTACCCGGTTTATCTGTGGACAAAGAGTTTGCCAATTCAGACGCCGTATTTGACTTGGCACAGCATATCTCGGATGTCGCTAAGCAGTGCGGCATGTCCATACAAAGCTGCGCGGAGGAAATTGATCTTGAGCAACAAGGAATAATGCACGGGAAATGCATCGACGATAACTTGATCCGCTCCCTTTATTCCATTTCCGTCTCTGCTAAGAAGGACAAGAACCAGCGGCTGCCGTGCGGGTGCGTTGAGAGTGTAGATATTGGGCAGTATGACACATGCCTTCACGGATGCCAGTACTGTTACGCCACCACGAACCATCTTCAAGCCACGAAAAATTTCGAGAAGCACAACCCAAAAAGCCCTCTGCTAATTGGTGAACCTTGCCGGGCGGTCACATCAAGACCGACTCAAGGGAATCCAGAGCAAGAAACGCTCTTTTAGAGGTGATCTCTAAAATTAAAGATGATTGAAAAGCGAAGCGCTCAGATCAGAGTACCTACGTTTGACCCTTTCTCGACACCTCCGAGAGTTTGACCATAGCAGGTGTAGGTGCTGACATGGCTGACCGCTCTGGCCGAATACCAGCCATTCACATAGACCTGATTGAGAGGACTGCTTGGGTTTCAACTGCCAAAACCCGCCCCCAGTGCCGCGATCATGAAGGCATGGTCATGCGCACCGGCGCTCTCTCTTGCGCTGTGCATCGCCCACATGGGCGAGCCGATGTCCACGCTGGCGACGCCCAGTTGCGCGGCCACCATGGGGCCGATGGTGCTGCCGCAGCCCAGGTCGCTGCGATGCGCGTACTGCTGGCAGGGTACCCCGGCCTGTTCGCAAAATCCCATGAAGCGGGCCGCCGTTTCCGCGTTGGTGGTGTAGCGCTGGTTCACGTTGGTCTTGATGACCGGGCCGCCGTTGACCATCACCTTGTGGCCCGGTTCATAGGCGTTGGGGAAATTCGGATGGTAGGCGTGGGCCATGTCGGCACTGATGAAGAAACTGCGCGCCATGGCGCGGCGCCGGTCCTCGTCGTCCAGCCCCGCCTGCAAAGCGATGCGGGCCAGCACGTCGGTGATGAAACTGCCGCCGGCCCCGCTGGCGCTCTCGCTGCCGACTTCCTCGTGGTCGAAGAAGGCCGCCACACAGGTGGCTGTCGGCTGCTCGGTTGCGATCAGCGCCGTGAGGGCGGCATGGGAGGAGGCCAGATTGTCCAGCTGGCGGCTGGCGATGAATTCCCGGCTCGCGCCCCACAGGCAGCCCTTCTGCGTGTCATGAATCGCCAGTTCCCAGCTCAGCAGGTCTTTCGCTTCCCGTTCTGAGGCATCGGCCAGCAGCTTGCGCAAGTGCGCCTCCGCGTCCTCGCCTTCGCCAAGCTGGCCGAGGATCAGCGGCAGCTCGGTCTGCTTGTTGAGTTTCAGCCCCTGCTCGTTTACATCACGGTTCATGTGAATGGCCAGGTTGGGCAGGCGCACCAGCGGCTGCTCGAAGCGCAGCAGCCGGGTTTCCTGCCCCGCCGCTCCGCGCAACACGACGCGCCCGGCCAGGCTCAGGTCGCGGTCGGTGAAGGTGGCGAGGATGGGCCCGCCATACACTTCAACGCCCAGGCGCGCGAGGCCGTCGCTGGCTGATGCCGCCCTGGGCTTGAGCCTCAGCCCCGGCGAATCGGTATGGGCGCCGACGATGCGGAAGCCGGTTTCAACCAGGGACTGGCTCCCCAGCACAAATGCAATCAACGACGCGCCGCCGCGCACGGCGTAATAGCGCCCGCCCGCCGCAAGCTGCCAGCGCGCGCCTTCCTCCAGCCGGGTGAAGCCGTTTGCCAGCAGGCGCGCTTCGGCGCTCGCCACGGCATGCCAGGGGCTGGGGCTGGCGTCGATGAAATCGATCAATTCATGGGCGGAAGTTTGGGCTGGGGTAGTCGCGGGCATGGTGGATACAGTGAATGGCAATGGAGGGAGGAAGTATACAAGAGGGCGCATTCAGGAGCAGCCGCTCCGGCCACATGGAAGAGTCCACTGCATTCATACGCGATCTTCCCGCTCGCGCTCAACGTTGGTGTCGATGCCTTTCAGAAACCCATAGTAGTTTTCCACCGGCTCCAGCGGGATCAGCTCGATACGGCCGTCATGGGCGATGACCTGAAATTTCTGCCCGGCCTTGACGTGCATCTTCGCACGCACATCGGCTGGAATGACAATCTGGAACCTGGATGACACGGTTACCATGCTCATCGTTTTCTCCTTCGATCCGGAATTTGGATTGCGCTATTATGGACAGCATATGGCCATCCTGGAAATCCGCAACGTCTCTCGTCGTTACGCCGATCTCTCGGCGGTGGACGAGGTCAGCTTCAGCGTCGAGGCGGGGGAGTTTTTCACCCTGCTCGGGCCTTCCGGCTGCGGCAAGACCACCCTGCTCAGGATGATCGCCGGCTTCGAGGCGCCTGATGCCGGCCAGATTCTGCTCGATGGCGTGGACCTGGCCGATACGCCGCCGGAAAAGCGCCCGGTGCATACCGTATTCCAGAGCTACGCCCTGTTCCCGCACATGACGGTGTGGGACAACATCGCCTTCCCGCTGAAAATGGCAAAAAAACCGCAGGAGGAGATCCGGCGGCGGGCGCAGGAAGCGCTGGAGCAGGTGCACCTCGCCGACAAAAGCAGCCATTTCCCCCATGAACTTTCCGGCGGCCAGAAGCAGCGCGTGGCACTGGCACGCGGCTTGGTCAACCAGCCGCGCCTGCTGCTGCTGGACGAGCCGCTGGGCGCGCTGGACGCCAAGCTGCGCGAGGAGATGCGCGGCGAGCTGATCGATTTGCAGCGCGAGGTGGGCGTGACCTTTGTCTTCGTCACCCATTCGCAGCAGGAGGCGCTGGCGCTTTCGCACCGCATCGCGGTGATGAACCGCGGGCGCGTCGAACAGCTGGACGAGCCGTCAAGGCTGTACGGCTACCCGGCCAATCGCTTTGTGGCGGATTTCATCGGCGACATCAACCTCATGGAGGCCGAGGTGACGGAGGCCAGCCACAGCCACCTCAAGCTCAGGGTGCCGGGGCTGGGCGAAGTGATGGCGCCGCCGCTGCCGGATGCGAAGGCGGGTGAAAAAGGCGCGCTGGCGCTGCGCCCGGAACAGGCACGCATCAGCGCCCATGCCCAGACTGCCGAGCTGAAAAACCATTTCCACGGCACGGTGCGCGGCTTCCTCTATCTCGGCGACGTGACGGTGTACACGGTGGAGCTGGACAATGGGGTATCCATGGACGCCCTGCTCGCCAATTCCGCGCCGGGGCGGGCCAAGTTCTTCGATATCGGCGACGATGTTTTCATCGCCTGGCGCCACGATGCGGGGTTGTTTCTCCGTGAGTGACGTGAAACATCGCGAAGCGATTCCTCGCCCCCCTCTCCCTGTGGGAGAGGGCAGGGGAGAGGGGGGCGGCCATGGCAGATCGATGTTTCATGATCTAGGGCGGCAATTTTCCATGACCAGCAGCCGCTGGGCAAAATGGCTGGTCAGCCTGCCGCCCACGCTGTTCCTGCTGGTGTTCTTCCTTGCGCCCAGCCTCATCATGGTGGCGGCCTCGTTCCGCTATCCCGGCGAATTCGGCGGGCTGGCGCCGCTGTTCGCCGTTTCCGGCAGGGAATCGGGTTTGACCCTGGAGGCCTACCGCTTTTTCTTCGGCGACTTCACCTACCTGGAAATCTTTTTGCGTTCCTTCGCCGTGGCCGGGCTCACCACCCTGATCTGCATCCTCATGGCCTATCCCCTGGCCTGGCTGATTGCGCGCAGCCCGAAGAAACACCGCGACCTGATGGTGCTGCTGGTGATCCTGCCCTTCGCCAGTAATTTCCTCATCCGGGTGTATGCCTGGATCATCATTCTCGGCCCACTCAACCTGCTGTACACGTCCTTCGCGGTGATCGCCGGCATGGTCTACGTGCACCTGCCGTTCATGGTGCTGCCGCTCTATACCAACCTGGAGAAGCACGACCCGGCGCTGCTGGAGGCGGCGCAGGACCTCGGCGCCAATGCCTGGACGCGCTTCTGGCGCATCACCTTTCCGCTCTCCCTGCCGGGCATCTTCTCCGGCGCGGCGCTGGTGTTCATCCCGGTGCTGGGCATGTTCGCCATCCCCGAGCTGCTGGGCGGCACCGGCGACATCCTGATCGGCAACCTGATCAAGGAACAGTTTCTCGACAACCGCGACTGGCCGCTGGGCTCCACGCTTTCTCTCATGCTCACCGTGGCGGTGCTGGGCTTGGCGGCGCTGGCGGCCTGGGCCGGGCGCACGCGGCGCGGGCGGGCAGGATGAAAACGCCACGGAATTTCTGGCTATGGGCGGCCTCCCTCGCCGTTTACGCCTTCCTCTACATTCCGCTGGCGGTGGTGGTGCTGTTCTCCTTCAATGATTCGGCCCTCAACGCGGAGTGGGTGGGCTTCACCGGCAAATGGTATGCCAGGCTCATCCACGATCCGGACATGCTGCAGGCGGCGGGCAATTCCCTGCTGATCGCGGTGGTGTCGAGCAGCATCGCCACCGTGCTGGGTACCATGGCCGGCATCGCCATGCACCGCTACCGCCTGCGCTTCCTGCCCTTCCTGGCGGTGACGCCGGTGGCGATGCCGGAAATCCTGCTGGGCGTGTCGCTGCTGCTGTTCTTCCGCCAGGTGCTGGATCTCACCCTGGGCTTCGTTTCCATCATTGCCGCGCACATCACTTTTTCCATCGGCTTTGTCGCCATCGTCATCCGCGCCCGCCTGGCCGGGATGGACGAAAGCATCTTCGAGGCGGCGCGCGACCTCGGCGCCTCGCCGTGGGAGACCTTCCGTTTCGTCACCTTTCCCCTCATTCTGCCGGCGGTGATCGCCGGTTTCCTGATGTCCTTAACCCTCTCCATCGACGATTTCGTCATTACCTTCTTCACCGCCGGGGTAGGGGTGGCGACCCTGCCGCTGCAGATCTATTCCATGATCAAGGTGGCGGTGACACCGGAAGTGAACGCGGTCTCGACCCTGCTGATGGCGCTCACCCTGAGCATGATTTTCCTTGCTTCGCGCTTCGCGCCGGATGTGCTGAAGGGCAAGGGATG
This sequence comes from Nitrosomonadales bacterium, assembly GCA_003104895.1. GTDB lineage: Bacteria > Pseudomonadota > Gammaproteobacteria > Burkholderiales > Sulfuricellaceae > Sulfurimicrobium. Next base: position 9,261 of record PQAG01000220.1, read on the forward strand.
AAGATTCTCCGCGTTCTCTGGGTTTTCTGTGGCTTATCGGTTTTTTCTTGCATTGCCCAGGCAACGGATACGCTCTATCTCTACAACTGGAACAACTACATCTCCCCGGCGACGGTGGCCCGTTTCGAGGCACATTGCCAGTGCCGCGTGAAGCAGGACTACTACTCCGACAACGAGGAAATGCTGGCCAAGCTGGAGGCGGGCGCGGCCGGTTACGACATCATCGTGCCCACCGGCAACGCGGTCGAATCCTTGATTAAACGCGGCGCCCTGCGCCCCATCGACAAGTCCCGGCTGCCCCACCTGCACAACATCAAGCCGGATTATCTCGATACCTGGTTTGATCCCGGCAATCGCTACTCAGTGCCTTATGCCTACACCGTGACCCTGATCGGCTACAACGTGGAGAAAATGCGCGAGCTGGCGCTGCCGACCGACACCTGGGCGCTGATTTTCGAGCCGGAATATCTGGAGAAAATCAGGGGCCGGGTGACGGTGCTCAACAGCCAGCGTGAACTGATGGCGGCGGCAATGAAATACTTGGGGTTCGGCGTGCACGAGAAGGACCCGGCGAAATGGGAGCAGGCCAAGCGGCTGATCCTGCGCGCCAAGCCCTACTGGGCGACCTTCTCCAACAGCACCTACATCAAGGACCTGGCCATCGGCAACATCTGGGTCGCGCACGGCTACTCGAACGACATGTTCCGCGCGCCGAGGATGCGCGCGGCGGGGCGGCCGTTTCAGCATCGGCTTCACCACGCCGAACGAAGGCGC
>PQAG01000221.1 GCA_003104895.1 Nitrosomonadales bacterium
CTCGATCTTGCGCCGCAGCCTGGTCACCCGGACATCGATGCTGCGGTCGAAGGGCGTGCGCTCGTAACCCTTGATCAGGTCCATCAGCATGTCGCGGCTCAGGACGCGGTTGGGATGCTCGACAAAAATCCGCAGCAGGTTGAATTCCCCGGCAGTGAGGGCCACTTCCTCGCCATTGAGCGCCAGCTGGCGGGAATTGACGTCCAGCCGGTAAGGGCCGAAGCTGAGCACGCAGCTTGGGGGTGATTCAACCTCGGGCTGGGGGCTTTCCTTGCGCCGCAGCACGGCGCGGATGCGTGCCAGCAGCTCGCGCGGATTGAAAGGCTTGGCGAGGTAATCGTCCGCGCCCACTTCCAGCCCGATAATGCGGTCGATGTCCTCGCCGCGCGCCGACAGCATGATGATGGGCTGGGCGCCCTTCGCCCTGAGCTTGCGCGCCAGGCTCAGTCCGTCTTCCCCCGGCAGCATCAGGTCCAGAATTACCAGGTCTGCCGGCCGTTGCGCCAGATGCTGTTCCATTTGAGCGCCATCGTTGACGGCGGCAACCTCATATCCCTGTTCCGTCAGATACTGTTGCAGCAGTTCGCGCAGTCCGGGATCGTCATCCACGACCAGGATGTGTTCTTTATCGCTTTCCATGTCTGTACTATACAAAATCGTGGTGTGCTGCGCCATGCGCCCGGGTGCGCTGTAACACACTGTTACATTTCCATGCCGGCGCGAAATGTTTTTGAAACGGCTGGTGTTCATGATGGGCGCCATGCAACGAGCGGGCTGAGTTAAATTATGGGGGGTTCAATGAAACCGCCAATGATGATTGCACAAATGACAAGCAAACAATTCTTGCGTATCAGCGCGATCAGTCTGGGCCTTCTGGATGCCGGCAGTGTGCTGGCGCAGGAAAGCCTCGAGCAGGCGTGGCAGGAAAGGCAGCTGGCCCAGCAGCAGGCAGGCAGGAAAGGAGAGGTTGATCAGGATGCTTTCCGCAGCCGGGTGCAGGCACGCATGCGTTCCATGAACCAGGAAGAGCGCGCGCTGATGAACGACCTGAGTGTCAATGGGCGGCAACGTATTGAAGCGGAGAATGCCCAAGGCCGCGGGATGGGGCGGGATGGCGGGATGGAAGGCAGCCGCTTTGGCCGTGGCTACGAAGCCCGGCAGATTCAACAGAATCCGGCCGCTACCGGCGGTTCGTCCATGAATGGTGCCGGCGCCGGCCCGGGCATGGGCGGACGGGGTGGCGGTGGTGGTGGAGGCGGCAGAGGCCGTTAATCCTGATTACTATGTTTCGATTTTAAGGAGTTATTATGCGTAAATCTTCACTGATGGCCATGGTTCTTGCAGCAGCGCTGGGTTCCAGCACGGTAGCTTTTGCTCGCGGGGGCGGCGGTGGAATGGGGGGAGGCATGGGCGGCGGCTCGGGCATGATGGGCGGCCAGGACATGTCCTCCCAGGGTGCCCAGGCGCCTTCCAGCGCCCGGCAGGAGCAGGACAGGATCAGGGAACAGAACCGTATCCGCAGCCAGCAGGAGGGCGACGCCACCCAGACCCGCCAGCAGACCCGCGATCAGGTCCGGACTCGCCAGGAGCAGTAAGTCTCTCAGGGTTTGCCCAAGCGCCCCGGTTTTTGCCTGGGGCGCTTTATTTTGCGGGCTTTCTGGCGGGGGCGCCAGAGCCTGCATTCATTGCCTCTATGGCTTCCTTAAGTGCCTGGGCGGCGGCTTTGGGGTCCTTGTTGCTGATCGTCATTTCACCCGTGCTGGCAGAAGTGGCTGCATTTTCATTGGCGGGCACGCTTGTGGAAATTGATGGCTGATCCTGAGGCGGCTCCTTTTTCAGCGCCTCGATTTGTGCCTGCAGTTCCTCGTTCTTTTTTCTGAGCGCTGCAATTTCGTCCTGAGGGGTTTCAGCCTGCTTTGCTGCGGCATGCTCAAGCGGCGGGCTGCTGGGGGATGCGCCGGCCGTGGCCGGCGGGGCGGCATCATGTTCCGGGGGAGAGAGGAAAATTTTCCAGGCCGCAAAACCCGCCCCTGCCAGCAATAAAACCAGCAGACCGATGGCTGCGCCAACGATCAGGCGTTTTTTTGTGCGGATGGAGCGGAGAGTGGGTATTACTTCAGCCTGATTTTCCTCTCCATTCACCGGCTCCGGCGCGGGAGGTTTCCTGAAGCGCCGGGCAAGACCTGCAAACCCCGATTTCATGCCGGAGAGCAGCCCCGGTCTGGCTGGTGCGTCCGGACCGCGGGCTTCCATTGCCACGGTCTGGTCAGCCGCCTCTTCCTGCGGCTTATCTGCATCATCGCCCTCTTTTGCCTTCTTTTGCCAGAATTTCAGGTTCACTAGGCTTCCTCCTTGCGCGTTACCCGGGCCGTGGCGCTGCCATGGGCGAAGGTCATGGATACTTCCTCATGCAGGGATATTTCCTTGCTGCTGCGCACGATTCTGCCGCTGGCCGTGCGCACCATGCTGAACCCGCGCTCCAGCACCGCTGCGGGGTTGAGGTGCTGCAGATTGGCGGCCAGGCGTTGCAGGCTGGTCTGGTGGCCTTGCAGCCTGGATTCCATGGCGCGGTCAAGGTGCTGCCGGAGCTGCTGCAGCCGGGATTCTAGCGCCTGAGTCGCAGGCGCCGCGGCCGCGAGCCGGGCGGCGAGGCGCTGCACGCGCCATTCCTGCTGTTCCAGCAGGCGCGGGGCGGACTGTTTCAGGCGCTGTGCCAGATGCCCCAGGTGCTGTTGCTGGTTGCGGATACGTGTGCCAGGGTGGAGCAGGCGGCGCGCCAGGTAATCGACCTGCTGCATGCGCTGCTCCAGCCCGCGCATGGTCTGGCGCGTCAGCCCCGCCTCCAGCACGGCGAGGCGCTGCAGCAGGTCGGCACGGTGCGGCGTGGCCAGTTCCGCTGCGGCGGTCGGCGTGGGGGCGCGCCGGTCGGCGGCGAAGTCGGCGATGGTGAAGTCGGTTTCATGCCCCACTCCGCAGATGACGGGAATTTCGCATGCAGCGATGGCGCGCGCCACGGCTTCCTCGTTGAACGCCCATAAATCCTCAATGCTGCCGCCGCCGCGGCACAGGATCAGCACGTCGCATTCCCTGCGTTGCCCGGCAAGTTGAATGGCTGCGGCAATTTTCTGTGCCGCGCCTTCCCCCTGCACGGGAACCGGGTAGATCAGCGCGGGGATATTCGGCATGCGCCGCCGCAGGGTGGTGAGCACATCGCGCAGCGCCGCCGCAGCAGGGGAGGTGATGATGCCGATGCGCTGAGGGAAGGCGGGCAGGGCTTGCTTGCGTGCCGGGTCGAACAGGCCCTCCAGGCTCAATCTGGCTTTCAGTTTCTCGAATGCCTCGAACAGGGCGCCCAGTCCGGCCCGGCGCATGGCTTCGACGCTGAGCTGGAATTCCCCGCGTGCTTCGTACAGCGTAACCAGGGCGCGGACTTCCACCTGCACGCCGTTGTCCGGCTTGAAGTCAATATATTGGCTCTTGTGCCGGAACATGGCGCAACGCACCTGCGCTTGTCCATCCTTGAGCGTGAAATACCAGTGGCCGGAAGCGGCGCGGGTGAAATTGGATATCTCTCCCGCCACCCAGAGCAGCGGGAAGGTCTGCTCCAGAACGGCTTTGGCGTGGCGATTGAGCTCGCTGACGGTGAGGACGGGTTGTGTCATGGAGAATGGAGAAGACATGGACGAATTCTAAACTAATCCACAGCGGTAAAAGAAATTCCATATTGGCCATATGATTGTCAATGGTTTATTAGATGTTGCTTAAGCTGATGATAGTTAATGGAAAAAACGAATGTCCAAATTTTGGGCGGAACAGGAAATATGTTGTGTGCAAGAGAGTTAGGGTGCTTTTTGACAAACCATGCACAAAGTTATCCACAATTTCTGTGGACAACCGCACAAAAACCCGATTGGTCATGATGTTAAGGGGTTCCCTAAGGCTTGATCGCCTTGATGGCGCGGCCTGATTTCTCACATAACCATTGCCAATCAAATAATATTATGGCAACATTAGCAAAGTTTATTTATTTGCATAGGAGCGTCTTGCAGTGAATCAACCGCTTTTGATCGGAGCCAACGGGATTCTGGATTTGACCGGCCTGAGTTGCCCGCATCCCCTGCTTGGGGCGAAAAAAGTGCTGGACGGCCTCAAGCCGGGAGAAGTGCTGTGCCTGGTTTCAGACTGCCCCGGCACCAAAGACGATCTGTTTTCCTGGATCAAGCTGACCGACAACGAGGTGATCCGTACCGGAAAGAATGCCAGCGGCGCAGACGAATATTTCATCCGCAAGGGCAGACGCCCTCCCTCTGTGTTCAATGTCGCACTGGACATGAGAGGCACGGCCTGCCCCGGCCCGATTGTCGAAGCGAGGAAAATTCTTCAGAGCATGCACAGCGGTGAAATCCTGAAGCTGGTCAGCAATTGCCCTGCCACGCGCGACGACATCGATGCATGGATTAAAAGCAGTGCCCTCACGCTTCTGGAAACACTTGAAATCGACCCTGGAGTGCTTGCTTTTTACATCAGGAAAAATTAGCCAAGTTTAAACCCTCCCCCTTTTACCTGCCGCAGTACCGGGCAGGTTTTTTTGTTTTTGCAGGGCGCTGCAAGGCGCTGCCCTTGCTGAAAATGGGGCAGCAGGCTAAAGTAACACGCTTGAAAATTACGGGAGGGCGGGAGTGTTATCCATCATTCAAGCTGCTGGCTGGCCGATCTGGCCGCTGATTATTGCGTCGGTGATTTCGCTGGCGATTATCGGTGAGCGCTCATGGTCACTGTATGGCGGCCTGGTGGCGCCCAGAAGCCTGTTGCCTAAGGTGCGCGAATGGCTGCAGCAGGATGGCGTCAACGATGAGATGGTTGCCAACCTGGAGCGTCATTCCCCTCTCGGCCGCATATTCGCAGCAGGTTTGCGCAATGTCAGCAGCTCGCGCGAAATGATGCAGGAAGCCATAGAGGATTCGGGGCGCGCGGTCACGCACGAGCTGGAGCGTTTTCTCACCACCCTGGGCACGATTGCCTCAATCAGCCCGCTTCTGGGCCTGCTCGGTACTGTCATCGGCATGGTGGAAATCTTCGGTGCGCTCACCCCGACCGGCGGCAGCCCGGCACAACTGGCCCACGGCATTTCGGTGGCGCTGTATAACACAGCCATGGGCCTGATTGTGGCGATTCCCAGCATGATTTTTTACCGCTATTTCCGCGCCAAGGTGGATACCCTGGTGATGGAGATGGAACAGGAGTCGATCAAGCTGGTGGACATGGTTCACGGCGAACGGAAATAGGGCGCGCCGCATGAATTTCCAACGTGGCAGGCTGAAGGAAGAACCGGAAATCAACCTGATTCCGATGATCGACGTGCTGCTGGTGATCCTGATCTTCCTCATGGTGACCACCACTTTCTCCCAGATTGCCGAATTGCAGATCAACCTGCCAACCGCCGATGCCGAGAAGCAGGCGGAGAAGCCGAATGAAATCACCGTTGCAGTCGATGCTTCCGGTCATTACGTCATCAACCGTGCCCCCTTGGCCAATCCCGGAGTGGATGCCCTGAGCGAAGCGCTGCGCCGTGCGGCGGGGGATCGCCCCGATCCGGTGATCGTGATCAATGCCGATGCCGAGGCCACTCATCAGTCCGTGATCAATATCATGGAAGCCTCGCGCCTGGCGGGGTACAGCCGCATCAGTTTCGCCACTCAGGCGAAGAACGGCAAGTGACCGCGGCATCGGGTTTGTGGCTGGAAAAACAGTGGTACCGCCAGAGTTTGTGGCAGTTTGTGCTGCTGCCGCTCAGCGCCCTGTTCTGGCTGCTTTCTGCCCTGCGCCGTGCGGCGTTCAGATATGGGTGGCTGGCCTCCGGGCGGCTGCCGGTGCCAGTGATCGTGGTGGGCAATATCACGCTCGGCGGCAGCGGCAAGACGCCGCTGGTGCTGTGGCTGGCGCAGTTTCTGCGGCAACAGGGCTATCGGCCGGGCATCGTGAGCCGCGGCTATGGCAGCAGCGCCGATGAAGAGCGGCCAGTTGGTCCGGGCGACGACCCGGCATCGAGCGGGGACGAGCCCGCCCTGCTGGCGCGAAAATCCGCCTGCCCGGTGTGGATTGGGCGAGATCGCGCGGCAGCGGGGCGCGCCTTGCTGGCGGCAAACCCGGACTGTGATGTGATTCTCAGCGATGACGGTTTGCAGCATTACCGCCTGCAGCGTGATCTGGAAATTGCGGTGGTGGACGGGCAGCGGCGTTTTGGCAATGGCAGGCTGCTGCCGGCCGGCCCCCTGCGCGAAGGCCTCTGGCGCTTGCGCCAGGTGGACGCGGTGGTGGTGAATGGTGGCAGGCATCTTGACGGGCTGGCAGTTCAATTTCACATGCGCTTGGATGGCTCGCAACTGGTCAACCTGCGCACGGGCGAGAAGAGGCCGCCGGCGGGGCTGAAAGGCCTCAGGCTGCATGCCCTGGCCGGGATTGGCCATCCGCAGCGGTTTTTTGACCAGCTTCGCGCTTTGGGGCTGGATTTTGCCGCGCATGCATTCCCGGATCATCACGCTTACCGGCCCGGCGATATGGACTGGCCCGATGCAGAAGCGCTGTTGATGACCGAGAAGGATGCCGTGAAGTGTGCGGCTTTTGCCGACGAGCGCTACTGGTACTTGCCGGTTGAAGCGGAAATGGATCCGCTATTCGGAGCAAAAATTCTGGAATTATTGAGGAAACGTAATGGACGCAAAATTGCTTGAGATTCTGGTGTGCCCCTTGTGCAAGGGCCCACTGGTTTACAAGAAGGCCGCACTGGAACTGATCTGCAAACCCTGCCGCCTGGCTTACCCGGTCAAGGATGATATTCCGGTGATGCTGGAGGAAGAGGCGCGCAAGCTGCCGGCGGATGAGGAAGTGTGATGAGTAATGGGTGATGAGGGATGGGGAAACCCATTACCCATTACCCATGAACTTCAAAGCCGTCATCCCCGCGCGCTATGCTTCCACGCGCCTGCCTGGCAAGCCGCTGGCGGATATCGCCGGCAAGCCCATGGTGGTGAGAGTGGCGGAGCGGGCTCTGCAAAGCGGGGCGGAAGAGGTGTGGGTCGCTACCGACCATGAAGGCGTTGCCGCCGCAGTGCGTGCCCATGGCTTCAATGTGTGCATGACTTCGCCGGATCATGCTTCCGGCACGGATCGCATTGCCGAGGTGGCGGCGCAGCGCGGCTGGGATGATCACACTCTGGTGGTTAATGTGCAGGGCGATGAGCCGCTGATCGAGCCCGGCCTGATCGGCGCCGTGGCGCTGCATCTGCACGATCACCCTCTGGCCGCGATTTCCACGGCCTGTCACCGCATACACAACCATGCCGAGATGCTTAACCCGAATGTGGTGAAGGTGGTGCTGGACCGGGAAAGCCATGCCCTGTATTTCAGCCGTGCGCCGATTCCCTATGCAAGGGATGCGTTTGCTGCAGGCGAATTCCCCGTGGAGCTGCCGGTGTACCGGCATATCGGCATCTACGCTTACCGCGCCGGATTTCTCAGGACCTATGGCAGCCTGGCGCCAGCGGCGATTGAACAGTTCGAGGCGCTGGAGCAACTGCGCGCCATGTGGCACGGCTACCGGATCAGTGTTGCCGTCACCGCCATGCCGCCAGCGGCGGGCGTGGACACGGCGGAAGACCTGGAGCGCGTGCGCGGCCTGTTCGGGACGGGATCAAATTAAAGAGAAATGGCTTATCTCTTTATAAAAAAAATTAAATGTGCAGCATCCGCTAATTGCAATAACCTTGTCGCGAGTTGATAAAACAAGATAATTTTGTCCACAATTGTTCGAGCATTAAATAATCTTAAGGAGCTAGCAATGCGTATGATTCTTCTCGGTGGTCCAGGCGCCGGCAAAGGTACACAGGCCAACTACATCAAGGAGAAATTCGGTATTCCGCAGATTTCCACCGGCGACATGCTGCGCGCCCACGTCAAGGCTGGCACCGAGCTCGGCGTGGCGGCCAAGAAGATCATGGACGCGGGCGGCCTGGTGTCCGACGACATCATCATCGGCATGGTGAAAGAGCGCCTGACCCAGGATGATTGCAAGAACGGTTACCTGTTCGACGGTTTCCCGCGCACCATTCCCCAGGCCGAGGCAATGAAGGCCGCCGGCGTGCCGATTGACTACGTGGTGGAAATCGACGTGGCCGACGAGGAAATCGTCAAGCGCATGTCCGGCCGCCGCGTGCACGTGGCCTCCGGCCGCACCTACCACGTGGTGTTCAACCCGCCCAAGGTGGCCGGCAAGGATGACGAAACCGGYGARGAYCTGATCCAGCGCGACGACGACAAGGAAGAAACCGTCAAGAAGCGCCTGGACATCTACCACGCCCAGACCGAGCCGCTGGTCAAGTACTACTCCGACTGGGCCGCMTCCGGCACGGCTGGCGCGCCCAAGTGCGTGAAGATCGCCGGCGTCGGCAAAGTGGATCAGATCCGCGATGCCGTTTTTGCCGCGCTGAAATAAGAATCCGGCTGCGATGAAAAGTAGAGCCAGCATCCCGGATATCACCAGTGCCCAGTTGTGGGTGGTGGAAACCGCGGTCAAGGAGCGCTTCGGTGCCGGTGTGGTCGAGGTGCAGGTCGCGGACTCCGATATCCGCCTTGATCCCGCCGACCGCGAAATGACCTCCTGCCCGACCCTGTACTGGACGGATGGCATCGCCCATTTCGTGATTTTCAAGGTTGGGGACGGCCTTTATCGCAGCCAGTTTTTCTATTCCAAAAGAGAGCAGTACGGCACGGGCCGCCGCGAGTATGATGACCTGGCCGAATGCGTGTCGCTGCTGCTGAAAATGGAGGCGGACCAGCGCAGTGTCAGGGCCGCCTAGAATGAAGAAAGTGGAGAAATAAGATGGCAATAAAGAACGCGTTTTATGCCCAATCAGGCGGTGTGACAGCCGTCATCAATGCTTCCGCCTGCGGCGTGATCGAAACCGCCCGCAAACACAAGGATGTGATTGGCAAGGTGTACGCCGGCCGCAACGGCATTATCGGCGCGTTGACTGAAGATCTGATTGATACCAGCAAGGAGTCCGCCGAGGCGATTGCCGCCCTGCGTTACACACCATCCGGCGCCTTCGGTTCCTGCCGCTTCAAGCTCAAGAGCCTGGAAGCCAACAAGCGCGAATACGAGCGCCTGATCGAAGTGTTCAAGGCGCACAACATCGGCTATTTTTTCTACAACGGCGGCGGCGATTCCGCCGACACCTGTTTCAAGGTTTCGCAATTGTCCGAAGCCATGGGCTATCCGATCCAGGCGATCCATGTGCCCAAGACGGTGGACAATGACCTGCCGATCACCGACTGCTGCCCGGGTTTCGGGTCGGTCGCCAAATACATCGCCGTGTCCACCCTGGAAGCATCGTATGACGTGAAATCCATGGCCAAGACTTCCACCAAGATTTTCGTGGTTGAAGTGATGGGGCGCCATGCCGGCTGGATTGCCGCAGCCGGCGGCCTGGTTGCCGACCAGGGCATTCCGGTCGTGATCCTGTTTCCAGAAGTGGAATTCGACCAGCAGAAATTCCTCGCCAAGGTGGACGAGAACGTCAAGAAATATGGCTTCTGCACCATCGTGGTTTCCGAAGGCTGCCATTATCCGGATGGCAAGTTCCTTGCCGAGCAGGGAACGCGCGACGCGTTCGGCCATGCCCAGCTGGGCGGAGCCGCACCGGTGGTGGCCAACATGATCAAGGACGCGCTGGGTTACAAGTTCCACTGGGCAGTAGCAGACTACCTGCAGCGTGCAGCGCGCCACATTGCTTCCAAGACCGACGTGAAACAGGCCTATCAGCTTGGCAAGGCGGCAGTGGAGCTGGCAGTCAAGGGGCGCAACTCGGTGATGCCGACGGTAAATCGGCTTTCCGACTCACCATACAAATACAAGATTGGCGTCGCCGATCTCAAGGATGTGGCGAACGTCGAAAAATTCATGCCCAAGGATTTCATCACCAAGGATGGCTTCGGCATCACCGAGAAGTGCAAGCGTTACCTTACGCCGCTGATCCAGGGGGAGGATTACCCGCCCTACAAGGATGGCCTGCCAGAGTATGTGACGCTGAAAAATACCGCCGTGGCCAAGAAGCTGCCGGAGTTCAAGCTGTAACTGCCGGCCATGACGCTTGACCGGGCCCGTCAGTTCCTCGCAATTCAGGTTAGCTTTGGCGGTGGCTACAATGCCAATTCAGCCAGGCTTGTCCTTTCCGAGGTGCAGAGAGAGCACGGTCAGGCAGTTGTGGACCAGTTGATTCGCGAGATGGGCCTGGAGCAGGTGTTTGGTTTTGCACCAGGCACCCGCTTCGAAAACGGAATCGCGATAAAAAACTGAAATAAATCTTTGCAAGAATATTGAACGCATCGCTTGCCCAATAATAAGAGCATGGTTTGCCGCGGCGGAACAGGCCGTGGTGTTTCAACGGGGGTGTAAGGCCAGCCCAAATGGCCTAAAGTAACCACACAAGAAGGGAAGGGTGTCAAAATGTCAGCAGGCTTAATGTTCGCGTTAGTCTGTGCCGTCATCGCAATTCTGTACGGCGCAGTATCAATCAAGTGGATTCTGGGGCTGCCAACCGGCAACGACCGCATGCGGGAAATTGCAGCGGCGGTGCAGGAAGGCGCGTCGGCGTATCTTAACCGGCAGTACACCACGATCAGTATCGTCGGTGTGATTTTGCTGGTGGCCATTTTTGCAGCGCTGGGCTGGCAGACTGCGGTCGGTTTTGCCCTCGGTGCGTTGCTTTCGGGCCTGACCGGCTTTATCGGCATGAACGTCTCGGTGCGCTCCAACGTGCGTACTGCGGAAGCGGCCAAGGACGGTATCAACGCGGCGCTGAATGTCGCCTTCAAGGGCGGCGCAATCACCGGTTTGCTGGTGGTGGGCCTGGGTCTCCTGGGCGTGGCGGGTTACTACGCTTTCCTGACCCTCAGCATGGGCGCCAGCGCCACCGATGCAACCCATTCGCTGGTTGGCCTGGCCTTCGGCAGCTCGCTGATTTCCATCTTTGCCCGTCTTGGCGGCGGCATCTTCACCAAGGGCGCCGACGTGGGCGCTGACCTGGTGGGTAAGGTCGAAGCTGGCATCCCCGAGGATGATCCGCGCAATCCTGCGGTGATTGCCGACAACGTGGGCGACAACGTGGGCGACTGCGCCGGCATGGCGGCCGACCTGTTCGAAACCTATGCCGTGACCATCATCGCGACCATGGTGCTGGGCGGCCTGATGATCACCGGCTCCCCCGAGGCGGTGATCTATCCGCTGGTGCTGGGTGGCGTTTCGATCGTTGCTTCCATTATCGGCACTTTCTTCGTCAAGACGCAGCCGGGCGCCAAGATCATGAACGCGCTGTACAAGGGGCTGATCGTCTCCGGCGTGCTGGCCGTGATCGCTTTCTATCCCGTGACCACCTGGGTTCTGGGTGAGGGCGTGATGATCGGCGACAAGATGGTGACGTCCATGAATCTCTATCTGGCCTCCCTGATCGGCCTGGCACTGACTGCGGCGCTGGTGTGGATTACCGAATACTACACCGCGACCGAGTTCAGCCCGGTGCGCCATATCGCGCAGGCCTCCACCACCGGTCACGGCACCAACGTGATTGCCGGTCTGGGTGTTTCCATGAAATCCACGGCTGCTCCGGTGCTTGCCGTATGTGCCGCCATTGGTGGCGCCTATGCGCTGGGCGGGCTCTACGGTATCGCCATCGCGGCGACCTCGATGCTGTCCATGGCCGGCATCATCGTGGCGCTGGACGCTTACGGCCCGATCACCGACAACGCCGGCGGTATCGCCGAAATGGCGGGCCTGCCGAACGAGATCCGCAACATCACCGATCCTCTGGATGCCGTGGGCAACACCACCAAGGCCGTGACCAAGGGCTACGCCATCGGCTCCGCCGGCCTGGCCGCACTGGTGCTGTTCGCCGACTACACCCATGCGCTTTCCACGGGCGGCCGCGTGCTGACTTTCGACCTGTCCAACCACATGGTGATCATCGGCCTGTTCATCGGCGGCATGGTGCCCTACCTGTTCGGCGCCATGGGCATGGAAGCGGTCGGCCGCGCCGCGGGTTCCGTGGTGGTCGAGGTGCGCCGCCAGTTCAAGGAAATTCCTGGCATCATGGAAGGCAAGGCCAAGCCGGAGTACGGCACCTGCGTGGACATGCTGACCAAGGCCGCGATCAAGGAAATGATCATTCCTTCCTTGCTGCCTGTCGCAGTGCCCCTCCTGGTGGGCCTGATCCTTGGTCCGGTGGCTCTGGGTGGCGTGCTGATCGGCACCATCGTGACCGGCCTGTTCGTGGCGATTTCAATGACCACCGGCGGTGGCGCCTGGGATAACGCCAAGAAATACATCGAGGAAGGCAACTACGGCGGCAAGGGTTCCGATACCCACAAGGCCGCTGTGACCGGCGATACCGTGGGCGATCCTTACAAGGATACCGCCGGCCCCGCCGTCAACCCGCTGATCAAGATCATCAACATCGTGGCGCTGATGATTGTGCCTCTGATCTGATCACTGTTTCATTGCAGGAATGAAAGGGCGGGGGATACCCGCCCTTTTTTTTGGTTTCCTGATGCGCAAAATGGGGTCGCAGAATGCAATGGCTGCCTCGGCTCAATTCACTTATTATTCCGGGTGATTTCCTCTATGGTTAAATCGGGGAAAAAAGTGGAGGGAAAAATAAATGAAAAGAGATATCACGCCGTCCAACAGGGAAAGGGTGATGCGCGAAGACGACTTCATCGTCTCGAAAACCGACCTCAAGGGCCGCATCACCTATGGCAACCGCATTTTCATCGAATTTTCAGGCTACACCGAGCAGGAACTGCTGGGTTCGCAGCACAACATCATTCGCCACCCGGACATGCCGCGCGCCGTGTTCAAGCTGCTGTGGGACAAGCTGGCACAGAAGCAGGAAGTGTTTGCCTATGTCAAGAACATGTCCAAGGATGGCGGGTTTTACTGGGTGTTCGCCAATGTCACGCCTTCCTATGACCATGCTGGAAACGTGATCGGCTATCTATCGGTACGGCGCAAACCCAAACCCGACGTCGTCCCGCTAGTGGCCGACCTGTACCGCGCCATGCTGGCCGAAGAAGCCAGGGCGGGCGCGCGCGATGCCATGGCGGCCTCAGGAGCCCTGTTGAATAAAATTCTTGCAGAAAAAGGGGTCGGCTATGACGAATTTATCCTTACCCTCTAAGCTTAAACTGCCGCCCTTCATTTTTGCCGGTCTGCTCTTGCTGGCAGCGCTGGGCGCCTGGCTGCAGAAGCCCTGGCTATCCGTTGTTGCGCTGGTTTTGGGGCTGTTGCTGAGTGCGCTGCAATTGCGTCAGTCCAGTGTCATGCTGGCAACCCTGGAGCAATTGCGCGACATCAGCAATGATGTCGGGCGCGGCTTCTTTGACCGGCGCTTCACCAACATCGTCAGTAATGACCGCTTGGGGGATCTGTGCTGGAACATCAACGATATGCTCGATCAGATGGAGACTTTTTTTCGCGAGGTCGATTCATCCTTCAAGGCAGCCAGTGATGAGCGCTATTACCGCAAGGCCATGCCGGTCGGGCTGCACGGGAGTTTTCACGCCACGCTGGAAAATATAAACGTTTCCCTCGGTGCAATGAAAGAGAGTGCATATCATGCCATGCGCAATGTGATGACTTCCCGCCTGTCTGATCTGAATAACCGCAATCTGCTCAACAATCTGGTGACCAATCAGGGTGATCTCAAAACCGTCTGCGACCGCATGCAGGAGGTCACTGAAATCGCGCGCCAGACTGCCCGTGATGTGGCGGAAAGCCAGTCTTCGGTGCAAACGCTGGTCAGCGCCATGACCCAGATTTCGTCCATGATCGACCATACCAATACCACCATTGCCCAGCTCAATTCGCGAGGAGAGGCGGTGTCGCGTGCCGTAGAACTGATTACCAGCATCGCGGACCAGACCAATCTGCTGGCGCTCAACGCAGCCATTGAAGCGGCGCGCGCCGGTGAGGCCGGGCGCGGCTTTGCGGTGGTGGCAGACGAGGTGAGGAAGCTGGCAGAGAACACCAAGCATGCTTCTTCCGAGATTGGTGTGGTGATGCAGGCGCTGACCCGGGAAGCCTCAATCATGCTGGACGAGGCCAGCGCCATGAAAAGTGTGGCGGATAGCTCGCGCGGAATTATCCGCGAAGTCGAACAGAAGTTCTCCAGGTTTGCCGAATCCGCGCTTGCCACGGAACGCAACGTCACCTATGCGCAGGACGTCAGCTTTGCCTCTCTGGTCAAGATTGATCATGTGGTCTACAAGCAACGCACCTACCGCGTGATTGCGGATGAAGCCCAGTCCGAAGTGGTGACTGCGGTGAACGTGGATCACCACAACTGCCGTCTCGGCAAGTGGTATGACGGCAAGGGCAGGGAACAGTTTGGCGCCACGCCAGGCTACGGCAAGCTTGAGCCGGTGCATGCCGAAGTCCACGATGCCGCCCACCGGGCAATCGCGCTGGTCGAGCAGGGCTGGGAACATGACATCGAAGCGCAGAACCGCATTTTTGACACATTCAAGGCCATGGAAGACGCCAGCAGCAAAGTCATGGACGGCATGGATAACATGGTGTTGGAAAAATACGGCCGCGAGAGGGCATGAGTCACAACGCAAATGCCACATCGGCTATAATCCCCATCTTTTTGGAGCGATGTCATGAATCTTGACCGCGTCAAGTCCGGCAAGGATCTGCCCAACGATTTCAATGTCATCATCGAAATCCCCATGCATGGCGACCCCATCAAGTATGAAGTGGACAAGGAAACCGGGGCCATGTTTGTCGACCGTTTTATGTCCACTGCCATGCATTACCCCTGCAACTATGGCTATATTCCCCACACCCTGTCCGACGATGGCGATCCTGTCGACGTGCTGGTGATTACCCCGGTGCCGCTGATTACCGGCGTGGTGGTGCGCTGCCGTCCGGTGGGCATGCTCAAGATGGAAGACGAGGCGGGCGTTGATGCCAAGCTGCTGGCGGTGCCGGTCGACAAGTTGTGCAATATCTATCGCAATGTCGAGTCCCCGCGCGATCTGCCGGAGTGGACTACATCGCAGATCACACACTTCTTCGAGCATTACAAGGATCTGGAACCTGGCAAATGGGTCAAGGTGCAGGGCTGGGTAGGGGCGGAAGAAGCGAAGCAGGAAATCCTGGATGGCGTCGCTCGTTACCAGAATGCCGCCGAAAAACCGATGTTTTAAATTCCGTGGGGCGTTCCAGTGGGTTTTGCCCTCACGCCTCACACCCCTAACGCCTCACGAATCAAATATGAAAATCTGCATTATTTCCGACAGCCACGACAACCGCCAGCTGATGGCGGCCGCGGTGGAGGCCGCCAAGGCTCAGGGCGCCGAGGCGGTGATCCACTGCGGCGATGTGGTGGCTCCGCACACCCTGAAGTCGCTGTTTAAATTCGGTCTGCCGGTGCATGTGATCTATGGCAATAACACCGGCGATCTTTTTACCATGTCCAAGCTGGCCGCCGAGCCGGGCAGTCTGATCCGTTTCTACGGCCAGGATGCGGGCATCAATCTGTGCGGGCGCAATATCTTCATCGTTCACTATCCGCACTATGCCCGTGCACTGGCCACAACCGGCGACTGGGATCTGGTGTGCTGCGGCCACGACCACAAGGCCTCCATCCAGACCGTGCCGACCATCATGGGCGGCCATAGCTGGTATGTCAATCCAGGCACGGTGGGCGGAGTGGGCGCGCCGGCAACCTACGTGCTGGGCGATCTGGGAACGATGCAATTCGACATCTACGACGTGGCTCCGGAAGAACCTGCACCTGTCGCGCAGTAAAGTCCCCGTCGCGCACGATCCAGGGCAATCCTGACTGCTTTAGGCCAATTTACCCCCTCTATTCTGCTATAAGAAGATTCAATCAAATCAGCTGCCGGGTTTAATGGATTGAGGTGGCGATTGCGGGTAAAATTGCCGGGTTTGTGTAAAGTGAAAATGCACCGGCCAGCAGGGCTGGTGTGAGTCAGTATCCGTGACGGAGGAAGACCAGATGACGGAAGTCGTTGCAACCAACCAGACCATTCTGGTCGTAGGCGGTGGCATCAGCGGCATGACAGCGGCGCTCGAAGCGGCCGAATGCGGCAAGGAAGTGGTGCTGATCGAAAAGAATCCGGCTTTGGGCGGGCGCGTGTCCCAGCTCTACCGCTATTTTCCCAAGCTGTGTCATCCGACCTGCGGTCTGGAAATCAACCAGCGCCGCGTCAAGCAGAACAAGCGCATCCGTGTTCTGACCATGGCGGAAGTGACCGGCATTACCGGTTCCCCCGGCGATTACACCGCCAGCGTCAAGATCGCTCCGCGCTACGTGAATGAAAACTGCACTGCCTGCGGCGCCTGCGGCGATGCCGCGGAAACCATGGTGGACGACGCATTCAACTACAATCTGGGCAAGGTCAAGGCGGCGTTTCTTCCAAGCCGGATGTCTTATCCCCAGCATTACGTCATCGATCCATCCGTGATCGGCACGCCCGAAGCCGACAAGATCAAGGCGGCGTGCAAATACGATGCCGTGGATCTGGCCATGCAGGAAGAAACCGTGTCGATCAAGGCTGGCGCCGTGGTATGGGCGACAGGCTGGAAGCCCTATGACGCCAACAAGATTCAGCCCTACGGCTACGACCGCTTCGACAACGTGATCACCAGCGTGGAGTTCGAACGCCTGTCCGACCCCCACGGCCCGACCGGCGGCAAGATACTGCGCAAGGACGGCAAGGAAGCCAAGAACATCGCCTTCATCCAGTGCGCCGGTTCGCGCGACGAAAACCACCTGCGCCACTGCTCGCGCATCTGCTGCATGGCCTCGCTCAAGCAGACCAACTACGTGCGCGAAGCCTGGGGCGACGAAGGCAAGTCCACCATTTACTACATCGACATCCGCGCCATCGACCGCTTCGAGGATTTCTACCAGAAGGTCCAGGCCGATCCGAACGTGTCCTTCATCAAGTCCAAGGTTGCAAAGATCGTGCAGGACAAGCAAGGCAATCCGGTGCTGCACGGCGTGAACACCGAAGGCTATCACCGTTACGCCAACACCCATGATCTGGTGGTGCTGGCCGTCGGCATGGAGCCGTCCGTCAAGGGCGCCAGCATCCCGGCGGAAATCGTATCCGATTCGAGCGGCTTCATCGAGCAGGATCAGGCCAACGGCGCCATCTTCGGCGCTGGCTGCGCGGCCAATCCGCTGGACGTGAACCGCGCCGTGCAGAGCGCGACAGCGAGCGCCCTGCGCGCAATTCAAGTCATCAACCGTGTTGCCAGAGCGGAGGGTTAAACAATGGCGGATATGAAAGTAGGGGCCTACATTTGCCAGGGCTGCGGACTGGGTGAGCGCCTGGATACCGCCGGTCTGGCCAAGGTTGCCCAGAAAGAGGGCAAGGCCCAGGTCGTGAAGGAACATCCTTTCCTGTGTAACGCGGAAGGGGTTGCGATGATACGCAACGATATCGACAACGACGGCGTGACCCACGTGATGGTGGCGGCCTGTTCGCGCCGCGCCAAGACCGAAGCCTTCGGCTTTGCCGACGTGGCCCTGTCGCGCGCCAACCTGCGCGAGGGCGTGATCTGGGTGCGTCCGGATGACGACGCGTCGCGCGAAACCACCCAGGAAATGGCGGAAGACTACATCCGCATGGG
>PQAG01000222.1 GCA_003104895.1 Nitrosomonadales bacterium
AGATCCAGCATCATCTGCGCCAGCTCCTTCACGGAATAGTTGTTGGACGGGTTGCCGATGTTGTAAATCTTGCCGCTCGCCACGCCATCCTTGTTCTCGATGATTTTCATCAGCGCGTCGATGCCATCCGAGGCGTAAGTGTAGGAGCGCTTGGCCGTGCCGCCGTCCACCAGCTTGATGTCCTCGCCGCGCACGATGTGCCCGAGGAACTGGGTGATCACGCGCGAGCTGCCTTCCTTGGCGGTGTTGATGTTGTCCAGGCCGGCGCCGATCCAGTTGAAGGGGCGGAACAGGGTGAAGTTGAATTCGGTCTTCATGGCGTAGGCGAAGATCACCCGGTCCATCAGCTGCTTGGAGCAGGAGTAGATCCAGCGCGGCTTGTTGATGGGCCCCAGGATCAGCTCGGAGTTTTCCGGGTCGAATTCGTCGTCGCGGCACATGCCGTAGACTTCGGAAGTGGAGGGGAAAATCAGGTGCTTGCCGTACTGCACGCACTGGCGCACGATCGGCAGATTGGCCTCGAAGTCCAGTTCGAAGACCTTGAGCGGTTCCTTGACGTAGGTCGCCGGCGTGGCAATGGCCACCAGGGGCAGGATCACATCGCATTTCTTGACGTGATACTCGATCCATTCCTTGTTGATGGTGATGTCGCCCTCGAAGAAATTGAAGCGCGGGTTGGCCATCAGGTCGGCCACGCGCTCGCTGTACATGTCCATGCCGTACACTTCCCAGTCGGTGGTGTCGAGAATGCGCTGGGAGAGGTGATGGCCAATGAAGCCGTTCACGCCCAGGATCAGAACTTTTTTCACAATTTTCCTTTCAATTCAAACATCTTCGAAGGGCATCGGTTCGCTGCCGAACCGGGCCGTAAATTCTTCCGCGCTCAATGCCTGGGCATCCCACTCGAACGCCAGCACGCGCAGCACTTTCCTGTCGCCGCATTCGGCATAGCAGCGGCCATGTTCGCAATAAAACGCCGGCACTGTGCCTCGTGCAGGACGGGATGGCTCCAGCATGGTTTGCAGCACGCGCATCGGCTTCCCGGCAAGTTGCGTAAAGGCGCCGGGATAGGGCGGGGCGACGGCGCGCACCAGGTTATGGATGGCCTGCGCCGGTTCAAACCAGCGGATTTTACCATCTTCTGCACGCCGTCCGCCGAAATAGCCGCCCTGGCTCAAATCCTGAGGTTTTAATTGCGCCGTGCCCGCCAGCAGTTCCGGCAGGCAACGGTCGAGCGCGATTTCGGCTGCGCAGGTGACCTTGTGGAACACCTGCAGCGCGGTATCGTCCGGCAGTATCGGCACCGCCTGCTGGCCCACGATGGCGCCGTTGTCCGGCTTCTCGTTCATCACGTGCAGCGTCGCGCCGGTCTCACGCTCGCCCTGGATGATCGCCCAGTTCACCGGCACCCGTCCGCGATATTTGGGCAGGAGAGAGCCGTGCATGTTGAAAGCGCCGCGCGTGGGGATGCAGAGGATATCCTTCTTCAACATGTGGCGGTAGTAGAAGGAAAACAGGAAATCCGGTCGCAGGGCGCGGATGCGCTCGCTGACTTCCGGGGTGTTGGGATCGTCCGGCGTGATGACGGGTATATCGTGCAAGGCTGCCAGATCGGCCACACTGTCGAACCAGATGGTTTCCTTGGGGTTGTCGCTGTGGGTGATGACCAGTTCAACCTTCACGCCGTGGGCGAGCAGGACCGACAGGCAACGCACGCCGACGTTGTGGTAGGCGAAGACGATGGCGCGGGGAGAGTGGGTCATCTTTGTAAGTCCAAGGGCTGCTGGAACAACCTATGTTTGTTGTTCATTGAATCTTCGCACTCTTGCTGAGGTTGTGGCGGGCGCAGAGCAACTGCACATTTTCGGCTTTCAGGGATGTGCCGCCTTTTGAGAAGGGAAGAACATGATCGAAGTGGAGCTCGTCGGTTGCTCCACAGGTTACACATTTACCTCCATCGCGCGCCCACACTTCGAGTTTGACGCTGGTTGGAATAATGCGGCTACGCTCAACAAGGCGATCAGCAATTTCTTCGGCGGCTAATTCATCAGACACGCTTTCGACTGCCACAAGCTTGAACTTAAAAACATTTCTGACGCCATCGTTCTCGACCCACGAATCTACTAGATGAAAGAATCCGTTATCGCTCCAAATGCCGGCTTTGATCTTTTCATAAACCTGCACAATGTCAGGTCCTTTTTGACCGGATTTAAACTGCCGTGCTGCTTTGTGAAACTTTCCATTCTCGGTCAGTGTTCCACCAGGTTGCCGTTCAGGCTGATCGAGAATTTTGGGGTCAGAAATTCCCTTTCGCTTTGGCTCGTCGTGGCCTTCATAAATGAGAATGGCACCATCGTCTTGAACCTCATCACGATAGGGGGAGTTTGGGCGWACAGACATGAGAATGACTGAATGATGCCCTTTTAGCCTGAAATTCATACCCCGCTGAAGGCTTGTGCCTTCTTTTTGGCACATTTCGATGTAGGAGATRACATTACCTCTCACGCTTCAACTCCGGACAGGGCACGCCATGCTGCCATTTTCGATCCTCAAGCKGCCTGTGCCATTGGCGAGATGTCCTGCTCAATTTTTGCGCCGTTTTCAGAAAGAGTAGTTTTTAAGTCGAAATCGGCCTGCAGGCCCAGCCARAATTCCGCGCTGGTGCCGAAGTAGCGTGCCAATCTGAGAGCGGTGTCGGCGCTGACGGCGCGGCGTTCGCGCACGATGTCGTTGATGCGCGGCGCGGGAACACGCAGGGCGAGGGCCAGCGCATTGGCGGATAACTCCAGGGGAACCAGGAATTCCTCGCGCAGAATTTCTCCCGGGTGGATTGGGCGCATGCCATTAACCATGTCCATAACAGCCTCCATTCAGTGGTAGTCCACGATCTCTACATCAAAGGCATTGCCACCTTCGAAACGGAAACATACGCGCCATTGGTCGTTGATACGGATGCTCCATTGCTCCTTGCGGCTACCTTTCAGTTTCTCCAGCCGGTTTTGTGGCGGTACGCGCAAATCTTCTATACGCGTGGCCCGATGCAGCATTTGCAGTTTTCGTTCCGCCACCGAGCGAATATTGACGAAGCGGGGAACGGTAGGACCCGCGAACAGGGTTTGCGTATCGCTGCATGAGAACGACTGAATCATGGCGTCATGATATAACGTAACGCGTTAAACGGCAAGCGTTACTCTGTGGGCGTTTTCTGCTCCAGAATCGCCTGGATCAGATACCTCGGCCGGTGCCGCACTTCCTGATAGATGCGCCCCACGTATTCCCCCAGCAGGCCGATGCCGAACAGGGTGACGCCAATGAGGAAAAAGGCGATGGCGAACAGGGTAAACAGGCCTTCCGCCTCGGGTCCGACGATGAGACGGCGGATGACGAGGAACACCACGAACAGGGCTGAGAAGATGGAAACGCCGATACCGATCATGGAGAACATCTGCAGCGGCACCAGCGAGAAGCCGGTCATGAGATCGAAGTTGAGCCGGATCAGGCTGTAGATGGAGTATTTCGATTCACCGACGGCGCGTTCCTCGTGGCCGACGATGATCTCGGTCGGATTGCGCGCGAAACTGTAAGCCAGGGCTGGGATGAAGGTGTTGACCTCATTGCACTGGTTGATGGTATCGATGATGTCGCGGCTGTAGGCGCGCAGCATGCAGCCCTGGTCGGTCATCCTGATGCGGGTGATGCGTTCGCGCAGCTGGTTCATGGCGCGTGAGGCGACGTGGCGCCACCAGCTGTCGCTGCGCTGGCGGCGGATCGAGCCGACATAGTCGTAGCCTTCGTCCATCTTGGCCAGCAGGTTGCCGATGTCTTCCGGCGGGTTCTGCAGGTCAGCATCGAGGGTGACGATCTTCTTTCCGCGGCAATGCTCGAAACCGGCCATGATGGCCTTGTGCTGGCCGAAGTTGCCGTTGAACAGGATGACCCGGGTGACATCCGGGCGCAGCCTGAATTGCTCGCCGAGGATGGCGGCGGAGCGGTCGCGGCTGCCGTCGTTGATGAAGACGATTTCGTAGCTGGTTTCCAGCTTGTCCAGCGCCGGATAGAGGCGGTCGAACAGGGCCTGCAGGCCCTCTTCCTCGTTGTAGACGGGAATGATGACGGAGATTTCGGGAGAACTCATTTCTTTGCGCCTTCGATGATTTCCCTGATGGCCGAGCACACCCGCTCCACATCCTGCAAGCTCATATCCGGGAACAGGGGCAGGGTGACGGTTTCGCGGCCCACTCCTTC
The DNA here is from genome assembly GCA_003104895.1 of Nitrosomonadales bacterium. GTDB lineage: Bacteria > Pseudomonadota > Gammaproteobacteria > Burkholderiales > Sulfuricellaceae > Sulfurimicrobium. Next base: position 4,246 of record PQAG01000222.1, read on the forward strand.
CGCCTCGGGGAAGTCACCTTCCCTGAAGCCCAGGCCGCGATACAGGGTGAACAGGTGGATGGCGGGGTAATGCACGCCCGCGCCGATCTCGCGCTGGCGCATCCGCTCGATGAATTCGCCGCGGCTGATGTTGAGCTGATCCAGCGGCAGCAGGATCTGGAACATGTGCCAGTTGCTGTCGCTGAAATTCTCGGGCGGCAGCCCGCAGCCCAGGGTGCGGTCGAAGCAGGCGAAATAGTGACGCGCCAGTTCGCGCCGCCGCTCTGTGAAGGCGCCGATGTGCGGCAACTGCCCCAGGCCGATGCGCGCCGCGATGTCGGTGAGGTTGGATTTGCCGCCCGCCACATCCACATCCATGGTGCCATCCGGGGCGCGCACCACGCCCTGCAGGCGCAGTTTTTCGGCCAGCGGAATCTGGGATTCATCATTCAGCACCAGGCAGCCGCCTTCGCTGGTGGTCATGTTCTTGTTGGCGTGGAAGCTGAAGGAAACCAGGTCGCCAAAGGCGCCGATTTTCTTGCCGTTCCAGCTTGCCCCCATGGACTGGGCGGCATCCTCGATCACGCGCAGCTTGTGTTTGGAGGCGATGGCATAGAGTCGGTCGCGATCCGCCGGCAGGCCGGCGAGATCCACCGGGATGATGGCGCGGGTGGCCGGCGTGATGGCGGCTTCAATCCGTTCCAGGTCGATGTTGCGCGTGACCGGGTCGATATCGACGAATACCGGTCTGGCACCGGCATGCAGGATGACGTTGGCGGTGGCGACCCAGGACATGGGGGTGGTGATCACCTCGTCGCCGGGGCCGATGCCGCACAGCTGCAGGGCAACCTCCAGCGTGGCCGTGCCGGAATTGAAGGCGCGCACCGGACGGCCGCCGAAATAGTCCGAAAGCGCGGCCTCGAATTCCCTGACCCTGGGGCCGCTGGTGATCCAGCCTGAACGCAGGACTTCAACCACCCCCTGGATGGTCTCCTCGTCGATGCTGGGGCGGGTAAACGGCAGAAAAGCCATGCTAGCTCCTCGCCACGATATAAACGCCAACGATGATCACGCCGATGCCGAGCAGCCTCGTCAAGGAAACCGCCTCGCCGAACAGCCACCAGGCCGCCAAGGCATTCACCACGTAGCCGATGGACAGCATCGGGTAGGCGATGCTGACCTCGACCCGCGAGAGGGCCATGATCCACACCACCACGCTGATGACATAGCAGGTCAGGCCGCCGAAGATGTGCGGCTCGGTGGCGAGCTGCCAGCCCACCGGCAGGATGTTTTCTCGGCTGAAGGCGAAGTGGCCGACGGCGTTGGTGCCCGCCTTGAGCAGCAATTGGGCGGCGGCATTGAGCAGCACGCCGGTGAGAATGAGGGAAAAGCTCAGCAGGTTCATGGCGTGGCCACCACTACGCGCTTCGTATCCCGGGCGATTTCCTTCATCGGCAGGCCGTTGTTTTTCAGTTGCTGGTAGGTTTCGGGGAGCATGATCGCCAGGGCATAGGTCTCGGTGCGCCATTTTCGCTCGAACGCCGGGATGTCGGCTATCCATTTGTGGGGCTCCTGCCCGATGCCGAAGGCCATTTCGTCCTGGTAGGCAACCAGGGTCAGCGTTCGGTCGAGATAGAAGGGAAGGGTCTGTTCGTAGGTGCCGATGCTGTAGAGCGGCGTTTCCGGTTTCAGGTGCGGCCTGATCTGTTGCGCCAGATAGTAGGTCGAAGTGGTGCGCGCCAGCAGGTCATGGCCGCTGAGGATGGATTGTGCCGCGAGAAGGGCGGTGAAGCCAAAAATGAGAATGGCCAGCTGGGCGCGCTGGCGATAGGCCAGAACCAGCCCGGCGATCAGCCCGGCCAGCCAGAATGCGGCCGTCCACGCCGCCCACAGCCCGTACTGGGCATAGGCCTGGCGTGCGCTTTCCTCACCGGCCAGGTTGGCGGCGCGGGAGGAGAACCACAGGCCAACTATGGCAAGCAGCGCCATGGGCAGCATCTGCCAGAACAGGGTTTTGCCGCTCATGCCCGCCAGATGGCGCCCGGTCAGGAGAGCGAGGGCGGGAAAGACGGGCAGGATGTAGGAGGGCAGCTTGGAGCTCGAAATCGAGAAAAAGAAGAAAATGAACACCGCCCAGATCAGCAGGAAGCGTCCCGGGTGGAAATTTTTCCTTTCACCCTCCCTGTTCCATGCGCGGCGCAGGGCGTCCAGCGCCGGAATCAGCCAGGGCAGGATGCCCAGCACGAAAATCGGGAAGAAATACCACCACGGCTCGTCGCGGCGGTGCACCTTGGTGAGGAAGCGCTCGAAATGCTCGTGGATGAAGAAGAAATGGAAAAAATCCGGGTTGGCGAGCGATACCGCGACGAACCACGGCGCAGCGATGATGAAAAACAGCACCAGGCCGCTCAGGAGATGCAGCCGCCGCCACAGCCCCCAGTCGCGCTGGATCAGGGTGTAGAGCACCATCACCGCGCCGGGGAGCACCAGGCCGATCAGCCCCTTGCTCAACACCGACAGCGCCAGGCTGGCCCAGACCACATGCATCCAGAGCGCATTCTCGCGCCGGCTCGCGCCCGCGTGCTGCGCCAGCAGGAAGGCGCACAGGCCCAGGCCCATGAAGAAGGCGACGCCCATGTCGAGGGTGTTCATGTGCCCCATGCCCACCCACAGCAGGCTGCTGCCCAGCGCCAGTCCGGCGTAGAGTCCGGCCTGGGGGCCGAACAGGCGGCGGCCGGCAAGATACACCGCCAGGATGCCAAGCAAGCCGGTCAGCGCGGTCCACAGCCGGGCGGTCCAGTGGTGCTGGCCGAACAGGGTGTAGGCGCTTGCCGTGGCCCAGTATTGCAGCGCCGGTTTTTCGAAGTATTTGAAGCCATTCAGGCGCGGCGTGGTCCAGTCGCCACTGGCAACCATCTCGCGCGGGATCTCGGCGTAGCGGCCTTCGTCGGTCAGGGCCAGCTTGCGCTGTTCCAGGTTGCCGAACCAGATCACGCAGAGAACCAGCAGCAACAGGAGGAGGCGTAGCGGGGATAATGGCAGGGGCATCAGGCTGATTTTGTGAAATTCGGGAGGGCGAAGTATAGCATTGACGGGTTTTCCCGTCCCCGTGACGGTGGGGCAGATATGGTAGAATCCTGGCCTCCACGCATATTCTGCCCAGAAAGCGAGCCACGCTGATGTCCGTGCCACATCCCATTGACGTTTCCATCGTCATCCCGATCTACAACGAATCCGAGAACGTAGCCAACCTGGTGCGCCGGGTGGGGGAGGCCATGCTGCCCACCGGCAGGCGCTTCGAGCTGATCTGCATCGACGATGGCTCGGCCGATGATTCGGCAGTGAAACTGGCCGATCTGGCAGTGGCCAACGAATGGCTGCACCCCCTTTACCTGATGCGCAACTACGGCCAGACCGCCGCGCTGCAGGCGGGGTTCGAGGCGGCGCAGGGCAGGCTGATCGTGACCCTGGACGGCGACCTGCAGAACGACCCGGGCGATATCCCGTCCCTGCTGGCCACGATGGACGATCGCGCCGATGTGGACATGATTTCCGGCTGGCGCAAGGACCGCAAGGACAAGTCCATCTCGCGCAAGCTGCCGTCGAAAATCGCCAACGGGCTGATTTCGTGGGCCACCGGGGTGGAACTGCACGACTACGGCTGCGCCCTCAAGGTCTATCGCCGCGAAATCATCCAGGAGATCAAGCTGTATGGCGAACTGCACCGCTTCATCCCGGCCCTGGCGGCCGAGGCGGGGGCAAAGATCATCGAGATTCCAGTGCGCCATCATGCGCGCACAGCGGGCAGTTCCAAGTACGGCATCGACCGCACCTTCCGCGTCATTCTCGATCTGTTGTGGATCAAGTTCCTGTTCCGCTTCCTGCACCGCCCCCTGCATGCCTTCGGCGGGGTGGGGCTGACTTTTTTCACGCCCGGCATGCTGATCCTGCTGTGGCTGACCATCCAGAAATTCGCCCTGGGCGCCAATATCGGCGGCCGCCCCCTGCTGCTGGTCGGCGTCATGCTGATCCTGATCGGCGTGCAACTGGTGGCTATGGGCGTGCTGGGCGAAATCCTGATCCGCATCTACCACGAACCGGAAGGGCGCGCCCAGTACCGGTTGCGCGCCGGACCCCGGGCACAACGCCTGGAAAAGCATGACGCAGCAACACCGGGGGCTTAAGACGGCGTTGCGCTGGGGTATTGCCGCGGCGTTTCTGGCCCTGATCCTGTGGCTGGCCGGGCCGCAACAACTGGCGCGCACCCTGGCCGGCGCCGATCCGGCGTATTTCCTTCTGGCCTTGCTCCTCTCCATCGCTTCCAACCTGGTGTCGGCCGCGCGCTGGGCGCATCTGGCGCGGCTGCTCGGCCTGTTTGCGCCGACGGCGCGGCTGGTGGTGTTCTACGCCCGCGGCATTACCGCCAATTCCATCCTGCCCGGCGCAACCCTGAGCGGCGACATGCTGCGCGGCTACCAGCTCCATCGCCTCGGCAACAGCCTGCTCCGCTCCGGCATCAGCGTGCTGTTCGACCGGGTCAGCGGGCTGTGGGTGCTGTGCCTGATGTCGCTGTGCGCCGCCGCGCTGGCCTGGGGTGGCACCAAGGCGTTGAGCAGCGCAACGCTGTGGCAAGCGGCTGTGGTGGCTGGCGCGCTGGCGGCGGCCATCGTGCTGCCTTTTTCCCTTGTCCTGGGGCGCTGGTGGGGCTGGCTCCCGGTGAAAAAACTGGTCTCCGTCATCGACCAGTGCGTAGAGGCGATGCGCGCCCTGCTGGGCTCGCGCCTGGGCTTGCTCCAGCAGATGGGCTATTCCCTCGGGGTGCAGGCGCTTTCCATCGCGGCCTTGTGGCTATGTGCCAATGCCGCCGGACTGAGCGTGCCGTTTCTCACCCTGGCGGCGCTGGCGGGGCCGATCTTCATCATGGCCGCGGTGCCCGCCGGCCTGGGCGGGTGGGGCACGCGCGAGCTGGCCGCCATCCTGCTGTTCGGCGCATTGGGATACTCCGCCGAGCTGGCGGCAACCACCGGGATTCTCTACGGATTATGCGGCCTCGCCCAGGCCATCCTGGCCGTGCCGCTGATGATGAAACGCTTCAACACCGAGGTTGATCAATGAATTGGCTGTATGAATGGCGTTCAGGCCGGATTCAGGAGCGGCAGCTGCTGGTCCTGCTGGCGCTGGCGGCGCTGGCCTTTTTTTTCGGGCTGGACGGGGCGCCGCTGTTCGACCTCGACGAGGGCGCCTTCAGCGAGGCGACGCGCCAGATGTTCGTGCGCGGCGACTTCATTTCCCCCTATGTCAACTTCGAACCGCGCTTCGACAAGCCGATCCTGATTTACTGGCTGCAGGCGCCGAGCGTGTGGCTGTTCGGCGTCAACGAAACCGGCTTCCGCTTTCCCTCGGCGCTTGCCGCCGCGCTGTGGGTGACCGTGGTGTACCGCTTCGTGGCCGCAACGATGGACCGCACCACCGCGCTGGTGGCCGGCATCATCACCGCCACCTCCCTGGGGGTGCTGGCGATCGGCCGCGCCGCGACCGCCGATGCGCTGCTCAACCTGCTCATCGCCGCTACCATGCTGGACATTTTCCGCTATTACCAGCAGCGCAAAACAACCATCCTGTACCGCGCCTTTTTGTGGATGGGGCTGGGCATACTGACCAAGGGGCCGGTGGCGATCCTGATTCCGTTCGCGGTCAGCCTGATGTTCTTCGCCTCGCGGCGCGAGTTCGGCGCCTGGCTCCGGGCGGTGTTCAATCCGGCCGGGCTGGCCATTCTGCTTGCGGTGGCGCTGCCCTGGTACGTGGTCCAGTACGGGCGGGAAGGGGATGCCTTCATCCAGGGATTCTTCTTCAAGCACAACGTGGGACGGTTCAGCTCGCCCATGGAAAGTCACGGCGGCGGGCTGTTCTACTACGCGCTGGTGATCCCGCTGCTGGTGCTGCCCTACACGGGGCTGCTGCTGGCCACGCTGGGCCGCATCAAGGAGGCGCTGCGCGATGACCGTCTGCTGTATCTGTGGCTGTGGTTCCTGTTCGTTTTCGCGTTCTTTTCCCTGTCCGGCACCAAGCTGCCCCATTACGTGCTTTATGGCCTGACGCCGCTGTTCATCCTCATGGCGCATTACCGCGAGCAGGCCCGCAGCCGCTTCCTCCTGCTGTTGCCGGCGCTGCTGTTCTTTGCCGTGCTGTTCCATGCGCCCGACATCGTGGCCCTGCTCCAGCCAAAAGTGAAGGACAGCTATGTGGCCGCCCTGCTGAGCGCGCCCGGCGAGGCGTTTGGCCTGAGCTACCGGCTGCTGCTGGGCGGCGCCGTGGCCCTGGTCCTGATCCTGCTGGTGGAAAACCGCATCGTACCGTGGTTCAAGCTGCTGCTCGCCGGGCTTGCCAGCGCCGTGGTGTTCGTCGCCGCGCTCAGCCCCGCCGCGGGCATCCTGCAGCAGCAGCCGATCAAGGAGGCCGCCCTGGTGGCGCGGGAAGTGCAGGAACCTCTGGTCATGTGGCGCCTCAATACCCCGAGCTTCAACGTCTACAGCCAGAGGAGCACCACAAAGCGCGACCCGCAGCCGGGGGAAGTGGTGTTGACCAAGACCCGCCACCTGCCCGAGCTGCCCGCCTATGAGCTGCTCTACGAGCGCCGCGGCGTTGCGCTGGCGCGTGTGCTGCCGGCGGGAAGCGGCAAGTGAAGCGCAAAACTGCCTGGCAGTGGGTGCCGCCGTTGCTGGCGCTGTCCCTGATGGGCCTGGTTTACCTGAGCGGAAGCAACCGCGCGGTATTTTTGTTTCTTAATCATCTTTCCGCCTACAGCGGCGATACCATTTGGGCGCAGTTGACGGTGATGGGCGACACGGCTGTCGTTCTGGCCCTGCTCCTGCCCTGGTGGCGCAAACGCCCCGATCTGGTGTGGGCCGCGCTGCTGGCCGCGCTGCTGGCGACAGCCTGGACCCATGGCCTGAAACCTTTTGCAGACGTGCCGCGCCCCCCGGCGGTGCTGGAGGCGGGCAGCTTCCACGTCATCGGCCCGGCTCACCGTACAGGATCGTTCCCCTCCGGACACAGCACGGCGATTTTTACCCTGGTCGGGGTGATGGTGTTGACTTCGGCAGTAGGCTGGCTGCGCTGGCCGCTGCTGGCGTTCGCCGTTGTAGTAGCGGTGTCGCGATGCGTGGTGGGCGTGCATTGGCCAACCGATCTGCTCGGCGGCATGCTGGGCGGCTGGCTGTCCGCSCTKRGCGGGGTKTGGCTGGCRRRRCGCTGGCCGTGGGAAAGGAWGCCGTTTGTCCGCTGGYTGTCAGCGGCGATTCCGGCAATTGCWGCCGGGATGCTGCTGGTTGGGTATAAAACCGGCTATGCCGAAGCRGCTTTGCTGCAACAAGGGGTCGGGGCAGTATGCCTCGCCCTGTGGAGCGCGGGGTGGATATGGCAGATCAAAAAGCGCTTTGTGGCGGGATAAGAATCTTCCGGCTCAACTCTTGAGCAGCACCAGCATCGCTCCGCCACCGCCGTCCGCCGCCCTGGCCTGACAGAAGGCCAGGGTTTCATCGCGCTGCATCAGCCAGTGAGCTACCTTGTTCTTCAACACCGGCTCGCGGTTCTTGGAGCGCAAACCCTTGCCGTGAATGATGCGGATGCAGCGCAGGCCGTTCTTCAGGCAGTGCTGGAGAAACTGGACCAGTTCCAGCTTGGCTTCAGCCACCGTGAGGCCGTGCAGATCCAGTTCGCTTTGCGTTACCCAGTGGCCGCGGCGCAGCTTGCGCAGTACCTGGTTTTGCACGCCGGGGCGCAGAAAAGCCAGCTCCTCGCCGCTGTCGAGGCTGTCGGCCCAGTAGACATGATCGCTGAGAGAATCGATCAGAACCTCGCGCTGGTCGCGCAGGCTCTGGAGGGGAATGGGTCTGGGCTTGGGTAGTGGATGAAGAAATCTGGGGCCGTGCCGCAGCGGCCTGGCATCGCCGACYGCTGCGCGGAACAGGATCAGATCATCTTCATCCACCATTCACCAAGCCGGTTTACTTGTGCAGGCTGTCGAGGTAGCGYTCGGCATCGAGCGCGGCCTGGCAGCCCGTGCCGGCGCTGGTGATGGCCTGGCGGTAGATGTGGTCCTGCACGTCKCCRGCAGCGAATACGCCGGGGATGCTGGTCTGAGTGGCRAAACCATTGCGGCCGCCCTGGGTGACGATGTAGCCGCCTTCCAGTGCCAGCTGGCCTTCAAACAGGCCGGTGTTGGGCTTGTGGCCGATGGCAATGAATATGCCCTGCAGGGAAATTTCCTTGGTGGAGCCGTTCTGGACATTCTTGAGGCGCATGCCGGTGACGCCGGATTTGTCGCCCAGCACTTCGTCCAGTTCACAGAAGGCTTCGAGCGTGATGTTGCCGTTCTTGACGCGGTCCATCAGCTTGTCCACCATGATTTTCTCCGCCTTGAAGGTGTCGCGGCGGTGCACCAGGGTGACGTGTTTGGCGAT
>PQAG01000223.1 GCA_003104895.1 Nitrosomonadales bacterium
AGATCCGGCGTTCTTTCCAGCAGATCCTGCTCGGACACCCGCTCGATGTCGGCTGGCAGCAGGACACTGCCGGATGGAGAAGTGATCTTCAGCACGCAGCCGCGATCATTGTCTTTGAAGCCGTCATACTGGTAGTCGTCCTGGGGCGGATGAAGCATGGCGAATTTCACCCCATCCCACTCCCAGGCCTGCCCGGCAAAGCAGCGCGAATTGCCTGGCGCACCGTTCAAAAACGGGCTATCCGGCGGCAAGGAGGAAAGCAGCCACCCCACCGGTTCGGCCTGCAGCACCGAAGGCGCGCCGCCGGTGTGGTCGATGTCATCGTGCGAAAGCACCATTCCGTCGAGCCGGGGCACACCGGAGCCGCGCAGGAAGGGCACGATGATGCGCGAACCGGCATCCGCCTCCGCTCCAAAGCGCGTTCCGGCATCATAAAGCAGCGCATGGTCACGTGTACGTGCCACCACGGCCAGGCCCTGCCCGGCGTCCAGCACGCTCAGCCAGAGTTCGCCCTGGGCAGGACTGGGCGGCTGCACCATGAACAGCGGCAGGAACCAGATTGCGCCCAGCCAGCGGGCAGGAAAGCCGCGCGGCAACAGAAGCCACAGCACGCCCAGCAAGGCCGCCGCCACCGTCCAGGCAGGCGGGCCATGCTGCTGCCAGACCGCCACCGGCAGGGCGCTCAGCCAGGTCAGGAAGAGCATGCAGGCTTCCATCGCCAGATGCGCGGCGATCAGCAGGAAATCCAGCGGCAAGGCGGTGCCGAGCAGCGTCAGCGGCGTCACCACCAGGCTGATGAGCGGAATCGCCAGCGCGTTGGCAATGGGAGAAATAATCGAAATCTGCTGGAACATGGCCAGCAGCGCGGGCACCAGCGCCAGGGTGACAGCCCATTGCACCCTCCCCCATTCTGCCAGCCAGTGCGAACGGCCAAGCCGGCCGGCGCCCACGGCCATCATGGCTGCCACAGCGCCAAAGGATAGCCAGAATCCGGGCGACATCACGGCCCAGGGGTCAAGCAGCAAAACCGCCAGCAGCGCGAGCGCAATGACGCTGAAAGCATTGCCTGCCCGCCCCAGCCACAGGGCTGCGGCAACCACGGAGAGCATGTACAGAGTGCGCTGGGTAGGCACGCCGAATCCGGACAGCAGTCCATAGGCCAGCGCCGCCATCACCCCGGCCACCACGGCTGCCTTGCGCGCGGGAAGCCAGAGGGTCAGGGTGACGCTGCGCCGCCACAGCCAGTAAGCCAGGGCAAAAAACAGGCTGGAAACCATGGTCACATGCAGCCCGGATATGCTCATCAGATGGTTGACGCCAGTACGCAGGAAAATCTGCCACTGCACCGGCGGAATCGCATTCTGCTCGCCGATGGCCAGCGCCTTCAGCACTCCGGTGCAGGGGCGGCCTTCCAGCACCCGCGCCAGGCGCTGGGAGGCGGCTTCCCGCGCCACCTCGATCAGGTAGCCGAAGCGGTAGACCCGCTCGTCCAGGCGCCGGTTTGCCGGGTCTTCGCGCACGTAGCCGGTGGCGCGGATACTGCGCTCCAGCAGCCAGGCTTCGTAATCGAAGCCGTAGGGGTTGGAGTTGCCATGCGGGCGCTTCAGGCGCACGCTCAGTTCCCAGCGCTCGCCCGGATGCAGCGGCGGAACAGGGCGGACGGCAGGCTTGCCGAAGCCTCCGTCGAACCAGCTCAGCTGGATATGGCCGGGAACCCGGGCGCCGGGCGTAAGCACCTTCTCCACGTCGAACTCGAAGCGCAATCCGCGCTCATTGCTGACCGGCAAACCGGCAATCACCCCGCTGATTCGGATATCCTGCCCTTCCCAGCGCTCCGGCAGCGCATCCGCCAGGCGCATCTGGGCGAACAGGGCGGCCCAGAAGAAGCCGGCAGCCAGCCACAATGCTTTGCTGAAAAACTGCTTCAGCGCTCTGGCGGGCGGGGATGAAGTGCGGCGCAAACCATACATCAGGAGGGACAAGGGCAGAAGCAGCCAGGCCCAGTAAAACGCCGGCAGGGAAGCTTGCTGTTGCAGCAGCCACACACCGGCGGCAAAAGCCAGGATGTTAAGCCGCATGGGGGTCAGGAAGGGGCGTCATTGCGAGGAGCGAAGCGACGAAGCAATCTGTGGCATTTTGATGTACTGGAATCGGGATTGCTTCGCTACGCTCGCAATGACAGGAGGGTGGAACCTTCAGTGATTCCCATGTCAGCCCCGGACGAATGCGTAGGTGTTCTTGCCCTGGCTCTTGGCGCTGTACATGGCGCTGTCGGCATTGGTGAGCATGCTTTCGCTGCTTTCCCCGTCCTGGGGATAGAGGCTGATGCCAATGCTGGCGCCGACATGGCATTCCCTGCCATCGAGGGTCAAGGAAGTGGAAAGGCTGTTGATGATCTTTTGGGCCACCACGCGCGCATCGTCAGCGTCATTGATGTCACCCAGAATGACGGCGAACTCGTCGCCGCCCATGCGCGCCACCGTGTCGCTCTCGCGCACGCATTGTTCCATGCGCCTCGCTACCTCATTGAGCAGTTGGTCCCCGAACTGGTGGCCATAGGCATCGTTCACTGCCTTGAAGCCATCCAGATCCACGAACAGCAGGGCGAAGCCGCTGCCATGGCGCCTTGCATCCGCGAGGGCACGCCTCAGGCGGTCGAAAAACAGGGCGCGGTTCGGCAGGCTGGTCAATTCATCGAAATGAGCCATATGCTGCAAATTATCCAGTAGCTGCTTGCGTTCGGTGATGTCACGCACGACCACCACGATCTGGATTTTCTTGCCGTCATGCACCACCGCCACAGCCAGTTCCACTTCGTGGCGCTCCCCATTCCTGCTGATCAGGGAAGCCTCATAATGATTCTCGATCTGCTCCCCGGCGAGCCGCCGCAGGATATTGTCCTTTATGGCTTCGCGCTGGTCAGGGTGAACCAGATTGATGAACGGGAAATTGTTCAGCAGCTCCGCAAGGGAATAGCCGGAAAGGCGCACCATTGCCTCATTGGCAAAAACAATGTGGTTGTCCTGTATGACTAGCACGCCTTCGTCCACATCCGACTGCGCCCTGAGCAGGGCCAGCGAAAAAGTGTGCTGTTCGTGCAGTTTCTGGATTGCCTGGCGGCGTTCAGCCACTTCTTTCAGCAATTCCTGGTTGGTCTGAATCAATGCCCTGGTACGCATTTCAATGCGCATCTCGATTTCGCGCTTCAGTTTGCTCAGGCGCGCCTCGCTGCGTTGCGCATCTGCAACCGCCCGCTTCATCAAGGTCCTGTGCCGGGCCGGCATGCGGACCAGAAACCATGCCAGAAAACCTGAAACCAGGGCCAACACGAGCCCGAATGGCCAGTTCTCAGCCTGGCCCAGAAACAGGGTTGCGATCCCCACCAGCAGAACCACTGCGAACGCCAGTAACGGCGCCAGCCAGCGGGACTGGAAATTACTGCTCAAGCAGGCCTCCATCGACCAGCCTCAGTGTGCGATCCATTCTTGCCGCCAGTTCCATGTCGTGCGTCACGATGACGAAGCTGGTGCCCTGAGCCCGGTTCAATTCCAGCATCAGATCGAACACCCCCTGGGCGGTGTTGCGATCCAGATTCCCGGTGGGTTCATCGGCCAGCACGCAGGCCGGGCGGGTTACCAGCGCACGGGCCACCGCAGCCCGCTGACGCTCGCCGCCGGAAAGTTCGCCGGGGGTGTGATCGAGACGGTGGCCCAGCCCCACTTTCTGCAGCATGTCWGCGGCGCGCTCATAGGCCTGTTGTTTGGGAACGCGCCGGATCAGCAGCGGCATGGCCACGTTTTCCAGGGCCGAGAATTCTGGCAGCAGGTGGTGGAACTGGTAGATRAATCCCAGCGACTGGTTGCGCAGATGCCCCCGTTCGGCTTCGTTCAAACGCTGAACATCGTGGCCAAGGATTTCCAGTTCGCCGGCGCTGGCGTCATCGAGCCCGCCCAGCAGATGCAGCAAGGTGCTCTTGCCCGAGCCGGAGGCGCCGACAATCGCCACCCGCTCACCCGGCGCGACATCGAGGTCGATCCCCAGCAGGACGGGCACTTCGACCTTGCCCTGCAGAAAAACCTTGCGCAGGCCGCGGCAGGACAGGACCGCTGGGTGAGGGGTGAGAGGTGAGGCGTGAGGAGGCAAACCCTCGCCCATCTGGCGCTCTTCTGTCAGCATTCGCGGCACCTCACTCATATCTCAGCGCCTCAGCAGGGTTGGTTTTCGAGGCACGGTAGCTGGGATAAAGCGTCGCCAGCAAGGTCAGCACGAACGAAACTGAAGCGATCGTCACCACGTCCTTGACATCCAGTTCGGACGGCAACTCGCTGATGTAGTAAACATCCTTGGCAAGGAAATGGACCCCGAACAGACGTTCAATCGCAGGCACAACCACGTCGATATTGAGCGCCAACGCAACACCCCCCGCCACGCCCAGAGCCATTCCTATGGTTCCGATCAGCGCCCCCTGCACGATGAAGATCTTCATGATGCTGCCGGGCGAAGCGCCCAGCGTGCGCAGGATGGCGATGTCCGCCTGCTTGTCGGTCACGGCCATGACCAGGGTGGAGACGATGTTGAACGCCGCCACGGCGACGATCAGCAGCAGGATGATGAACATCACATTTTTCTCGATCTGGATGGCACGGAAAAAATTGGCATGCTGGCGCGTCCAGTCGCTGATGTAAAAATCGCCCCGCATCAGGTCCATCAACTCGCGCGACACCTGGGGGGCGCGGTAAAGGTCTTTCAGCGCCAGCCGCACGCCCGAAACCCGGTCGCCCATGCGATACAGGCGGGCCGCATCGTCAAGATGAATCAGCGCCAGCCCATAGTCGTATTCATACATGCCGACCTCGAAGATGCCCTTGACGGTGAACTGCTTGAGGCGCGGCACCACGCCAGCCGGCGTCACCTGCCCCTGCGGCGCCATCACCACCACCTTCTCGCCCAGCCGGACGCCGAGCGCCCGCGCCAGCTCTGAGCCGAGCACGATGCCGAATTCACCGGAACGCAGATCCTCCAGCCGCCCCAGCTTCATGTGGCTGGAAAACTGCGCCACCCCGCTTTCGAGATCGGGCAGCACGCCGCGCACGATCGCCCCCTGCACCGCCTGATCGAAAGTCAGCATGTTCTGGGCCATGATGAAGGGCGCGGCGGCGGCGACATCGGGATGGCGCGCAGCCTCCGCCGCGACCCTGCGCCAGTCGGCCAGGGTATTGT
>PQAG01000224.1 GCA_003104895.1 Nitrosomonadales bacterium
AAAACCAAACGAGTGGCCAGCCGCCTGTATTTTCTCGTCGCATTCATGGCCGCGACCATGATTACCATGGGCGCGGTAGGCATCACCAACATGTCCAAGGTGCTTGGTTCCCTGGAGACTGTATATAACGACCGCACCGTGCCGGCCGGCGATCTTTCCCGCATCCAGGCGCTGCTCAATGCCGGTTTTTCCGAGGTGCTGCGCGCCCTGCAGCATAACCCGGCTTCCGAAACTTCCAGGCTTCATGACCATCCAGTGAGCGAGCATATCAACCGGATAGAAAAGAATCTGGCGTCCATGAGCGAGTTGTGGGCCAAGTACATGGCAACCTACCTGACGCCCGAGGAGAAGCTGCTGGCGGCGAAATATGAACAGCAGAGCGCGCGCTACGTGGCGGAGGTACTGAACCCCGCACTGCAAGCCCTGAAAAACGGCGACTATTCGATTGGCATGACGGAGCGCTTCCTCAAGGGCAACCGCAAGATTGGCGGCGATGCGGAAAAGACCATGAGCCAGCTGATCGAGTTGCAGATGAGGGTTGCGGCGGAGGAGTATGAGAAGGGCGAGGCGAAATTCCATTTCGCACGCAATATGGCGGTAGTTTTCATTACACTGGCGTTGCTGACCGGTCTGACTCTGGCCTTCTGGATTATCCGCTCCATCACAGCTCCACTGGGTGAGGTGCGCGCCACCATCGCCGTGGTCGAGCGCGACAGCGATTTCACGCGCCGCGTGGAAGTTGATAGCCACGATGAAGTGGGCGAAACGGCAAAATCTTTCAATCAGCTGGTCTCGACAATGCGCGAAACATTGCGCTCCGTGCTGGAAAATGTGTCGCGGGTCTCCGATTCGGTAGGCAGCCTCGCGGCAAGCTCCAGCCAGGTGGCAGCCAGCTCGGCGCAGCAAAGCGAAGCCGCTTCGGCCATGGCGGCCTCGGTGGAACAAATGACGGTGAGCATCAGTCATGTTTCGGACAGCGCCCAGGATGCCCTGGCCATTTCGCGCAAATCGGGCGAGCTTTCTGTCCAGGGYGGCGAGGTGATCCACCGCGCGGTGGACGAGATGAGCCAGATTGCGGACACCGTGCGCCAKGCGTCCCATGCCATTGACAGCCTTGGCCAGCAGTCCGACCAGATTACTTCGGTGGTCCAGGTGATCAAGGAAGTGGCTGACCAGACCAATCTGCTGGCGCTCAACGCAGCCATCGAAGCGGCGCGTGCCGGAGAGCAGGGGCGCGGTTTTGCAGTGGTGGCCGACGAAGTCAGGAAACTGGCCGAGCGCACCACCAAGGCAACCGAGGAAATTGCCGCCATGGTCAATTCCATGCAGGAAAGCGCCCGCTCCGCTGTATCCACCATGGACTATGCGGTTGAACGCGTCGGCAGCGGGGCGAGCCTGGCGCAGCAGGCTGGCGAGGCGATCAACCAGATCAAGTCGGGCGCCGATAAGGTGGTCAAGGTGGTCAATGACATTTCTGCTGCGCTGGCGGAGCAGAGTGTGGCCAGCAACGATATTGCCAGCCATGTCGAGCGCGTGGCGCAGATGACCGAAGAAAACAGCGCAGCCGCGGGCGAAACCGCGCACTCGGCGGAATATCTGCAGCAACTGTCAGTCGAGATGCGCAGCGCGGTGAGCAAATTCAAAATTTAATCGCTATCAGGAGCGGTCGAAAAGGCCGCAGGTGGGACTATGAGCAAGATTATCGAAATAACCGTGCCGGATATTGGCGACTTCAACAATGTGCCGGTGATCGAAGTGCTGGTCAAGGCGGGCGACAAAGTGGAAAAGGATACGTCGCTGGTCACCCTCGAAAGCGACAAATCGACGATGGAAATTCCGTCCAGCCATGCGGGCACGGTAAAAGCGATCAAGCTCAAGGTGGGTGACAAGGTGGCGATGGGCAGTGAAATTCTGACTCTGGAAGTGGATGAAGTAACCGCTGCGGCTACTCCGCTCGAAACGCCGGCGCCTTTTCCCGCAGCGGAGCAGATGCCAGCGTCCTCGACAGCGGACAGCCAGCAAGTGCATGCGGACGTGGTGGTGCTGGGCGCGGGGCCAGGCGGTTACACGGCGGCGTTCCGTGCTGCCGATCTTGGCAAGAAGGTGATTCTGATCGAGCGCCATGCTTCGCTGGGCGGTGTCTGCCTCAACGTCGGCTGCATTCCTTCCAAGGCGCTGCTGCACGTGGCCAAGGTGATCGCCGAGGCGGAGGATATGGGCGCCCACGGCGTGAAATTTGCCAAGCCCAAAGTCGATATCGGCCAGGTGCGGGGCTGGAAGGAAAGCGTGGTGAATCGCCTGACCGGAGGTCTGGCTCAGCTGGCGAAACAGCGCAATATTCAGGTCATCCGCGGCCGCGGGCAATTCATTGCCCCGCACCATATCCGGGTGGAAACGGCCGAAGGTGAAATGGATGTGTCCTTCGACAATGCTGTCATCGCCGCCGGCTCTCAGGCGGTAAAAATCCCGTCCTTTCCCGATGACCCGCGCGTGATGGATTCCACCGGCGCGCTGGCATTGGCGGACGTGCCGAAGAAAATGCTGGTGATCGGCGGTGGCATTATCGGGCTGGAAATGGCGACGGTATATCACGCTCTGGGTTCGAAAATCACGGTGGTGGAGCTGGGCGAGCAGCTCATTCCGGGCTGCGACAAGGATATCGTCAAGCCGCTGCACAAGAAGATCGAGAAGCAGTACGAAGCCATTCTGCTCAAGACCAGGGTCGCCGGCCTGGAAGCGAGAAAGGACGGCATTCTCGCTACATTTGAGGGCGAAAATGCGCCCGCACCGCAGCTGTTTGACCGGGTGCTGGTCGCGGTGGGACGCCGCCCAAATGGAAAGCTGATTGGTGCCGGGCAGGCCGGAATCCAGGTCAGCGAACAGGGTTTCATTCCAGTCGACAAGCAGCAGCGCACCAATGTGCCGCACATCTTCGCCATCGGCGACATCGTAGGCCAGCCCATGCTGGCGCACAAGGCGGTGCATGAGGGCAAGGTGGCGGCGGAGGTTATTGCCGGGCACAAGGCGGCCTTCGATGCGCGCACCATTCCCTCGGTCGCCTACACCGACCCCGAGGTGGCCTGGATGGGCCTGACCGAAACCGAAGCCAAGGCGCAGGGCATCGAATATGAAAAGGCCAGTTTTCCATGGGCGGCCAGCGGACGGGCGCTGTCTATCGGGGCCGACTATGGGGCCACCAAGCTGCTGCTGGACAAGGATACGAAGCGGATCATCGGCGCCGGCATCGTCGGCCCGAACGCCGGCGAACTCATCGCAGAAGCGGTGCTGGCGCTGGAAATGGGCGCCGATGCGCAGGATATCGGCCTGACCATTCACCCTCACCCCACGCTTTCGGAAACACTGTGCTTCGCCGCAGAAATGGCAGAGGGTACGATCACCGATCTCTATATCAAGCGCAAATAGCTGCAAGCAGGAAGCGGCCCCGGGAAAATCCGATTGAATTTCCGGGGCTGGTTAATGGCGGATTTCTGTAAAACTATGCAGTAGCCAACATGTTGGGCAACATATCCGGCACACCTGATGATTAAACGCTTTCACACACTGAGTTCCAAGCTGGTGGGTATTCTGCTCGCCTTTTTCTGTGTAGCGCTGACGGCTATTGGCTTGACCCTGTACGTTTCCTGGCAACTGGAAGGGGGCGCCGCCGCCATCAATGACGCAGGCAGCGAGCGCATGCGTTCATATCGTCTGGCATACCTGCTGACTTACAACACCCACTTCGGGCTGGATCAGGAAAGCATGGAGGGCGAGGTGCAGCGGGAAATGATCGCCTTCGAGAAAACCCTTGCCGACCTGGAGCAGGGCGACCCTTCCCGCCCCCTCCTGCTGCCCAAGGATGAGGGCGTGAGGCGGCAGATGGCGAATCTCAGGCTGGAATGGAAGAGACACATCCGGCCCTTGCTGGAAGGGGTGCTGGCTAGCCGTGATGTCGAGATGCGGCGGCGCCTGCTGAAGGAAAGCCGGCCTGCAGTGGAAAATTTTGTGGGCATGGTCAATGGTCTGGTGCTGAGCGTCGAGCGTGACAATGCCTATAAAACCAGCCTGCTCCGCTCCATTCAGCTGGGGTTGGTGTTGCTTGCCATACTCGGCACGGTGATTCTCATTTTCCTGATGTATCTGCTGATCATTCGCCCCACCACCAAGCTTCAGGATGGCATCCAGCGGATGGCCGCGGAAGATTTCGGGGTGCGCGTGCCGGAGGAAACCAACGATGAATTCGGCGCGCTGGCGCTGGGTTTCAACCAGATGGCGGATCACCTGGAGGGGCTCTACACCACCCTGGAACAGCGGGTAGAGGCGAAAACGCACAGCCTGGAGGAAAAAAACCAGGAGCTTGCCCTGCTGTATGAAATCACCGCCTTCCTCAATGAGCCCGCCACGGTGGAAGATATCTGCCGCCGCTTCATCCGCCGCCTGATGGTCCAGTTTGCCGCGCAAGGCGGGGCAGTAAGGCTGGTGGATGCCAAGTCGCAGAAAATCCATCTGGTGATGACCGAGGGCCTGAGCGAGGTGTTCGCGCAGAAGGAATCCTGCCTCAACATGGGCGAGTGCCTGTGCGGTGGGGCGGCGAGCACGCAGACAGCAGCCTTTTTCGACCTGCAGCAGCCGACCGAGATGAAGCTGCTGTATAACTGCCGCGACGAGGGGTATCGTTCGGTGTCGGTGTTCACCATCCGGGCAAAAAAACGGCTGATCGGCATTTTCAACCTCTATTTCCACAAGGCGCGCGGTTTCACGCAGATGGAAGTGCAGCTGCTGGAAACCGTTGGCCAGCATCTCGGCGCGGCCATCGAGGGGCAGCGTCTGGTATCGCGCGAGAAGGAGATGGCCATATCTGAGGAACGCAACCTGCTGGCGCAGGAGCTGCATGACAGCATCGCGCAGGGGCTGGCTTTCCTGAATATCCAGATACAGATGCTGGCGGATTCCTTGCGCAAGGGGAATGAGCGCGAAGTGATGGAGGGGCTCTCCCATATCCGCGAAGGGGTGCAGGAAAGCTACGACGACGTGCGCGAGCTGCTGGTGCATTTCCGTACCCGCGTGCACCAGTCCGATCTGGAGGGCGCCATTCGCAGCACGCTGGAAAAATTCGAGGGGCAGACTGGCATCAAGGCATCTTTAAATATCACTGGCGAGGGGGCCCCGCTTGATCCCAGCAACGAAACCCAGGTGCTGCATATCGTGCAGGAGGCCCTCTCCAATGTGAGAAAACACGCTGGCGCGAGCGCCGTGACGGTGGATGTCTCGCGCCATGGCAACTGCGTCATCTCGGTGCGCGACAATGGCCGCGGCTTCAACCCCGAGCTGCAACCCGGCGATTCCCATGTTGGCATCAGCATCATGAAGGAACGGGCGCACCGCATCGGCGGGCTGCTTGAAATCTTATCCACGCCGGACGCAGGCACCGAAATCCGGCTGACCCTGGGCAAACCATACAAGGAAGCCGCATGAAGCCGATCAGAGTGCTTATCGTTGATGACCACACCCTGTTTCGCACTGGCATCAAGCTGCTTTTGCAGCGTCAGAAGGATTTCGAGGTGGTGGGAGAGGCGGGCGACGGTCTTGAGGGAGTGAAGCGTGCCATATCCCTCAAGCCGGATGTGGTGCTGCTGGATTTGCACATGCCCGGCATCAGCGGGCGCGAAGCGGTGGGCCTGATTGCCGAGGATTCGCCGGAAACTCGGGTGGTCATGCTGACCGTGTCCGAGGACGCCGAGGACCTGGTGGATTGCCTGCGCGCCGGGGCGGCGGGCTATCTTCTCAAGAACATCGAAACCGACTACCTGGTGAACGCCATACAGGGTGCCGCGCGCGGCGAATCCATCATTTCGCCGCTGATGACAGGGAAGCTGGTACAGGGGCTGCGCACCCCGCCCAGGACAGAAACGCCTCCGCCTCAAGCGGAGGCCGAGCGCGAAAAGCTGACCCCGCGCGAAAAGGAAATCATCACCTTGCTCGCCAAGGGCGCCAGCAACAAGGAAATGGCGCGCGTGCTGAACGTGGCCGAGAGCACGGTGAAAATCCACGTCCAGAGCATACTCAAAAAACTCAACCTCACCAGCCGGGTGCAGGCCGCGGTTTACGCAGTGGAGCATGGCCTGGCCCAGTAGTAAGGAAGAGCTGTAAACCCTGCATCACCCATTGCCATATGGCTTTATTCCCAACCTTCAATTCCTGCCGGGTTTGAAATCATTGGGCTCGTTAGTGACTAAAAGCATTTCTCAGGCATAGGCCAAAGTGACTAGTTCCTCCGGGCGCGGGAACTAGCTCCCGCAGCTAGCGCCCCCTCCTTTTGCATCCCTTCAACTGTCCTTTCGACGAATTGGCTGGGCGCGTCTTCAGGCCTAAGCTGGCAAAGTGTCGAAAACCTATCGGCTCTTGATGGAGGGAATATGGCTTCGCAGGGATACAAGGCTTGGTCCGTGGTGACCGCCAGCACGGTGGCGTTTACCGTCTGCTTCATGATCTGGATGATGTTTGCGGTGATCGGCATCCCAATCAAGAAAATGCTGGATCTCAACGAGACCCAGTTCGGCATACTGGTGGCGACGCCGGTGTTGACCGGCTCCCTGATCCGCCTGCCGCTGGGCATGTGGACGGACAAATTCGGCGGGCGCATCGTGTTTTTCATCCTGATGCTCTCCACCATCATCCCGATTTACCTGATTTCCCAAGCCACTGAGTACTGGCATTTTCTCGTGACCGGCCTGTTCGTGGGTGTGGCGGGTGGTTCCTTTACCGTGGGTATCTCCTACTGCGCGCGCTGGTTTCCCAAGAGCCGCCAGGGCCTGGCCATGGGTATCTTTGGCGCTGGCAACACCGGCGCGGCGGTGACCAAGCTGGTTGCTCCCTCGATTGTGGTGGCTTACGGCTGGGCGATGGTGCCGCAGGTATATGCTGTACTGATGCTGGTGACCGCGATGCTGTTCTGGTTTTTCTCCTTTACCGAACCGTCGCACAAGGTGGGCAAAAGCGTGACCGTGGGCGAGCAGCTTGCGGCGTTGAAAGACCCCAAGGTATGGCGCTACAGCCAGTATTACTCCATCGTGTTCGGTGGCTACGTGGCCCTGGCGCTGTGGATGACCAAGTATTACGTGTCCGAGTACGGCTTCGATCTCAAGACGGCAGCGTTGATGGCGGCCGCATTCAGCATTCCCGGCGGCGTGCTGCGTGCCATCGGTGGCCACTTCTCCGACAAGTATGGCGCCCATTCCATTACCTGGTGGGTGTTGTGGGTTTCCTTGGCCTGTCTGTTCTTCCTGTCCTACCCGCAGACTGAATTCACCATCCATACCGTAACCGGTCCCACAACCTATCATCTGGGACTCGGCCCCTTCGCGTTCACCATCATCATGTTCACCCTGGGCATTGCTTTCGCCATCGGCAAGGCTTCGGTGTTCAAGTACATCTCAGATGACTATCCCAAGAACATTGGCGTGATCTCCGGCGTGGTCGGGCTGGCAGGGGGTCTTGGCGGCTTCCTCATGCCCATCATGTTTGGCGCGCTGGTGGATCTGACCGGCATCCGCTCTTCCGCCTTCATGCTGATGTTCGGCGTGGTGTGGGTTTCCCTGATGTGGATGTACTGGACCGAAGTGAAGCCGCTGGATGCCAAGCGCCACCGCAAGCAAAAAGAGTTGGATACGCTGGAATAAGTTGTACTTTTGAATGCCTAAAAAGGAGGTTTGAAAATGTCTGCAAATATCAAGGACTGGAACGTGGAGGACAACACGTTCTGGGAATCCACTGGCAAGAAAATTGCCAACCGCAATCTGTGGATTTCCATCCCCAGTCTGCTGCTTGGTTTCGCCATCTGGCTGATGTGGGGCATCGTGACAGTGCAGATGCTCAACCTTGGCTTTCCATTCAGCAAGGATGAACTGTTCACCCTGACCGCAATTGCAGGCCTGTCTGGCGCAACCCTGCGCATCCCATCCTCCTTCTTCATCCGCATTGCAGGCGGGCGCAATACCATCTTCCTGACCACCGCGCTGCTGATGATTCCCGCCTTCGGCGCAGGTATTGCGCTGCAAAGCAAGGAGACTCCGCTGTGGGTGTTCCAGTTGCTGGCGCTGCTGTCCGGTATCGGCGGCGGCAATTTCGCTTGCTCGATGTCCAATATCAGCACCTTCTTCCCCAAGCGCCTGCAAGGCACAGCGCTTGGCCTCAACGCCGGCCTGGGTAATTTCGGCGTGACCACCATGCAGATCCTGATTCCCCTGGTGATGACTGCCGGCATTTTTGGCGCCATGGCGGGCGGCTCGATGGAACTGATGAAGGATAGCGGCTGGATCCTCGGCAAGATTCTCGCCGGCACGCCCACTTTCGTCCAGAACGCCGGTTTCGTGTGGATGGTCGCGCTGATCCCGCTGGCTGTCCTGGGCTTCTTCGGCATGAACAACCTGATACCGATTTCGCCCAACATCGGCACGACGATTTCAGCCTTCATCAAGATTCTCTGGCTGTATGGCCTGGCTTTCGTGACCGCCGGCGTGGGACTGTATTTTTACCTGCCTGCTCCTACCGGCCTGGGCATGCTGAACATGTGGGTGGCTCTGCCGCTGATCATGGTGGGCACCCTGTTCGTGATGAAGCTCGCGGCTTTCGGCGAAATGAAGGCCAACATCGAGAAGCAGTTCGCCATTTTCAAGAACAAGCACACCTGGTCCCTGACCGTGCTTTATGTGCTGACCTTCGGATCGTTCATCGGTTTTTCCATGGCTCTGCCTCTGTCCATCACCGTAATTTTTGGTTTCCAGCACGTGATTGACCCTGCAACCGGCCTGATGACGCATACGCTCAAGAACCCCAATGCCCCCTCTGCTCTGACCTATGCCTGGATCGGCCCCTTCGTCGGCGCGCTGGTTCGTCCGATCGGTGGCTGGATTTCCGACAAGGTAGGCGGTTCCATCGTGACCCAGCTGATCTCGGCGGTGATGGTGGTGGCATCCGCTGCTGCAGGGTATGTGATGTTCCTGGCTTACAACTCGGCAACGCCTGAACAGTACTTCACCATTTTCCTGGTGATCTTCGTGGCGCTGTTTGCCGCATCTGGAATCGGCAACGGTTCCACTTTCCGCTCCGTGGGCGTGATTTTCGACCGCGTGCAGGCTGGCCCGGTGCTGGGTTGGACCTCTGCCGTGGCTGCCTACGGTTCCTTTATCGCGCCGGTGGTGATTGGAGAGCAGATCAAGGCCGGCACGCCGCAAAACGCGATGTATGGTTTTGCGGTTTTCTACGCGCTGTGCCTCGTTTTGAACTGGTGGTTTTACCTGCGTAGTGGTTCCGAGATCAAAAATCCGTAACCCGGGAATGTTTGAAAAAATTTAACAGGAGCAAAAAAACATGAGTCACTTTCTCGACCGTCTAAAGTTTTTTGAAAAAAACAAGGAGACCTTCTCCAACAACCACGGTGTTGTTACCAATGAAGATCGCCAGTGGGAAGATGCGTACCGCAATCGCTGGCAGCATGACAAGATCGTGCGTTCCACCCATGGCGTGAACTGTACCGGCGGTTGTTCGTGGAAGATTTTCGTCAAGAACGGCCTGGTGGCATTCGAAATGCAGCAGACCGACTATCCGCGTACCCGTGAGGACTTGCCTGACCACGAGCCGCGCGGCTGCCAGCGTGGCGCGTCTTTTTCCTGGTATCTGTACAGCCCGCAGCGCATCAAGTACCCGCTGATCCGCGGCCGCCTGCTCGACCTGTACCGCGCCGAACGCAAGTCCGGCAAGGATCCGGTGGAAGCCTGGTCCGCGATTCAGGCGGACGAAAAGAAGCGCAAGCAATACACCGCCGTGCGCGGCCTGGGCGGTTTCGTGCGCGCCAACTGGGAAGAAGTGAAAGAAATCGTCGCTGCCGCCAACGTTTACACCATCAAGAAGTATGGTCCTGACCGCATTTTCGGCTTCTCGCCAATCCCTGCGATGTCGCAGATTTCCTATGCTTCCGGTGCACGCTACCTGTCCCTGATCGGCGGCGCATGCGGTTCCTTCTATGACTGGTACTGCGATCTGCCGGCAGCTTCCCCGCAAACCTGGGGCGAACAGACCGACGTGCCGGAATCGGCTGACTGGTACAACTCGACCTATATCATTGTCTGCGGCTCCAGCTTGCCGACGACGCGTACGCCGGATGCCCACTTCGTTTCCGAAGTGCGTTACAAGGGCGCGAAAGTCA
The DNA here is from genome assembly GCA_003104895.1 of Nitrosomonadales bacterium. GTDB lineage: Bacteria > Pseudomonadota > Gammaproteobacteria > Burkholderiales > Sulfuricellaceae > Sulfurimicrobium. The sequence continues at coordinate 10,202 of PQAG01000224.1, forward strand.
TTTCGATGGCGCCCGACTATGCCGAGTTCTGCAAGGCCTCCGACCTGTGGATGCCGGTCAATCCCGGCACCGATACCGCAGCCTTCCTGGCAATGGGCCACGTGGCGCTGAAAGAGTTCTACATCGACAAGCAGGACCCGTACTTCGCGGAGTACGCCCGCAAGTACACCGACCTGCCGATCCAGGTGATGCTGCGCAAGCATGGCGACGGCTATGTATCCGACCGCTGCCTGCGCGCTTCCGACTTTGCCAACAACCTGGGCGAAACCAATAATCCAGACTGGAAAACCATCGTTTTCGATGAAAAGAGCAAGTCTTTTGTTGCTCCAAACGGCTCGATCGGCTTCCGCTGGGGCGAGGAAGGCAAATGGAATCTGCTGCCCAAGAATGCGGCCAACCAGCAGGAAATCCTGGCTGAGCTGTCCTGCGCCGGCAGCAAGGACGAGGTGGTTTCGGTCGGCTTCCCGCACTTTGAGCCCGGAGAAGGTGATTTGCTGTACCGCAACGTGCCGGCCCGCAAGCTGAAGCTGGCCAGCGGCGAAGAAGTCTACGTGACCTCCGTGTTCGACATGCAGATTGCCCAGTACGGTATCGACCGCGGCCTGGGCGGCGCCAACGTGGCCAAGAGCTACAAGGATGCGAATGTCGCCTACACCCCGGCATGGGCGGAAAAAGTCACCGGCGTCAAGGCCGCCGACCTCGAGCGCACCGGCCGCGAGTTCGCCTACAACGCCTCCAAGACCAAGGGCAAGTCCATGGTGATCATGGGCGCCGCGATCAACCACTGGTACCACAACGACATGATGTACCGCGGTGTGATGAACCTGCTGCATATCTGCGGTTGCGTGGGCCAATCCGGCGGCGGCTGGGCGCACTATGTGGGCCAGGAAAAGCTGCGTCCGCAGGCTGGCTGGGCTCCGATCGCTTTTGCGCTCGACTGGCAGCGTCCACCGCGTCACATGAACTCCACCTCCTATTGGTATTTCCACACCGACCAGTGGCGTTATGAAACTCTGCGTGGCGACGATCTCACTTCTCCCGCCGGTAAGGGCAAGTACAAGGGTTATTCGCTGGCCGACTACAATGTTGCCGCAGTCCGCATGGGCTGGCTGCCTTCGGCCCCGCACTGGAACGCCAACCCGCTCGACCTGGTTTCCGATGCCGAAAAAGCGGGTGCTACAGATGAGGCCGGCGTTGCCAAACACGTTATCGGCAAACTCAAGGACGGCTCGCTGGATGTGGCTTTCGCCGACCCGGACAATCCGGTCAACTGGCCACGCAACCTGTTCGTGTGGCGCGCCAACCTGATCGGTACTTCCGCCAAGGGGCATGAGTACTTCCTCAAGCATCTGCTCGGCGCCCAGAATGGCGTTCTGCAGGAATCCGGCGACGGACGCGAGAACAAGCTGGTCAAGTGGCACGAAGAAGCGCCAATCGGCAAGCTGGACCTGATGGTGGACATCAACTTCCGCCTGAATTCCACTGGCGCCTACTCCGACATCATTCTGCCTACCGCGACCTGGTACGAGAAGAACGATCTCAATACTACCGACATGCACCCGTTCATGCACCCGCTGTCCGAGGCGGTGTCTCCGGGTTGGCAGTCCATGTCCGACTGGCAGATCTTCAAGAATATCGCCAAGACCTTCTCGACGCTGGCTGAAAAACATCTCGGCACGCGCAAGGACCTCATTGCCCTGCCGATGCAGCACGATTCGGCGTTCGAACTGGCGCAACCCTTTGGCGAAGTGAAGGACTGGAAGAAGGGCGAATGCGACCCGATCCCGGGCAAGACCATGCCTCTGCTCAAGGTGGTCGAGCGCAACTACGCCGACATCTACAAGAAATATATCGCCATCGGACCGCTGATGGTCAAGCTGGGTAACAACGTCAAGGGCATCGACTGGAATACCGAGGAAGAGTACGAACAGCTCAAGGTGATGAACGGCGCGGTTAAAGAGCCGGGCGTATCCCAGGGCATGCCTTCTCTGGAAGAAGACATCTATGTTTGCGATTCGGTGATGCGCATGGCGCCTGAAACCTGCGGTGAAGTCGCGCACAAATCGTGGTCCGCGCTTTCCAAGAAGACCGGTATCGACCATCACCACCTGTACTCTGCCCGTCACGAGGACAAAATCACTTTCCGCGACATCCAGGTGCAGCCGCGCAAGATCATCACCGCGCCGACCTGGTCAGGGATCGAATCCGAGACGGTGTCCTATACGGCTGGCTACACTAACATTCACGAGCATATCCCGTTCCGCACATTGACCGGGCGCGCTCATTTTTACCAGGATCACGAATGGTTCCTGGACTTTGGCGAGGGTTTCTGTACGCATAAACCGCCACAGGATATGAAATCCTTCGGCAAACTTTCGCCGAAACTCACGGAAGGCAAGCATGTCAAGCTGAAGTGGATCACACCGCACTCCAAGTGGGGCATTCACTCGAGCTACCAGGACAACCTGCGCATGCTGACCCTGTTCCGTGGCGGCCCATATGTGTGGATTTCCGAGAATGATGCCAAGGTGGCCGGGATCGAGGACAACGACTGGGTAGAAGCAGTCAACGCCAACGGTTCGACCATGGCGCGTGCGGTAGTCTCGCAGCGCGTGTCACGCGGCATGGCGCTGATGTACCACGCCCAGGAGAAGATCGTGAACGTGCCGGGTTCCAATACCACTGGCAAGCGCGGCGGTATTCTCAATTCGGTGACCCGCGTCGTCATCAAGCCAACCAATATGGTGGGCGGATATGTGCAGCTGGCCTACAGCTTCAACTATTACGGCACGGTGGGTTGCAACCGCGATACCGAGGTGATCGTGCGCAAGGTAGCCGACAAGGACATCGACTGGCTCGAACGGCCGCTTACTCCGGAGCGCGAAGCCCAACTCAACCCGCCCGGAATCGGCAAGCGCTGATCGTCACGTGAACAGGATAATTTAGGAGAAATTCATGAAAGTACGTGCACAATTCGCATTTGTCTTCAACCTGGACAAATGTATCGGTTGCCACACCTGCTCGGTGACGTGCAAGAACACCTGGACCAACCGCAAGGGTGTGGAATATGTCTGGTTCAACAACGTCGAGTCCAAGCCGGGCATCGGCTATCCCAAGCAGTGGGAAAACCAGGAGAAATGGAAAGGTGGCTGGACGCTGAACAACGGCAAGCTGGAGCTCAGGTCCGGCGGCCGGGCTTCCAAGCTGCTGAATATTTTCGCCAACCCGGATCTGCCGCAGATCGACGACTACTACGAGCCGTTTACCTATAACTACGCTCGTCTGCAGAATGCCCCCTTGTCCGAGGCGGCGCCCACCGCACGCCCGTTGTCGATGATCACTGGCGACCCCATCGAAAAAATCACCTGGGGCCCGAACTGGGAAGACGATCTGGCCGGAGAATTCGCCAAACGCAGCATGGACAAGAATCTGGACAACATCCAGAAGGATATGCTTGGCCAGTTCGAGAATACCTTCAACCTGTATTTGCCGCGCATCTGCAACCACTGCCTGAACCCGGCCTGTGTTGCGGCTTGCCCGTCCGGCTCGCTTTACAAGCGCGAAGAGGATGGCATCGTGCTGGTCGATCAGGACAAGTGCCGCGGCTGGCGCTTCTGCATGAGCGCATGCCCCTACAAGAAGGTTTACTATAACTGGGAATCCGGCAAGGCAGAGAAGTGTATCGCCTGCTACCCGCGCGTCGAATCCGGCATGCCTACGGTGTGCTCGGAATCCTGCGTCGGCCGTATCCGTTACAACGGCATCATGCTGTATGATGCCGACCGCATCGAAGAGCTGGCGAGCACGCAGAATGCACAGGATCTGTATGAAGCTCAGTGCAACATTTTCCTCGATCCCAACGATCCGAAAGTGATTGCCGCTGCCCGTGCCGAAGGCATCAATGAAGACTGGATCATCGCGGCGCAGAAGTCGCCGATCTACAAAATGGCCATCGACTGGAAAATCGCTTTCCCGATGCACCCAGAGTTCCGCACCCTGCCGATGGTCTGGTATGTACCGCCGCTCTCCCCGGTGCAGTCGCAGATTGACCAGGGCAACCTGCCKGTCGGTCCGGACGGCGCGATCCCGCAGGCCGGAACGATGCGYACGCCRGTCAARTACCTTGCCAAYCTGCTTACCGCCGGCAAGGAAGCGCCGATCGTCAGTGCGCTGAACCGCATGATCGCCATGCGTAGTTACCAGCGTTCGGTTCATGTTGAAGGCATTGCTGATACACGGCCGCTGGATGCTGCTGGCATCACCGAGGACCAGGCCAAGGACATGTACCGTTACCTGGCAATTGCCAACTATGAAGACCGTTATGTGATCCCCACCGGGCATGAGGAAGAGCGTCTGATTGATGCCCACGGTTTCCAGGGTCAGAACGGCTTCACATTCGGTAATAGCACTTCGCTCGGCATCAGCAAGATTTCCTTGTTCCCGCGCCGCCGCAAGGAATCCCCGGAGCCTTCCGAGCTTGCGCCTTCGGCTGACAAATAGGAGGAGTTATGCAAATCTACAAAATTCTATCTGCTCTGCTGGAGTACCCCGATCAGGAGTTGTTCGACAATCTGCCGGTCATAAAAAGGCTTCTGGACGAGAAGGTCGATACCGACGTGGCTGAATGGGCGGAGGTGAAGAAGTTCGTAACCTGGCTTGAGAACGGCGACCCGATCCAAATCCAGGAAGACTACGTTAAAACCTTCGATCTCACGCCGGAGCACAGTCTGCATCTGACTCACCATTTTTTCGGTGATGACAATGACAAGAACCGCGGCCCGGCGCTGATCGACCTGGGTGAACTGTATAAGGAATACGGCGTGAAGCAGATGACCAACGAGTTGCCTGACTATCTGCCGCTGATCCTGGAATTCGTAGCATTGCAGGAAGACGAGGAGGCGAGGGCGTTCCTGTCCGATGCCAGCAAGGTTCTGACGGTATTGGCCGACAATCTGAAGAAGGCCAATAGCCCTTATGCGCCCCTGGTTTCCATCATCAAGAACCGTGCCACGCCGGCCTGTATCGCTGCTTAAGGAGGAATAAAATGAACGAAGATATCTTTACCTGGAATAACTTGCTTTTTGGCATTTATCCCTATGTCTGCCTGAGCGTGTTCGCGATCGGGAGCTGGATCCGTTTTGACCGCGAACAATACGGCTGGACCAGCGCGTCCAGCCAGCTGCTGTCCACTGGCGGCATGCGCTGGGCAAGCAACCTGTTCCATATCGGCGTGCTTGCAATTTTCGGCGGCCACTTTGTCGGTCTGCTGACCCCGCATAGCGTGTTTCTGAAAGTGATGGGCGACATCGAGCACCAGTACCTGGCAATCGTCATGGGTACGATTTTTGGCGCACTGGCCCTGATTGGCGGCCTGATCCTTCTGGTCCGGCGTTTTACCAACCGCCGCATCTCGGCCACCAGCCGCTCATCGGACAAGTTTGTCCTGGTCTGGGTGATGGCCACGCTGGTCCTCGGCCTGAGCACCATTCCGGTGTCCATCGGTCATGCCGGCCATGGTGACCCGCGCGTGGTGACTGCGATGGCTGAGTGGATTCAGAGCATCATGTACCTGTATCCGAACCCGGCCTACCTCGAAGGTGTCGATACCATCTTCAAGATGCACGTATTTTTCGGCATGACGGTATTCCTGATTTTCCCGTTCACCCGTCTGGTGCACATCTGGAGTGCTCCATTCGGCTATCTGGCCAGGTCCTACCAGATTGTCCGCAGCAAAAAAGTAAAATATCAGAGCCGCTGATTGGCCTGGTAGTGTTCAAGTTGTAAAAAATGTGTGCCCGGTGCGCTGTTCGAATGTTCACGAGACTTGAACAGCGCATCCGGCACCTTGATTTTTTGGCGAAGAGAAATTATGCAGACACAAAGGATCGTGCTGTCAACTTTCACGTTGCCATTGTTGGCAATGTTGTATGGCTGCCAGCCCGGAGATGCGCCACAAGAAGGCAAGACAGCAGTGCCCGCAGTACCGGCAGTGCCTGCCGTGCAGCAGCAAGCTTCTGGCAATGGTGCGGTTGCATCTGTCGTATCCAAAGAAGTATTTGTCAAACTGGCGAAAGACATTGGCTGTTTTGCCTGTCACTCGATTGAAAAGAAATTGCTCGGGCCGGCCTGGAAGGATGTAGCGGTTATCTATCGCCAGGACCCGGAGGCCGAGAACAAGATTATGAACAAGGTTGCCAAGGGCGGCAGTGGCGTATGGGGCACGATAGCCATGCCCGGCTACCCGAACCTGGAAGAAGAAAAGCGCAGGATTCTGGTCAGGTATATTCTGGCGCTTGAATGACCGGCCTTTCCGGACTCGTCATTCGGTTGTACTCATGATGCGTGTTTTGATTTGGTTTTAGCAAGGAGAAGTTTACATGGCGCTTCACACCCGGTATCTGCTCGTCAACGGTACGGAGATCGAAACCGACTCCGAAGGCTATATCAGGAATCTGGACGAATGGTCAGAAGATTATGCCATCGCGCTGGCCAAGCAGGAAGGCCTGCAACTGACCGATGAACACTGGGAGGTTATTCGCTACCTGCGCGATTACTACCAGGAACACTCGGTTCAGGCCCAGGTACGCGCCATGATCAAGCACTTTGCCCAAGTATGGGGCAAGGAGCGCGGCAACAATCATTATCTGCATGAGATCTTCCCCAGGGGCGGTCCGCAGAAGCAGGGCAACCGTCTGGCGGGGCTGCTGCGCACCAAGGGCGAGCATTAAGTTTTTATAGCGGGCGTGACCATCCGCTGCGACGAATCTTCAACGTAGCTCGTTTCCAGTCTGCGCCGCGCCTGCTCGCGCCATGAGCCGGGCAGTGCATCCAGCGTTGAGAGGCGCGTCAGGACTTCATTATCCGGCGGGCCAAGATAAAGCTGCTTCAGCAGGTGTGCCAATGTCCATTCAGGGTAGGGGCGGTCGAGCAGGAAAATTTCGGCATCGGGGCTTACCGTGCCATGTTCCAGCACCCGGTAGTACCAGCCGGTCCGGCCGCTCTCCTGCATTCTTGCCGCTATTCCGGGGTGTCCGATGCGTTCGTTGATTTTCCAGCAGGGTTTCCGCCCCTGGGTTACCTCAAGGAGCGCATTGCCCATGCGGAAAATATCACCGATGCATACATTTTCCTCGGTGAGTCCGAAGGTGCTCAAATTTTCTCCGAAAGTGCCTGGCTGGAAGCGCCCAGGCTCGATCTCCGGGTATTCGCGGCGCCAGGTGGCGTAATGTTCAGCAGGGTAGTGGTGCACGGCCTTGCCTGTGCCGCCGTGATGGCGCAGATCTGCCTGCATGTCGTCCACAAAACCTGTGGCGCCCAGGCTTAAAGGGTGGTTGACAGGGGTCTTGCCAATTGCGCTGGGTTCGCCATTGGGTCCGAATGGAACGATTGGGCCGATCAGTAGGGCATTGAGTTTGAGTGGTCGATGGTCATTCATTTGCGGCCTCCCCTAAAATTCGGACGTCAGGCTATTTCGCGCGTTTCCAGGAATTTGACCTCCGGAAAGCGTTCCTGAGCAAGGTTCAGGTTGACCCGGTTGGGCGCGAGGTAGACGTACTCGTTCGCGCCATCCAGGGCGATGTTGAAGCCATGCTTGTCCACCAGTTTCTTCAGTTCCAGATCACTGCCGCGCAGCCAGCGCGCGGTGGCGACATCGAAGTGTTCGAACTGCACATCCACGCCATATTCATATTGCAGGCGATGCGCAACCACGTCGAACTGCAGCATCCCGACCGCACCCAGCACCAGGTCGTTGGATGAAATCGGGCGAAAAAGCTGCGTTGCGCCTTCTTCAGCCAATTGCTGAAGACCTTTCTGCAATTGCTTCATTTTTAATGGGTTCTTGATCTGTGCGCGGCGGAAAATCTCGGGCGCGAAGGACGGAATCCCGGTGAACTTGAGATCTTCACCCTCGGTGAAGGTATCGCCCAGATGGATGGTGCCATGGTTGGGCACGCCAATGATATCGCCGGCATAAGCTTCGTCCGCGGTGTTGCGGTCCTGTGCCATGAAGGTGATCGCATTGCCCACCGTGACCTGCTTGCCGTTCGAAACCTGCTTGATTTTCATGCCGCGGTCGAAGCGCCCGGAGCAGATGCGGATGAAGGCAATGCGGTCGCGGTGCTTGGGGTCCATATTGGCCTGGATCTTGAACACGAAGCCGGTGAACTTGGGCTCGTCCGGCTCCACCTGCCGGGTTTGCGCCGGGCGGTGCAAGGGGGCAGGAGAGAGATCGACAATGGCATCGAGCAGAGACTGCACTCCGAAGTTGTTCATGGCCGAGCCGAAAAATACCGGCGACTGCTTGCCGGAGAGGTAGGCTGCGCGGTCGAAGGTGTGCGATGCGCCGCGCACCAGCTCGATGTCGATGCGCAGTTCCTCGGCCTGGCCGCCTATCAGTTCGTCCAGGCGCGGGTTGTCCAGTCCCTGGATGATTTCCGCCGTGCCCTTTTCGGCCTTCGGGTCAAACACCGACACGGTGTCGTTATAGAGGTGATAGGTGCCGCGGAAGCGCTTGCCCATGCCGATCGGCCAGGTCATGGGGGCGCACTGGATCTGCAGCACCGACTCGATTTCGTCCAGCAGCTCGATGGGCTCCTTGCCCTCGCGGTCGAGTTTGTTGATGAAGGTGATGATGGGCGTGTCGCGCAGGCGGCAGACGTTGAGCAGCTTGATGGTCTGTGCTTCCACGCCGTTGACCGAGTCGATCACCATGACCGCCGAATCCACTGCCGTCAGGGTGCGGTAGGTATCTTCGGAAAAATCCTCATGGCCGGGGGTGTCGAGCAGGTTGATCATGCATTCGCGGTAGGGGAACTGCATCACCGAGGAGGTCACCGAAATGCCGCGTTGCTTTTCCAGTTCCATCCAGTCGCTGGTGGCATGGCGATCGGCCTTGCGCGCCCGCACCGCGCCTGCCATCTGGATGGCGCCGCCAAACCACAGCATTTTTTCGGTCAGCGTGGTTTTGCCGGCATCGGGGTGGGAAATGATGGCGAAGGTGCGGCGGCGCTGGATTTCTTCGTGGAGAGTCATGGTCTGAATGGCGGAAAAAGTCTGTAATTATAACAGGCTGCCATTGCTAAAGCATGATCTGGGCGCCGAGCTCCACCACCCGGTTGGGCGGCAGCTTGAAGAAATGCGTGGCGCTGCCGGCATTGCGGAACATGCTGACGAAGAGTTTTTCGCGCCACAGACACATTTCCGAACCGACGCGTGGAATCAGGGTTTCGCGGCCGATGAAGAAGGAGGTGTCCATCATGTCGAGTTCGATGCCGTTTTGCGTGCAGCACAGCGTCAGGTCGCGCGGCAGGTCGGGTTCGTCCATGAAGCCGTATGATACGGTGATGCGGTAGAAATGATTGGGCAGCATTTCCATCCGGACGCGTTCGGCTTCGGCAACGTAAGGGATGTCCTGGATCGAGACCGTCGCCAGAATCACGCGCTCGTGCAATACCTTGTTGTGCTTGAGATTGTGCAGYAGGGCCTGGGGCACGCCATTGGGGTTGGGGGTCATGAACACCGCAGTGCCGGGTACGCGGGTCATGTCGCTGTAAGCGAGGCTTTCAATGAAGGGTTCAAGGGCGAGCGCATCGCCTTCYATGCGCTTGTAGAGCAGTTCGCGGCCACGCTTCCAGGTGGTCATCAGGATGAAGATCGCAAAACCGGCAAGGAGAGGGAACCAGCCGCCGTCTGCAATCTTGAGTATGTTGGCGCCAAAAAAGGCGAGATCGACTACAAGAAACATGCTGAACAGTGCGATGGCCTTGCCCCAGCCCCAGCCCAGAGCGCGGCTGAAAACGAAGGCGGCAAGGATGGAAGTGATCACCATGTCGCCGGTGACGGCGATGCCGTACGCAGCAGCCATGTTGCCGGAAGAGCGGAAGCCCAGCACCAGTACCACCACCGCTGCGAGCAGCGCCCAGTTGATGGCGGGCAGGTAGATCTGGCCTTTTTCCTGCTCGGAAGTGTGCTGCACCTGCATGCGCGGTACATAGCCCAGTTGCATTGCCTGGCGCGTCACCGAGAACGCCCCCGAAATCACGGCCTGGGAGGCGATTACCGTGGCCAGCGTGGCCAGCGCGATCATGGGGTAAAGCGCCCATTCCGGCACCAGGTGGTAGAAGGGGTTGTTGATCGCCTCGGGCTCGCGCAGCAGCAGGGCGCCCTGGCCGAAATAATTGAGCAGGAGGGCGGGCAGCACAAAGCCGAACCATGCGAGCTGAATCGGCTTGCGTCCGAAATGGCCCATGTCGGCATAGAGGGCTTCTCCGCCGGTCAAGGCCAGGACCACCGCCCCAAGGGCAATGAAAGAAAGCCATGGGTGCGCCAGAAAGAGCTGGGCGGCATAGGCCGGGTTGACTGCCTGCAGGACCTCGGGAGCCTGCACGATGCTGTTGATGCCAAGCAGTGCCATAACGGAAAACCACAGCAGCATCACCGGCCCGAACAGGGTTCCAACGCGCGCGGTGCCGTGGCGCTGGATGAAAAACAGGAAAAACAGTACTGTCAGAGCGGTCGGGACGATGTAGGCATGCAGCGCAGGGGTGCCGATCTCCAGCCCTTCCACGGCGGAGAGCACCGAAATCGCAGGTGTAACCATGCCATCCCCATAAAACATGCAGGCGCCGAGAATGCCGATCAGCATGATCATGCGCTGGCGCCTGGGATTGTCTCCTGCCTCGCGCAATGCCAGGGCGATCAGGGCCATGATGCCGCCTTCGCCGCGGTTGTCGGCGCGCATCACGAACACCACGTATTTGATCGAAACCACGATGATCAGCGACCACAGCACCAGGGACAGGATGCCGAGAATATTGTCAGGCGAGGCTGGTAATTGGTGGGGGCTGGGGGCGAATACTTCTTTCAGGGTGTAAAGCGGGCTGGTGCCGATATCGCCATAAACGATGCCCAGCGCGCCCAGGGCGAGAGCAGGCAGGCGTGAGTTGTGGCTGGACATCCTGAATGACTGGCGAATTTTACCGGGCTGGTGCCAGGACGGCATTGATTCCCATGCCGCGAATCTTGTTCAAGGCCTGTTCGGCTTCAGCCTTGTTCTGGAACGGGCCGACATGCAGGCGGGTCTCGGTGTAGGCTTTTATGCCATGCTCGGCCAGCCGCTTCTGGAGCTGGACGGCATTTTCATGATTGGTGAACAGCCCAAGCTGGACAACATAACCCCTGGACGCCGCCGGTTCTGTTGTCTTGACGGGAGGGGCAGCAGGTGCAACGGCAGGTTTGCTTTCCGCTGCTGCAGGCTCGGCGGGTTTTTTCGGGGCCGGGGAAATCGTCACCGCCTGCGGTGCGCTTGATTTGGCTGACGCTGCAATCTCGGTGCCGGCCGCCTTGGGCGTGGCGGCCGGTATGGCCTGACTGGTTTTGTTCACAATCTGTGGCGGGGGAGGAGGGGGCGCAGCCGGTGCGGCTTCGCTATCCGGCGCCTGAGGTGCTTGCGGTGCTTCGGCGGCTTGTTCTTCGGCTATTTTTTCCGGCACAGCTTCAGGAGGAGGGGGTTCGGGCTGTGTAACAGCGGGAGCTATGGAGGTTGTCACAGGTGCTGCGTGCTCTTCCGGTTTGTGGCTTAGGACTGTGAGGGTGACGATTGCTGCTACCACCAATATCCCGGCAACAATGAGGCGCCGCATGGCGCGTTTCTTGATCTCGGCGTGTTCGTCGTGAACTGCTTGCTCCGCCATTGAAACTTCCTGTTTGCAGTATCGTCAGAGGGAATGGACGGCATGGTATCACTTCGCTTTTGCCGCCGCGAGGTTTATTTAATAGGGATTCCATGCTATTTTAGCGGGTTGTTGAATCACCTTGTAATCACCCTGAAACTGGAGATCCAAATGGCTGTAGAACGCACCCTGTCCATCATCAAACCCGATGCCGTAGCCAAGAATGCCATCGGCAAGATTTATTCCCGCTTCGAAAGCAACGGCCTCAAGATTGCTGCTGCCAAAATGAAGCATCTGTCCCGTGCCGAAGCCGAAGGTTTCTATGCCGTGCACCGCGAGCGCCCTTTCTTCAAGGATCTGGTGGATTTCATGATTTCCGGGCCGGTCATGATCCAGGTGCTGGAAGGCGAAAATGCGATCGCCAAGAACCGCGAGCTGATGGGTGCGACCGATCCCAAGAAGGCCGAAAAAGGCACTATCCGTGCCGATTTCGCCGAAAGCATCGATGCCAATGCCGTGCATGGCTCGGATGGCCCCGATACGGCCAAGGTGGAAATCTGCTACTTCTTCCCTGCAATGGAAGTTTACGCGCGCTAATGCCCAATCGAAACCAGTGTCTTCTACGTTCGCTCCCTCTCCCGTCTCGCCGGATTGAGCGGCTTTGCCGCCAATCCCGGCGGGGACACTCCTTGCGGGTGCAGGTGGAGGGTTGGGGAGGGGGAGCGTGACCGTTAATCTGCTCGACTTCGATCTCCCCCGGCTCACCGCTTTTTTCGCTGAAATTGGCGAGAAGCCGTTTCGCGCCAAACAGGTGATGCGCTGGATGCATCATTCCGGCGAGAGCGACTTTGCCCGCATGAGCGATCTGGCCAAGTCCCTGCGGGAGAAATTGAGCGCCTCGGCCGTGGTTGAACCGCCGCGGCTGATCAAGGAGCAACTGTCCGGCGACGGCACCCGCAAGTGGCTGCTCGACGTCGGCGCCGGCAACGGCATCGAAACCGTGTTCATCCCCGAGGATGAGCGCGGCACTTTGTGCATTTCAAGCCAGGTGGGCTGTGCTCTGGAATGCAGCTTCTGTTCCACCGCCCGCCAGGGATTCAACCGCAACCTCTCGGTGGCGGAAATCATTGGCCAGCTTTGGTGGGCCAACAAGGCTCTGGGCCGTGATCCCCTTGCCCTCTCTCCCAGCTCTCTCCCAGGGGGAGAGAGGGACGAAGGCTCGCTTCGCGAGTCCTGTTCAAGAGGCGAGCGCATCATCAGCAACGTGGTCTTGATGGGCATGGGCGAGCCGCTGGCCAACTTTGACAACGTGGTGACTGCGCTCAACATCATGCTCGATGACCATGCTTATGGCCTGTCGCGCCGTCGCGTGACGGTGAGTACATCCGGCCTGGTTCCGGCCATGGACCGCCTGCGCGACACCTGTCCGGTGGCGCTGGCGGTGTCCCTGCACGCACCCAATGACGCGCTGCGCGACGTGCTGGTGCCGGTCAACCGGAAATATCCTCTGGCCGAGCTGATGGCGGCCTGCCGGCGCTATATCGAGAAGGCGCCGCGGGATTTCATCACTTTCGAATATGTCATGCTGGATGGCGTCAATGACAGCGTGAGCCATGCGCGCGAACTGATAGAGCTGGTCCGCGACGTGCCATGCAAGTTCAATCTGATTCCCTTCAATCCCTTCCCCTTGTCGGGGTACCAGCGCTCCCGCCCTGAGGCGGTGCGGCGTTTCCGCGACGAGCTGATGCAGGCCGGCCTGGTGGCAACCACGCGCAAGACGCGTGGTGATGATATCGACGCCGCCTGCGGGCAGCTGGCGGGTCAGGTGCAGGACAAGACCAAACGGACTCAGTACAAAATAGTGGAGGCTGCGGCATGAAAAAACTGCTGGCGATAATGTTGATGGCATGTGCCTGCGCGGCGTTGCCGGCCCGGGCGGAGCCGCAGCCGGACGAGACCAAGCGGGCCCAGATTCACACTGATCTGGGTGCCGGCTATTTCGGCATGGGCAAGCTTGGCGTGGCGCTGGAAGAACTCAATATTGCCATCAAGTCAGACTCCAAGTACGCGCCAGCCTACAATATCCTCGGCCTGGTTTACATGGAACTGAGGGAGTACGACAAGGCGGATGAGAGCTTCCAGCGTTCCCTCAGTATCGACTCGTCCAATTCGGATGCGCACAACAATTACGGCTGGTTCCTGTGCCAGCGCAACCGCGTGGATGAGGCGATTGGCCATTTCATGAGCGCATTGAAAAACCCGCTTTATTCCACGCCGGAAAAGGCTTATCTCAATGCCGGCCAGTGCTCTCTGAAAAAGGGCGACGATCAGGGTGCGGAAGATTTCTTCCTGCGCGCCATCAAGTTTCAGCCGGTGCCGCCGCAGGCACTTTATTACCTGGCCGATATCCAGTTTCGCCGCGCCAAGTACAACGATGCCCAGTTTTATCTGGAGCAGTTCATGAAGGGCGGGCCGACTCCGGAAGGGCTGTGGCTTGGAGCGCGCATCGCCCACCGCCTCGGCAACCGCGATGCGGAAGCAAACTATGGCTTGCAGCTGAGAAAACATTTCCCTGATTCACGCGAGGCAATCGCTTATCGCAATGGCCAGTTCGATAATGCGGCTGCGGCAGAGGTGCGGCAGTGACAGAAATGGTTGAAGAGCAAGCCTCTGCCCCTGCGCGGGAAGGAGCGGGCGCCAGGCTCAGGCGCGAGCGGGAGAGCCAGGGCCTGAGCCTGTTTGACGCGGCGCGCGCGCTGAGGCTCTCCGAGAAACAGATCGCAGCGCTTGAGGCAGACGATTATTCGAAGCTGCCCGGCCGTACTTTTGTGCGTGGCTTCATCAGGAATTATGCGCGTCTGGTGCAGCTTGACCCTGAACCATTGATGGCCCATCTTTCATTCGAGAAGGAAGAGGAATCGCACCAGATTCAGGCGCCATCTCAGAAGATCAGTTTTTCCGAGCACCAGGCCAAACCATGGCTGAAATGGCTGTTGACGGCCTTTGTCATTATGGCCGTGGTTTCCTGGGCGGTGCTGGAGTGGCTCGGGCCGGAGCAGCCCAAAGGCGCGGTTTCACGCGTCCCCGCTCCGGTGGTCCCGCCTCCACTCCCCCCGGCATCGGCTGCACAGCCTGCAGCGGCACCCCCGGCTGCGCCTGTGCCTGCAGTTGCGCTGCCGCCTGCCGCCCCTGCCATGGCGGAATCTGCGGCTCCGCCAGGCGCAGCCGTGCCTGCCAGCGCGCTGGCCCGCTTGACCATGACGTTTTCCGGCCGTGCCTGGGTCGAGGTGCGCGACAGGAATGGCAAGATCATTCATTCTCAGAACAATATGGCTGGCGCGGACCAGGTCGTGGAAGGCGAAGCACCACTATCCCTGGTGATCGGGAGCGCACCTAATGTGAAACTGATTTACAAAGGCCAGCCAGTGGATCTTTCCGCATTCGCCAAGGCCGATGTCGCGCGCCTGACTCTGGAGTGAGTATGTTCAAAGTAGAGATTCCACGCCGCAAAAGCCGGCAGATCAAGGTGGGTAATGTCCTGATTGGCGGTGATGCGCCGGTTTCAGTGCAAACCATGACCAATACCGAGACCGCCGACGTGGATGCCACCGTGGCGCAGATCGAGCGTGCTGCCAGGGCTGGCGCCGATATCGTGCGTGTCTCCATCCCCAGCATGGAAGCGGCTGAGGCTTTCGGCCTGATCAGGAAACGTTCCCCGGTGCCGCTGGTGACCGACATCCATTTCGACTACAAAATCGCCTTGCGCGTGGCGGAACTGGGCGCCGATTGCCTGCGCATCAACCCCGGCAACATCGGGCGCGAGGACCGGGTGCAGGCCGTGGTGCAGTCGGCCAAGGACCATGGCATCCCGATCCGCATCGGCGTCAATGCCGGTTCGCTGGAAAAGGATCTGCAGAAGAAATACGGCGAACCCACGCCGGAAGCGCTGGTGGAATCGGCCCTGCGCCATATCGAGATACTCGACCGCCTGAACTTCCCGGATTTCAAGGTCAGCCTCAAGGCCTCGGAAATCTTCATGACGGTGGAAGCCTACAAGCTGCTCGCCAACCAGATAGAGCAACCGCTGCATCTGGGGATCACCGAGGCGGGCGGATTGCGTTCCGGCAGCGTCAAGTCAGCGATTGGGCTGGGCATGATCCTGGCATCCGGCATCGGCGACACCATCCGCGTCTCCCTCGCCGCCGATCCGGTGGAAGAGGTCAAGGTCGGGTTCGACATCCTGAAAAGCCTGCATCTGCGCAACAAGGGGGTGAACATCATCGCCTGCCCCTCCTGCTCGCGCCAGAATTTTGATGTGATCAAGGTGGTCAACGCCCTGGAGCAGCGCCTGGAGGACGTGCTGGAGCATCTCGACGTGGCCGTCATCGGCTGTGTGGTGAATGGCCCCGGAGAAGCGCGCGAAGCGGACATCGGCCTGGCTGGCGGCGAACCGAACCTGCTTTACATGGACGGCAAACCCAGC
>PQAG01000225.1 GCA_003104895.1 Nitrosomonadales bacterium
TTCAGCTCATCCGCAGATAGCTGAACTCCATTCTGCGCCTTGATATCGTTGAGAACCAAGCCACCAGCTTGAGCACTCATGGAAAATGCAAGCAACAAAGATGCAAGGATGTAGCGAAGCATAGGACCCCCTATCAAGTAAATACGACATCAAAATGTAAGTCGGATTCAAATACGAAGTGCGACACGGTCAGTACATTGCATTTTCGTGGCTGCAAGTACATGCTATTTAAATTAAACGCCATCTTCACTTGTATAGCAAGCAAGCCACATTGACTGATTTTTCTATGACTCTTGAGGTTTTACTGCAGCAAATCCGCGCCTGCCGCGTGTGCGAGGCGTATTTGCCGCTGGGGCCGAAGCCGGTTTTGCGCGCTGCGGCAAGCGCGCGGCTGATGATCGTGGGGCAGGCGCCGGGGCGGCGGGTGCACGAAACGGGGATTCCGTGGAACGATCCTTCCGGCGACCGGCTGCGTTTGTGGCTGAACATGCCGCGCGAGGCGTTCTACGACGAGCAGCGCGTCGCCATCATCCCGGCGGGGTTCTGCTACCCCGGCACCGGCGCCAGCGGCGACCTGCCGCCGCGCCCGGAGTGCGCGCCGCTGTGGCATCCGCAATTGCGCGCCCGGCTGCCGCAGGTGCGCCTGACGCTGCTGGTCGGCAGCTACGCGCAGGCCTATTACCTCGGCAAGCGCGCCAAAAAGACCCTGGGCGCCACGGTGCAGAGCTGGCAGGAATATCTGCCGGAATTCCTCCCCCTGCCTCATCCCAGCCCGCGCAACCAGCGCTGGTTTGCGCTCAACCCCTGGTTCGAGCAGGACGTTTTGCCGGCTTTGCGGCAGCGCGTGGACGCGCTGTGGTAGGGGTCTTCTTTGGCTGCTGAGCGGGGCGGCGCGAGCCTTCCACCGCGTTTCCGGTGCCGGCTGGTTGCCAGTGCGGCACCAGATGGCGCTTGCCGTTGCCGATCAGGTCGCTGCGCCCCATGCGCTTCAGGGCTTCGCGCAGCAGCGGCCAGTTGTTGGCGTCGTGGTAGCGCAGAAAAGCCTTGTGCAGGCGGCGCTGGCGTTCGCCCATGGGGATGGCGACTTCCTCGCTGCTGCGCGTGACTTTTTTCAGCGGGTTGCGATGCGTGTGGTACATGGTCGAGGCCAGTGCCATCGGCGTGGGCAGGAAGGCCTGCACCTGATCCGGGCGGAAGCCATTGGCCTTGAGCCATAGCGCCAGATTGAGCATGTCCTCGTCGGTGGTGCCGGGGTGGGCGGCGATGAAGTAGGGGATGAGGTACTGCTCCTTGCCTGCCTCTTTCGAGAACTTCTCGAACATGGCTTTGAATTGGTCATACGTGCCGATGCCTGGCTTCATCATCTTTGACAGCGGGCCGGGTTCGGTATGCTCGGGGGCAATCTTCAGATAACCGCCGACGTGGTGGGTCACCAGTTCCTTGACGTATTCCGGGCTTTTCACCGCCAGGTCATAGCGCACGCCGGAGCCGATCAGCACCCTTTTCACGCCGGGGATGGCGCGCGCCTTGCGGTAGAGCTGCACCAGCGGGCCGTGGTCGGTGCCCATGTTGGGGCAGATGTCGGGGAATACGCAGGACAGGCGGCGGCAGGCGGATTCGATTTTCTCGTCCTTGCAGTGCAGCCGGTACATGTTGGCGGTGGGGCCGCCGAGATCCGAGATGGTGCCGGTGAAGCCCGGCGTCTTGTCGCGGATCTCCTCGATCTCGTGCAGGATCGAAGCTTCCGAACGGCTCTGGATGATGCGGCCCTCATGCTCGGTGATGGAGCAGAAAGTGCAGCCGCCGAAGCAGCCGCGCATGATGTTGATCGAGAAGCGGATCATCTCCCAGGCCGGAATCTTCGCGTCGCCGTAGGACGGGTGTGGCGCGCGGGCAAAGGGCAGGCCGTAGACGTGGTCCATCTCCGCTGTGGAGAGCGGGATGGGCGGCGGGTTGAGCCACACGTCGCGCTCGCCGTGGCCCTGCACCAGGGCGCGCGCGTTGCCGGGGTTGGATTCGAGATGCAGGATGCGCGAGGCGTGGGCGTAGAGCACCGGGTCGTCCCTGACCTGCTCGAAGGACGGGATGCGCACCACGGTATGGCCGCGGTCCGGTTTGATGCGCGGGTGAAATTCCACCGGCTTTCCCTCTCCCCAGCCCTCCCCCGCATGCGGGGGAGGGAGTTGCCCTTCCTCCCGCAAGCGGGGGGAAGCTGGAAGGGGGGCTTGGTTCTGGGGAGAGGGTAAAGGAAGATCAAGCGCCCCCATCAAACTCTCCAGAACCGATTCCGTCTGTTGCAAAACATCATTGTTCCAGAAGCGCAGGACCTTGATTCCCTGAGCCTGGAGGAATTTCGAGCGCTCCTCGTCGTATCGGATCTGTTCCGCATGCTGCCCGCCATCAAGCTCGATCGCCAGATTCTTCTCGGCGCAATAAAAATCCAGAATGTAACGGCCGACGGGATGCTGCCGCCGGAATTTGAGGTTGAAAAACCGCTTGGCGCGCAATGTGCCCCATAACAACTCTTCCGCATCGGTCATATGAATGCGCAGCTCCCGGGCGAAGGCCAGGATATCCACCGGCAGGTGCTTGGCGGGAGCCGCTTTTTTACCCTCTCCCCGGCCCTCCCCCGCTTGCGGGGGAGGGGGTAGCCGCGCTTCCGTCCGTGAGGGGGAGGTTTCCTCGACGGAGGTTGAATCCAGCTCCGTCCAGCCCTCGGGTATCCCCTTGCGCATGAAGGCGGTGCCGCGCAGATCGGTGATGCCGGCGATCGCTTCCCCGGCGGCGAGGCGATGGGAAAGGTCCACCAGGGCGCGTTCGGCATTGCCGTAGATCAGCATGTCGGCCTTGGAATCGGGCAGCACCGAGCGTCGAACTTTATCCGACCAGTAATCGTAATGGGCGATGCGGCGCAAGGAGGCCTCGATGCTGCCGACCACGATATTGGCCTTCGGGTACGCCTCGCGGCAGCGCTGCGAATACACGATCACCGCGCGGTCCGGCCGCTTGTTGGGTTCGGCATTGGCTGTGTAGGCATCGTCGGAGCGGATCTTGCGGTCAGACGTATAGCGGTTGACCATGGAATCCATGTTGCCGGCGGTGACGCCGAAAAACAGGTTGGGCTTGCCCAGCTGCTTGAAGGCTGCCGGGCTGAGCCAGTCCGGCTGGCTCAGGATGCCGACGCGGAAGCCCTGGTCTTCCAGCAGCCGCCCCACCAGCGCCATGCCGAAGCTGGGGTGGTCGATGTAGGCATCGCCGGTGACGATGATGATGTCGCAGCTGTCCCAGCCGAGCGCGTCCATCTCGGCGCGCGAGGTCGGCAGGAAAGGCGCGGTGCCGAAGCGCCTGGCCCAGTATTTGCGGTGCGAGGTGATGCTGGGTGCGGTTTGCATGGGGTTATTCTAATCGATTGCCAGAGGAAAAATGGTCACAAAAACTTAAGCTTGCTGTCACCTGACTGTCATTGGCCCTGTTTATCGTTCGCTCATCAGAAAAACTGAGGAGAGAACGGATGTTGCCGAGCCAGCAGACAGGCATTACCGGGCGCCGCGAGGCCAGCCTGTTTTACTGCTTCGCCCGGAGCGAAGCAGATATCGAAGAGGCGCAGCGCCTGCGTTACAAGGTCTTCGCCGAGGAAATGGGGGCGCGCCTGCCCTCCCGCAAGGCCGGCGTCGATGAAGATATTTTCGATCCCTATTGCGACCACCTGCTGGTGCGCGACGGCGACAGCAACGAAGTGGTCGGAACCTACCGCATCCTGAGTCCGGAGCAGGCGAAGAAAATCGGCGGTTTCTATTCTCAGAGCGAATTCGATCTCACCCGCATCGCCCATCTGAGTGACCGCATGGCTGAAGTCGGCCGCTCCTGCGTGCATCCCGATTACCGCAGCGGCGCCGCGATCACCCTGCTGTGGGCCGGGCTGGCCGAGTACATGATCACCCGCAGCTACGACTACCTGATCGGCTGCGCCAGCATCAGCATGGCGGACGGCGGCCACAGCGCCGCGAGCCTGTATCACCGCATCAGCGTCGACAACATGTGCCCGGTGGAATGGCGCGTGTTCCCGCGCCATCCTCTGCCACTGCATGCCCTCAACCGCGACCTGAACCCGCCCATGCCGCCGCTGATCAAGGGATATCTGCGCACCGGCGCCTATATCTGCGGCGAACCGGCCTGGGACCCGGATTTCAATACCGCCGACGTGCTGGTGCTGCTGCCGCTGGCACGCCTGAACCAGCGTTATGCCCGTCACTTCATGGGCCGTCAGGCAGCCTGAATGATGGAAATTCTGGAATCCTCAGGCGCGACGCCACAGGGTTTCGCCGCCGGGCCTGTCTTCGAGGACGATGCCGGCCTGCAGGAGATTGTCGCGGATGCGCTCCGGCTCGGCGAAATTCCGTGCTTTGCGAGCTTCGGCACGAGCGGCAATCTGCTGCTCGATCTGCTGTCGCGTTAGGCCGTCGGGAGGGCAGGAACCGTTTCAGTTCAGAAGCTTAGGTCGGAAATCTTAAGCGGGAAAAATTTCTCCCACTGGAAATAGCTGCCCGCTCGACCTCTGCGGCGGATTCGATCCAGCCTTTGCCTTCCAGAAACAGAAGCCAGGCGCGCGTACTGATCTTGCGGCAGTTGTCCGGAAGCAGGAAGCTGGCCCGGGCGATCTTGTGGTCTTCGAATAGAAAAACGCCGGTCGTGTCAGGGAAAGCGAGCGCCAGTTCGTTCATGGCCTCCTGGATGGCGATTTCACCCAGATTGGACTTGCGCGGCGTGCTCTCACCGCCGGGCCGGGCTGAAAGATGGTGCTGGAAAGCGCGCGTATTCAGGATCTGAACGGAGCCTGCCCATTGCCGGATTTTTTGCTGGTGGGGGTGGCATTGCGCGTCACCTCGTGCAGCACCATGTCAACGATCCGGACAGGCCAGCCGGGCTTGAACAAGAGATCAAGCGCATCGGCATAGGCCAGCGTGATCAATGGTCCGGCATCAGGCAGCAGAACGACAGAAGTTCCGCGGGGGTTTTCCACTGAACTAGGCCGTTAGCGCGTTCAGTGCTTCGACCATGCCCCGAGTGGCCACATCCGGCAGGCAGGGCATCGGCAGGTGCGCCTGCGCCATCAGCAGGAAGAGGTCTTCCTCGCTATCGACACCCAGCGCCGTCATGGTGGCGCGGTCATCAATGCGGCCCAGCGAGAAATCGAGCAGCGTACGGTAGTTCTGATTACCGACGGCTTCGGCGGCCTCGAAGGTTTCCACCAGATAGCGCAGCTCGGCGTTAAACAACGCGTTGACGGAAGTATCTGTTTTGGCGGCGATAATTTTTGCCCGTTTGAGTAATTTGCGATCCACCGCACCTGTGAAATTGACTGTGGCCATGATGAGGGGCCTTTTGTGCTTGAACGTGCAATTAAGTGTAACACATGATTATGTGTTGTTTTTTTAGTCGTTAATCCAGCTTCGAAAGTGGTTTTGCTTTTGGGAGTAGTAGAAAAATGTGGTCTGTCCCCTAATTCCCTTTAAAGGCGGCGGCGTATGGGTTGCCCCAGTCTATTACCCCCTCCCCACGTTGCCTTCGGCTACGCTCAGGCAACGGCAGGCGGCCACGCTGTCTGAGCACAATCATCCGCTGCCTGAGCGTAGCCGCCCGCTGCCTGAGCGGACTAAACGGGTAGGACTAAACGGGGACAGACCACGTTTTATATTTACTGATCTCTTCATGCACCCACGAAGGATCAAGGTCTGCGCCATTCGGCCAGGTGAGCGCACCAAGTTCAACGTTGACCTGCTGAAACATGTGTATATCTTTAAGCTCTGCATACATGCCTGCATCAGCACTGTTCACTAACGCCGACATGTCCACGATGCCATTTGTGCCGTCGTTGCATGTAATCGAGAGACGGTAACCTGGCAGTACGTTGACAGCGCGTATGCGCCACGCTGCCGCAGCCTTTAATCCAATGGTGCTATTTTCCTGGGTAGCTGTTTCGATTGGCATAGGTTCCAGTCCTCCATTAACTCGACACGATGCTGTGCCGCCCATTCAAGCACGAGAGCCTGCGCGCGTCTCGGCAGACTACCCTTGATTACTTCCAGTGTCCGAATATCGATCAGGGCTTCATGTTCGCCGTATAGGGCATGAAAGTGAGGAGGTGCATACTCCCGCCAGAACATCTGGATCACGATCCCGAAAAACTGGCTAATGGTCGGCATATCCTCCTCCTCATTGTTGCTTAGTCTAGCAGCTTTGCTAACAATCAGTCGGGGACCACGATTTTACCCACTACGCCGCCTGCTTTCCCGCAAACTCTCCCGCCCGATACACGCCAGAATAATAAGGGGCCACGTTTTCCGTTGCCTGCAATTCCAGTTTCCTCAGGCGCGCCGCCACAGGGTTTCGCCGCCGGGTTTGTCTTCGAGGACGATGCCAGCCTGCAGGAGATTGTCGCGGATGCGGTCCGACTCGGCGAAATTCCGGGTTTTGCGGGCTTCGGCACGAGCGGCAATCTGCTCCTCGATCTGCTCTGGCGTTAAGCCGCTGACGGATTCCTCACCCAGACCGCCTTTCAGGAACTGTTCCGGTTCGCGCTGCAGCAGGCCGAGGGTTCTGCCCAATGCCTTGAGCAGACCTGCGCGTTGTGGGTCATTACTCCTGTTCACTTCGTTGGCCAGTTCGAACAGCGCAGCGACCGCTTCCGGGGTGTTGAAGTCGTCTTCCATGGCTTCTTTGAAGGCGGCGGCGTATGGGTTGTTCCAGTCTATTGCCTCTTCCCCACGTTGCCTTCGGCTACGCTCAGGCAACGGATGATTATGTTCAGGCAATGTGGCCGCCGTTGCCTGAACGTAGTCGAAGGCAGGCAGCGTAGCCGCGGTACACTGAGCCTGTCGAAGCGAAGGCAAGGCAACGTTATTCAGCGCGGTATAAAGCCTTGTCAGCGCGCCCTTGGCGTCATCCAGATGCTGGTCTGAATAGTTCAGCGGGCTGCGGTAGTGGGCGCGCAGGATGAAGAAGCGCACCACTTCCGGGTCGTATTTCTGCAGCACTTCGCGGATGGTGAAAAAGTTGCCCAGCGATTTGGACATCTTCTCGTTGTCCACCCGCACGAAGCCGTTGTGAATCCAGTAGTTGACGTGCTGGTGGCCGTGCGCGCCCTCGGACTGGGCGATCTCGTTCTCGTGGTGGGGGAACTGCAGGTCCGCGCCGCCGCCGTGGATGTCGAAGTGCTCGCCCAAGAGGGCATCGCTCATCACCGAGCATTCGATATGCCAGCCGGGCCGGCCTGCGCCCCAGGGCGAATCCCAGTGCGGCTCGCCGGGCTTGGCGGATTTCCACAGCACGAAGTCGAGCGGATCGCGCTTGCCGGCGGCGACATCGACCCGTTCGCCGGCGCGCAGGTCGTCGAGGGATTTGCCCGAGAGCTTGCCGTAGCCGGGGAAGTTGTGCACTGCATAGCACACGTCGCCATTCTCTGCGACATAAGCCAGCCCGTTTGCGATCAGCTGCGAGATCATCGCGATCATCCCCGGCACGTACTGGGTGGCACGCGGCTCGTGCGCCGGCTTCTGCACCCCCAGCGCGGCGGCATCCTCGTCCATGGCGGCAATGAAGCGCCCCGTCAGGGTGGAAATGTCCTCCCCGTTTTCGGCGGCACGCTTGATGATCTTGTCGTCGATGTCGGTGATGTTGCGCACGTAGGTGACGTCCAGCCCTTCCTCCCTCAGCCAGCGCTGGATCATGTCGAACACCACCAGCACCCGGGCATGGCCGAGGTGGCAATAGTCATACACCGTCATGCCGCACACGTACAGGCGGGCCTTGCCGGGTTCTATGGGGATGAAATCCTGCTTGGCGCGGGCGAGGGTGTTGTAGATTTTCAGCATGGCGGCGGCGGTAAAAAAAGCGCTATTTTACGCGATTAGGCTGCCCGGCGGATGTAATCTCGCGGGCGGAAGCCCAGCAGCGCGAGCGCGGCAAAGTAGCTGCCCGCCCCGGCAATGACCACCCAGGCCAGATGGAATGCCCGTTCCAGGATGCCGCCGCCGAGCCAGGCTGCCTCGGGCCCCATGACATACCACAGGGTCGTGCCCATGACCGCCAGCGCGATGCCGAGCTTGAGCAGGAAAMCCGGCCATCCAGGCTGGGGCTGGAAAATCTGGTGGCGGCGCAGCTGGTAGTACAGCAGTCCGGCRTTGATGCAGGCGCCCAGGCCGATGGCAAGCGCCAGCCCGGCGTGCTTGAGCTGCCACACGAAGGCGAGGTTCATGAGCTGGGTGGCGAASAGGGTGAARAKCGCGATCTTGACCGGGGTCTTGATGTTCTGSCGSGCGTARAAKCCSGGCGCMAGCACCTTCACCATGATCAGGCCCAGCAGTCCTGCGCTGTAGGCCATCAGCGCTTCGCGCGTCATCCACAGGTCGTGGACGGAGAATTTGCCGTAAAAGAACAGGGTGGAAATCAGCGGCACCGCCAGGATTGCCAGCGCCAGCGCGGCGGGCAGGGCCAGCAGCAGGGTCAGGCGCAGGCCCCAGTCGAGCAGGCTGGAGAACTGTTCCGGCGAGTCGTCGGAATAGTGCTTGGCCAGCGAGGGCAAGAGGATGGTGCCGAGCGCCACGCCCAGCATGCCGGTGGGAAATTCCATCAGACGGTCGGCGTAGTAGAGCCAGGACACGCTGCCGGTCTCGAGGAAGGAGGCGAATATGGTGTTGATCAAGAGGCTGACCTGGGCGATGGAGACGCCGAACACCGCCGGTCCCATGAGCTTGAGGATGCGCCATACGCCTTCGTCCTTCAGGTTCAGGCGGAAGCGCGGCAAGAGGCCGATTCTTGCCAGATAGGGCAGCTGCAGGCCCAGCTGCAGCACGCCGCCGAGCAGCACCGCCACTGCCAGGGCCAGCACCGGCGGATGCATGTAGGGCGCCAGCCACAGCGCGCAGGCGATGAAGGATAGGTTGAGCAGCACCGGGGTGAAGGCGGGCACGGAAAACTTGCTGTAGGTATTGAGTATGCCTCCGGCAAGGGACACTAGCGAGATGAAGAAGATGTAGGGGAAGATGTAGCGCAGCAGCTGGACGGTGAGGTCGAATTTCTCCGGGGTGGCGGAAAATCCAGGCGCGCTGATGTAGATCACCAGCGGCGCGGCGAGGATGCCGGTCAGGCTCACGCCCAGCAGGATCAGCGCCAGCAGCGTGGCGACATGGTCCACCAGGTCGCGCGTGGCGTCGTGGCCGCGGCGCGTCTTGTACTCGGCCAGGATGGGCACGAAGGCCTGGGAGAAGGCGCCCTCGGCGAACAGGCGGCGCAGCAGGTTGGGCAGCTTGAAGGCGACGAAAAAGGCGTCGGTGGCGATCCCGGCGCCAAAGGCGCGGGCGATGATGGCGTCGCGCAGGAAGCCGAGAATGCGCGACAGCAGGGTCATGCCGCCGACGGTGGCGAGCGCCTTGAGCAGGTTCAAGCCGGAAAGACGCCGGTGGAAAGGTAGCGGTCACCCCGGTCGCAGACGATGGAAACAATGACGGCGTTCTCGACCCGGGCGGAGACTTCGAGCGCCGCTACCAGCGCGCCTCCCGATGAAATGCCGGCAAAAATGCCCTCCTCGCGGGCGAGGCGGCGGGTCATGTCTTCCGCCGCGCTCTGGCTGACTTCGACAATCTGGTCCACCTGGCTGAAGTCGCAGATCTTGGGCAGATATTCCGGCGGCCATTTGCGGATGCCCGGAATCTGAGAGCCCGCCGCCGGCTGAGCGCCGATGATCTGGATGGCCGGATTCCGCTCCTTGAGGTAGCGCGAGCAGCCCATGATGGTGCCGGTGGTGCCCATGCTGCTGACGAAGTGGGTAATCGTGCCCTGTGTGTCGCGCCAGATTTCCGGGCCGGTGCCTTCATAGTGGGCGAGCGGGTTGTCGGGGTTGGAAAACTGGTCGAGGATGATCCCCTTGGCTTCGTCACGCAGGCGCTTGGCGGTATCGATCGCCGCTTCCATGCTGCCTTCCTTCGGGGTGAGCACGATCTCGGCGCCAAAGGCGCGCATCACCTGGCGCCGTTCCATGCTCATGTGCTCCGGCATCACCAGCACCATTTTGTAGCCGCGCATCGCCGCAGCCATTGCCAGGGCGATGCCGGTATTGCCGCTGGTGGCCTCGATCAGGGTGTCCCCGGGCCTGATTTCGCCCCGCGCCTCGGCGTGCATGATCATGGACAGGGCCGGGCGGTCTTTCACCGATCCCGCCGGATTGTTGCCCTCCAGCTTGACCAGGACGGTGTTCGAGGTGTTGCCGGGGATGCGTTTGAGCCTGACCAGCGGGGTGTTGCCGACAAAATCTTCTATGGTTTTATACATTTGTTTCCTGGGCCGCGCCCTGATAAAGATGATCGCATTCGGCCACCACTCCTGCGATGGCGATGCAGTTCCTGCCGTGTGCCTTGGAATATCTGACCGCGCGCCCGGCACGGGCATAAAAGGCTTCTCGTTTCTCATCCGGCTGCAGCAGGGCGACACCAAAGCTGGCGGTAAGGGGGCGCAGCAGGGGCAGGATGAGCTGGCCTTCGAGATCCATGCGCAGGCGCTCGGCCACGATCATGGCCCCCATTTCGTTGGTTTCCGGCAGCAGTATGGCGAATTCCTGCCCGCCATAGCGTGCGACCAGATCCAGGGTGCGGGTTGCGCCATTGAGGATGGTGGCGACATGCTGCAATAATTCGTCGCCCGTTTCGCGCCCGAATTCGTCGTTGATGCTGCTGAAATTGTCCATATCCATCAGCAGCAGTGCCAGGGGCCGGCGGTAACGCTCCCAGCGCAGGATTTCCTCACTCACGCGCGAGTCGAGCAGCTTCATGTTGGCCAGGCCGGTGAGTCCGTCGTTGCGCTTGATGGCTTCCATTTCCTCCTGCAGTTTCTGCAGGCTGTGGTTGCGCTTGGAGAGCAGCTTCCTGCTTTCTTCCAGCTCCTGGTTGAGGCGCTCGTTTTCGCCGCTGAGCGACTCGAAGGCGGAGATGTCCAGTTCGGCGGCAAGCATGAACAGCTGGTTGCGGCGGAAAATCGAACCGGCAAAGGCCCGGGTCAGTCCATGTCCGATGTTGAGGGTGATCAGGCCGGTGTAAAGCAGGCCTGTTTCGTCCGGCTGCATTTTTACCAGCTGGCCGAGCGGCGGCTCGGCAATGCGTTGCGCGACGTTGCCGCCAGCTTCGGGCGTCAGGGTAAAGCGGAAGCCCTCAGTGGCCTCGATGAGGTCGCCGTTGCTGTCGAATATGGCCACGGCAACCGCGCGCAGCGGATCCAGCCAGGGCGGTATGAAAGCGAAGCGGGCCGGATTCACGCTGGAAAATCTCTTGAGCTGGTCATGGTTGAATATTATGCACGGTTTCCTGGCTACCGGTTCTTCCTCGCCTCAGTCCATGCCGCGGCCGGGCGGGGGCTGCCAACAGTCACTTCGGAGCGCATTTTAGAAACCGATTTGGGGCCGAATCCCGTCACTTTCTTCAGGTCGTCCACGCTTCTGAAAGGCCCCATTTTGCTGCGGTAGCCGATGATGGCCCTGGCTTTCGCCGGGCCGATGCCTTTCACCGACTCGAGCTGTGCCTGCGTGGCGCTGTTGAGATCAACCAGAGCGCCGGCCCGGGCCGGAGCCATGAAGGCAAGGCAGGCCATTAACAGGACCAGGATTCTTTTCATCCCTCAGCTCCGCTTGAGCAGGGTTCTCAGCGCTGTTTCAGCAGGTGATTCACGTAGCGTTCCACACCCTGCTCCACGGTGTACAGCGGGGTGTCGTAGCCGGCCTTGCGCAGCGCCGATATGTCGGCCTGGGTGAAGCTCTGGTACTTGCCCTTGAGCGCCTCCGGGAAGGCGACATACTCGATGATGCCCTGTTGCTGCAGCTGTTCCAGCGTCAGCGCGGCCTCGCCTTTTGCTGCGCGGCAGGCGTTGACGGCGGCCACGGCGACGTCGTTGAAGGCCTGGCTGCGGCCGGTGCCGAGGTTGAAGATGCCGGACTGGTCCGGGTGGTCGAGGAACCACATGTTGATCTTGACCACGTCTTCCACCGACACGAAATCGCGCCGCTGTTCGCCGTTGCCGTAGCCTTCGCAGCCCTCGAACAGCTTGACCTTGCCCTCGGCCTGGTACTGGTTGAAGAAATGGAAGGCGACCGAGGCCATGCGCCCCTTGTGCTGCTCGCGCGGGCCGTACACGTTGAAGTAGCGGAAGCCCACGATCTGGCCGGTTTTTTCCGCCCACATGCGGCGCACGTACTGGTCGAACAGGAACTTGGAGTAGCCGTAGACATTGAGCGGGCTTTCATGCTCGCGCGACTCGCTGAAAACGCTGCCGGCGCCGTAGACGCTGGCGGACGAAGCGTAGAGGAAGGGGATTTCCTCGTTCTGGCAGTGTTCCAGCAGGGTGATGGAATAACGGTAGTTGTTCTCCATCATGTAGCGGCCGTCGGTTTCCATGGTGTCGGAGCAGGCGCCTTCGTGGAACACGGCCTGCATGGAGTCGTCGAACGCCCCATCCAGCACGGCGTCGAGGAAGTCTTCCTTGTCCATGTAATCGGCGATTTCGCAATCCACCAGATTCTTGAACTTGTCGGCCTTCTTCAGGTTGTCCACGGCGATGATGTTGGTCTCGCCGCGTTCGTTGAGAGCCTTGACGATATTGGCGCCGATAAAACCGGCCGCCCCCGTAACAATAAAATACATGATTATTCCTTTCGGCCTGTTTCAGTGAAGGCTAATGCGCGACAGCGCGTTACGCCGGAACTAAAGCCCATGGCGCCGGTGACGATGGTGTACATGATGTGATTGTTTTCCTTGTTGGTGGTGCATGGGGGTGGTAAACGGTGAGCAGTGAGCGGTAAAACCACCGCTTACCACTTGCCGCTCACCGCTCACCCACTAAATAATTCTTCGCGGCTCACCACCGCCGTGCCCAGCTTGCCGACTACGATTCCCGCGGCCCGGTTGGCCATGCGCACTGCTTCGGGCAGATCCGCCCCGGCGGCGAGCATGGTGCCGAGGGTGGCGATCACCGTATCCCCGGCGCCGCTGACATCGAAAACTTCGCGCGCCTGGGTGGGTTCGTGCAGGGTTTCGCCGTCGCGGTACAGCGTCATGCCTTCCTCGCTGCGCGTGACCAGCAGGGCTGCGAGGCCAAGCTGGCTGCGCAGTGCCTGGGCCTTGCGTGTCAGTTCTTCCTCGTTGTGCCAGCTTCCCGCGACCTGTTTGAATTCGCTGCGGTTGGGGGTGAGCAGGGTGGCGCCGCGATAGCGCTCGTAGTCCTCGCCTTTGGGGTCGGCCAGTACAGGCTTGCCCGCGGTGCGGGCCAGTTCGATCATGCGCCGGATGTGCGTCAGGCCGCCCTTGCCGTAATCGGACAGGATCACCACGTCTGAATCCGCCAGCATGCGTTCGAAATCGGCCAGCTTGTTCTGCAGCACCTCGTGGCCGGGCCAGGTTTCGAAGTCGATGCGCAGCAGCTGCTGCTGGCGCCCGATGACGCGCAGCTTGATGGTGGTGTCGAGTTCTGCATCGCGGTGCAGAACCACCTTGATGTTCTCATGCTCCAGCAGGCGGGCCAGGCACTCGCCCGCTTCGTCGGTTCCCGCCACCGAGAGCAGCGACACCTGCGCGCCCAGGGCGGCGGCGTTGCGCGCCACGTTGGCCGCACCGCCGGGGCGCTCCTCGGTCTTGCCGACATGCACTACCGGCACGGGCGCTTCCGGCGAGATGCGGCTGACCTCCCCGAACCAGTAGCGGTCGAGCATGACGTCGCCGACGACCAGGACGCGGGCTTTGGAAATGTCTGGGATATTCATGGTTGGATTATGGGGAATGGGTGATGGGCAATGGGTGATGAGCGGTGGTGGTTTTCATTCCCCATCACTCATCACCGATCACGCCTTTACAAACGGCCAATCGGGAAATATTCCAGCCCCTGTTCGCGCACCACTTTGGGCTCATACAGGTTGCGGCCGTCAAAAATGACCGGGGTTTTCAGGCTGGACTTGATGGCGGCAAAGTCCGGGGCGCGGAATTCCTTCCATTCCGTGACGATGGCCAGCGCGTCGGCGCCGGCCATGGCCGCCATGGGCGAGTCGCACAGGGTGATGCGCTGGTCGTCGCCGTAGATGCGGTGGGTCTCCTCCATCGCCGCCGGGTCGTAGGCGGCGACCGTGGCGCCGCGCTGCCACAGGCCCTCGATCAGAACGCGGCTTGGGGCTTCGCGCATGTCGTCGGTGTTGGGCTTGAATGCCAGGCCCCAGAGCGCGAAACGCCTGCCGGACAGGTCGTTGCCGAAGCGCTCGGTGATTTTCTTGAGCAGGATGTGCTTTTGCAGGTCATTGGCGTCTTCCACCGCTTTCAGCACCTGCAGCTCGACGCCGTTGGCGCGGGCGGTGCGCTGCAGGGCCTGCACGTCCTTGGGGAAGCAGGAGCCGCCGTAGCCGCAGCCGGGGTAGAGGAAGTGGTAGCCGATGCGCGGGTCGGAGCCGATGCCGTGGCGCACGTGCTCGATGTCTGCGCCGAGGATTTCTGCCAGGTTGGCGAGCTCGTTCATGAACGAAATGCGCGTGGCCAGCATGGCGTTGGCGGCGTACTTGGTCAGTTCGGCGGACTTGACGTCCATCACGATCAGGCGTTCGTGGTTGCGCTGGAACGGGGCGTACAGGGTGCGCATGAGTTCCGTTGCCCTGGCATCGTCGGTGCCGACCACGATGCGGTCGGGGCGCATGAAGTCTTCCACCGCGGCGCCTTCCTTGAGGAATTCCGGGTTGGAAACCACGCTGAAATCAAGGTTCGAAGCGCGTTTCTGCAGTTCTTCCTGCACCGCTGCGCGCACCTTGTCGGCGGTGCCGACCGGCACCGTGGACTTGTCCACGATCACCTTGTAATCATTCATGTGCTGGCCGATGGCGCGTGCGGCCGAGACCACGTACTGCAGGTCTGCGGAGCCGTCCTCGTCCGGCGGGGTGCCCACGGCGATGAACTGGATCGTGCCATGGGCGGCGCTTTCCGCGATATCGGTGGTGAAGCGCAGGCGCCCGGCGGCCTGGTTGCGCTGCACCATGTCTTCCAGACCGGGTTCGTAAATGGGGATCTGGCCCTGTTTGAGCATGCCGATCTTGCGCTCATCCAGATCCAGGCATACCACGTCATTGCCCACTTCCGCCAGGCAGGTGCCGGTCACCAGTCCGACATAGCCGGTTCCAATAATGCTGACTTTCACTTCAGTTCTCCAATGTTTGCAATTTCTTGCCCGACCGACTGCAATGCCTGCAGGGGATCCGCTGCCTGGGTGATGGGGCGTCCGATGACCAGGTAATGCGCGCCTGCGCGCAGCGCATCGGCCGGGGCCATGATGCGCTTCTGGTCGTCCTTGCCGGCGCTGGCCGGGCGGATGCCGGGCGTGACGAGGCAGAAGCCCGCTCCGAGTTCCTGCCGCAGCATGGCCGCCTCCTGCGCCGAACAGACCACGCCGTCGAGGCGGCACTCATGGGCCAGCCGGGCAAGGCGGCGCACCAGCTGCTGCGGTTCCTCATCAATGCCGAGATCGGCCAGGTCATCCGGACCCATGCTGGTCAGGACCGTGACCGCAATCAGTTTCGGCCGCCGCGGCAAGCCTTCCAGCGCTTCGCGCGCGGCGCTCATCATAGCACGGCCGCCGAGTGCATGAACATTGACCATCCACACCCCGAGGCTGGCTGCGGCCTTGCAGGCCTGGGCGACGGTATGGGGAATGTCGTGGAATTTGAGGTCGAGGAAAACACCGTATCCCAGGCTGACCAGATGTTCCACCCAGGCCGGCCCGGCGGCGGTAAACAATTCCTTGCCCACCTTGAGCTTGCACAGCCTGGGGTCAAGGCGTTCCACCAGTTGTGATGCGGCCGCAGCGCTGGAATAATCCAGCGCGACGATAATTTTGGGGTCCGGAATCTGGGGCTCGTTTGTCATGATGGATTGTCCTGGTCTTCCCTGCGTTTGGGCGGCAATGTTTCCCAGCCGCCACAGGCGGGGCAGTGCCAATGAAAAAGGCGCGCCTTGAAGCCGCAGCTTTCGCAGCGGTAGAGGGCGAGGCGCTGGCTGTGCTGGTGGATGAGATTTTTCACCAGCGAGATATCCTGCCTGCGCTCCGGTGGGGCATCCAGCAGCGCGGCTTCCAGCAGTTTGTCGAGGCCAAGCAGGCTGGGATTGCGCCGCAGCTCGTCGCGCACCAGTTCGTAGGCGGCGCGCGGACCCTCAAGTTCGAGCACGGCCTGGAACGTGGTGTTGAGCAAATCGATGGAGGGGTGGTGGCCCAGGTAGCCGCGCAGCAGAATCAGGGCCTCGCTGCTTTGCCCCAAAGCGCGGTAATTGTCGAGCAGTTTTGCGGCGGTGAGGGTGAGGTATTCCGGGTTCTGGGTCTCAATCCGCTTCCAGAACTGGATGGCCTCGGCATGGCGCCCCGACTGCGCCTCCAGGTCCCCCAGCATGAGGTTCGCGCGGGCGCAGCTGCGGGAGCTTTGCAGCGCCTGGTCGAGGTGGCCGCGAGCTGCATCCGGGTTGCTCTGGGCGATGTCGTTTGCCGCCAGTTCGCAGTAGAACTGCGCAATTTCCTTGTTGAACGGGGTCGGAGATGTTGCACCCAGCTGCTCTGCGATGGCGATGGCGTTTTCCCAGTCGCGCTCCGTTTCATAGATTTCCAGCAGGAACTTGAGTGCCTGTTCTGCATAGGCGGTCTGGCGCAAGGTGCTGAAGATCTGCTCGGCACGGTCGAGCAGGCCTGCTTTCAGATAATCCTGACCCAGTTCGAAGCTTGCGCTCAGCCTTTTCTCAGCTTCCAGTCCGGTCCGGTCAACCAGGGTCTGGTGCATGCGGATGGCGCGCTCGATTTCCCCGCGGCGGCGGAACAGGCTGCCGAGGGCGAAGTGCAGTTCCACGGTTTCCGGATCGGCGCGCACGACTTCAATAAAAGACTCGATCGCCTTGTCCTGCTGTTCGTTGAGGAGGAAGTTCAGCCCCCTGAAATAGGAAGCCGGAAGGCGGCGGGACTCGGACTGCAGATGCTTGATGTCAATCCGCGCGGCCAGCCAGCCGAGACTGAAGAATAGGGGAAGAGCCAGCAGCCACCAGAATTCAAATTCCATCGCCGGGCCGCTCTGTTTGCTTGAAACGCGCGCTGCGAGCCAGCGTCTCCCCCTCCTGTTGCCTGAGCGAAGCCGCGGCGCGCTGAGCCTGTCGAAGTGAAGGCAGGCCGGGAACTGGGGACTGCGTGGTTGATTTTGTTTCGCGGCGCAGTTTCTGGATTTCGCGGCGCTGCTTGAAAATCAGTCCGAGGGTTGCTGCAATGCCGGCCGCCGTGCCAAGGCAGAATGCCGCCATCAGGACCAGGATCAGCGGCGCCTGCCATTGATAGCCGAGGAAATAATGCAAGGTAACGCTGTCGCTGTTCTTGAGGGCAAAACCGAGCGCCAGCAGAAACAGGATGATGCCGGAAATCAGGGACAGATAGCGCATGTCTTAATCTTAAGATGAAAAAAGCGGCATGATCTTGCGATTATGCCGCCATATTGGCTGACCGGTCAGGAACCGTGTCAAATGCCTTATTCCGGGTAGTCCACACGTTCGCGCAGTTCTTTGCCTGCTTTGAAATGAGGAACATATTTTTCCGGCACGCTTACCTTGCCGCCGGTTTTCGGATTGCGTCCGACGCGTGGCGGACGGTAGTTCAGACTGAAGCTGCCAAAACCGCGAATTTCAATTCTTTCGCCGTGGGCCAGGCTTTCCGCCATGGCTTCCAGCACAGTTTTGACCGCAAGTTCTGCATCTTTTGCCACAAGCTGGGGATAGCGCGCCGCCAGCTTGTTAATCAATTCTGACTTGGTCATGAGTTTTCCCTGCGTGGGCATCCCGGCCGGGGCGAACCCCGGCCGGTTTTGGCCCGGTCGTTACTGACCGCTGTTCTTGTTGTCCAGCTTGGCTTTCAGCAGGGCGCCCAGGTTGGTGGTGCCGGCGCTGGCTGCGCTTTGCTCGCTGGCCATCTTGTGCATCGCATCGGACTCTTCCGCCATGTCCTTGGCCTTGATGGACAGACTGATGTTGCGGTTCTTGCGGTCCACGCTGATGATCTTGGTCTCGACTTCGTCGCCTTCCTTGAGGTGGCTGCGAATGTCTTCAACGCGATCACGGGAAATCTCAGAGGCGCGCAGGTAGCCTTCCACTTCGCCGTCCAGCGCAATGACGGCGCCTTTGGCATCGATCGACTTGACCGTGCCCTTGACGATGTCGCCCTTGTCATGGGTGGAGACGTAGTTGGAGAAGGGGTCGCCATCCATCTGCTTGATGCCCAGGGAGATGCGCTCTTTCTCGGCGTCGATGGCCAGCACCACGGCTTCCACTTCATCGCCCTTCTTGTAGTTGCGCACGGCTTCTTCGCCAGGCATGTTCCAGGACAGGTCGGACAGGTGTACCAGGCCGTCGATGCCGCCTGGCAGGCCGATGAAGATGCCGAAGTCGGTGATCGACTTGATCTGGCCGGAAACCTTGTCGCCTTTCTTCTGGCTGGCGGCAAACTCGTCCCATGGGTTCGGTTTGCATTGCTTCATGCCCAGGGAGATGCGGCGGCGCTCTTCGTCGATTTCCAGAATCATGACTTCGACTTCGTCGCCCAGGCTCACCACCTTGGCAGGGTGAACGTTCTTGTTGGTCCAGTCCATTTCGGAAACGTGCACCAGGCCTTCGATGCCCTGCTCGATTTCAACGAATGCGCCATAGTCGGTCAGGTTGGTGACCTTGCCGAACAGGCGGGTGCCTTGCGGGTAGCGGCGCGACAGGTTGACCCAAGGATCGTCGCCCAGTTGCTTTATCCCTAAGGAGACGCGGTTCTTTTCCTGGTCGAACTTGAGAATCTTGGCTTCCACTTCGTCGCCCACGGAGAGGACTTCGGAGGGATGCTTGACGCGGCGCCAGGCCAGGTCGGTGATGTGCAGCAGGCCATCGATGCCGCCCAGGTCCACGAATGCGCCGTAGTCGGTGATGTTCTTGACGACGCCCTTGACCACTGCGCCTTCTTTCAGGTTTTCCAGCAGGGCCTGGCGCTCGGCGCCCTGGCTGGCTTCCAGCACTGCGCGGCGGGAAACCACCACGTTGTTGCGCTTGCGGTCGAGCTTGATGACCTTGAATTCCATCTGCTTGCCCTGGTAAGGCGTGGTGTCCTTGACCGGGCGGATGTCCACCAGCGAGCCTGGCAGGAAGGCGCGGATGCCGTTCACGGTGACGGTCAGGCCGCCCTTGACGGAGCCGCTGATCACGCCGCTGACCAGCGTGCCGTCTTCCATTGCCTTGTCAAGGTCGTTCCAGGCCGCGAGGCGCTTGGCTTTTTCGCGCGACAGTTTGGTCGAGCCATAGCCATCTTCCATGGCTTCGATGCAAACGCTGACGAAATCGCCAGCTTGAACTTCGATTTCGCCCAGGTCGTTCTTGAATTCGTTGGCGTCGATCACGCTTTCGGACTTGAGGCCGGCATTGACGATCACCACGTCGTTGTCAACGGACACGACTTCGGCGGTGATCAGTTCGCCTGAACGCATTTCCTGGCGTTGCAGGCTTTCTTCAAACAGGGCGGCAAAACTTTCGGAGGAGGCAGGAGCAGCAGTAGTCATAAAAAATAAAATCCACTAACCCGTAATGAGCCACGGGGCAAGTTGTTAATTGTCAGAACCGGCTGTATTTGCAAAAAGATAAAACGGCGCGTCAGGCTCGGCTTTAAAAGCCGGTAAACGCGCCGCTTGGAATTCCGCAAAACCCAAATTCATGACGCCTGACGGACGCTGTCCCGATAGTGTGCCAGAACCTCGTTCACCGCCTCGGCGATGTTGAGCGTACTGGTGTCCAGCAGGTGTGCGTCCGCAAATTTCTGCAGGGGGGCAACACTGCGGGCACTGTCGCGCGCATCGCGTTGCTGGATATCCTGCAAAATCTGCGAAAGATTAGCATGCATTCCTTTTTCCATCAACTGTTTATAGCGCCGTTCTGCACGAATCCCAGCGCTTGCGGTGAGGAAAATTTTGAGCGTGGCGTCAGGGAACACCACCGACCCCATGTCGCGGCCATCCGCCACCAGGCCCGGCGCCGTGCGGAAGCTGCGCTGGAATTCCAGCAGGGCCTGGCGCAGGCTTGGGAGAGATGCGATGCGGGAAGCCGCATTGCCGGAGGCCTCGGAGCGCACGTCCTCCCCGGCTTTTTCACCGCCCAGCCAGATTTCGCCATTGTCGAAGCGCACGTCCAGATGGCCTGCAAGCCGGGCCAGGGCGGCTTCGTCGTCCAGGGCAATGCCCGCGCGCAGCGCCGCCAGTGCGGTGACGCGGTAGATCGCGCCGCTGTCGAGGTAATGGAAGCCGAGTTCTTTCGCCACCAGCGCGGCCACGGTGCCCTTGCCGGAAGCGGAAGGGCCATCGATGGCGATGACGGGGATTTCGGGTGAGGAGTGAGGAGTAAGGAGTGAGGAGGCGTTCATTGTAAATTCAGGCGTTCTGGGCAATGGATTGCAGGCTCTTGAAGTAATCCGGGAAGGTCTTGGCTACGCATTGGGGGTCGTTGATGCGCACCGGCACGCCGCCCAGCGAAACCAGCGCGAAGCACATGGCCATGCGGTGGTCGTCGTAGGTATCGATTTGGGCGTGAGGCGTGAGGCGTGAGGCGTGAGGGGGGGTGACCTTGATGTAGTCCGGGCCTTCCTCCACGGTGGCGCCGACCTTGCGTAGTTCCGTTGCCATGGCGGCGATGCGGTCGGTTTCCTTGACGCGCCAGCTGGCGATGTTGCGCAGGGTGGTGGTGCCGTCGGCGAACAGGGCGGCCACGGCCAGGGTCATGGCGGCGTCTGGGATGTGGTTGCAGTCGAGGTCGATGGCCCGGAGCCTGCCCGTGCCGCTGGATTCGATCCAGTTGTCGCCCATTTCGATTCTGGCGCCCATCTGTTCCAGCGCTTCGGCGAAGCGCACGTCGCCCTGGATGCTGGTTCTGCCCACGCCTTCGACCCGCACCGGGCCCATGCCGATGGCGCCTGCGGCGAGGAAATAGGAGGCGCTGGAAGCATCGCCTTCGACATGGATTTCGCCCGGGCTGGTGTATTTCTGCCCGGCGCGGATGGTGAACACTTGCCACCCCTGGCGTTCCACTTCGACGCCGAAACGGCGCATCAGGTTGAGCGTGATTTCGATGTAGGGCTTGGAAATCAGTTCGCCGATCACTTCAATGCTCACATCCTGCCCGGCCAGCGGCGCGGCCATCAGTAGTGCGGTGAGGAACTGGCTGGAGACGTTGCCGCGGATTTTGACCTGCCCTCTCCCCGGCCCTCCCCCGCAAGCGGGGGAGGGGGTCTTTGTTCCCTCTCCCGTAGGCGGGAGAGGGTTAGGGAGAGGGAAACTCCTGGCCGGCTTGATGGCCAGCGGCGGGAACCCTTCGTTGCCGAGATAGCGGATATCGGCGCCGAGCTGGCGCAGGCCGTCCACCAGGTCGCCGATGGGGCGCTCGTGCATGCGCGGCACGCCGCTCAAGCGGTAGTCGCCCTGGCACAGGGCCAGGACGGCGGTGAGGGGGCGGAAGGCAGTGCCGGCGTTGCCCAGGAACAAATCCCCTGTTTTGACGGGAAATGCGCCGCCCGCGCCGTGCACGCGATAGTCGCGGCTGGCGCCGTGCTGTTCCCACTGGACGCCGAGATTCTTCAGGGCTTCCAGCATGTGGCCGGTGTCGTCGGACGCCAGCAGCGCCTTGACCTCGGTCACGCCTTCGGCCAGCGCGGCCAGCAGCAGGGTGCGGTTGGAAATGCTTTTCGAGCCGGGCAGCAAAATGCTGCCGCTGACCCGGGCGATGGGGGAAAGATCGAGATGTTCCATGTCATGAATCCTGTTTTCCGGCCAGCCATTCGGCGCGGGCGGTGCGGGCATGGCCGAATACTTCTTCCAGCGATTTGCCGTCACTCTGTTCCAGCATGCCGCGCAGGCGGTCGAGCTGGGACTGGTAGGTGTCGATTTCCCGGATCAGCGCGTCGCGGTTGGCCAGGCAGATGTCGCGCCACATTTCCGGGTGGCTGCCGGCGATGCGGGTGAAGTCGCGGAACCCGCCAGCCGCGTAGCTGAAGAGTTCTTTTGCATTGGCGCGGAAAGCGATGTCCTCCACCAGGGCAAAAGACAGCAGATGAGGAAGATGGGAGACCGCGGCGAAAATCTCGTCATGCTTTTGCGCGGACATGGTGTTGACGGTGGCGCCGCAGGTCTGCCACATGCTGGCAATCCGGGACACGGCTTCTGTTTCGTTTTCTGGCAGCGGCGTGACGACGACGTTGCGGCCCTGGAACAGATTGGCAAAAGCCGCAGCGGCGCCGCTCTTTTCGGCGCCGGCGATGGGGTGCCCCGGAATGAAACGGCCCAGATGCTCCGGCAGGTGCTGCCGGGCGCAGGTGATGACATCGCGCTTGGTGCTGCCGACGTCCGTCACGATGGTAGCGGGCGCCAGATGGAGTGCGAGCTCTCTCATGGCCGGCTGCATGGCGGCAACCGGCACCGCCAGCACGATCACGTCGGCCTCGTGCGCAGCATCGGCCAGACTGGTTCCGATCCGGTCGATGATGCCAAGCGCGCGGGCGGTTTCGAGGTTCTCCCGGCTGCGCCCGACACCGATGATCTCCCTGACGGCACCGGCCTGGCGCAAGGCCAGCGCCAGCGAGCCGCCGATCAGGCCGACACCGACAATGACGAGCTTGTTAATCAAACCCTCTCCCTAGCCCTCTCCCTGCAAGGGGGAGGGATCGTTTGCACTCTCTCCCGCATGCGGGAGAGAGTTGGAGAGAGGGTAGCGCTGAGCCATGCTGGTCAGATCGTCCGGCCAATCGCCCCGGCGATCACGCCCAGGGTGCCCATCAGGTCTTTCAGTTCCTGCGGGTTGATGGCCTGGTCGGCGTCGCACCAGGCTTCGCACGGGTTGGGGTGCATCTCCACCAGCAGGCCGTCCGCGCCCGCCGCGATGGCGGCGCGCGACAGGGCCGGCACCATCCACGCCTTGCCGCCGGCATGGGAGGGGTCGATGATCACCGGCAGGTGGGTTTCCTTCTTCAGCACCGGGACAGCTGTGACGTCCAGAACGTTGCGGTAGTAGGTTTCGAAAGTGCGGATGCCGCGCTCGCAGAAAATGATGTTGTGGTTGCCGGCGGCGGCGATGTATTCCGCGGCCATCAGCCACTCGGAAATGGTGGCGGACATGCCGCGCTTGAGAATCACCGGCTTGTTGACCTTGCCGACTTCCTTCAGCAGTTCGAAGTTCTGCATGCTGCGCGTGCCGATCTGGATCACGTCCACATCGTGTTTCATGAAGGTGTCCAGCATGCGCGCATCCATCAGCTCGGTGACGATGGGCAGGCCATACTGATCGGCGGCCTTGCGGAAGATTTTCAGGCCCTCCTCGCCATGGCCCTGGAAGGAATAAGGGCTGGTGCGGGGCTTGAAGGCGCCGCCGCGCATCAGGCGGCAACCGGCTTCCTTGACGAATCTGGCGGCAGTGTCCATCTGCTGCTGGGTTTCAACAGAACAAGGACCGCCAATGATCTGCACCTGGTTTCCGCCCAGCTTGATGCCCTTGATGTCGATGACCGTATCCTGCTTGTGCCATTCGCGGCCCACGATCTTGTAGGGCTTGACGATGTGCATGGATTGCTCCACGCCGGGCAGGGCATCGAACAGTTCCTGGTCGAGCTTGCGCTCGTCGCCGATGGCGCCGATCACGGTGCGCTCGGTGCCGCGCGAAATATTGGCTTCGAGGCCAAATTCCTTGATTTTCTTGACAACGCCCTCGATCTGCTCTTCCGTGGCGCCATTGTTCATGACGATGATCATTTTGTTTCTCCGTAAATTGAATTCTGTTGGTGACGGCTTGAATTAACCCTCTTGTGCCAAAGACTGTTCCAGCGCTTCGAGGAAGCGGGCGTTTTCCGCTTCCAGTCCGATGCTGACGCGCAGGAATTCCGGCATGCCATAGTTGGCAATGGGGCGCACGATGACGCCCTGTTTCAGCAGGCTGTGGTTGATGGCGGCGGCATTGCCCACCTTGACCGCCACGAAATTGCCTGCAGAGGGGATATGGCTCAAGCCCATCTGGCTGAGGCCGGCGGTGATTTGTTCCATGCCGCTGCGGTTGATCTCCACGCACTCCTCCAGAAACGCTTCATCCTGCATCGCCGCCACCGCAGCCGCCTGCGCCAGGCTGTTGACGTTGAAGGGCTGACGCACGCGGTTGAGCAGATCCGCGACTTCCGGGTGGGCCAGCGCGAAACCGACGCGCAGGCCGGCCAGGCCATAGGCCTTGGAAAAAGTTCGGGTGATGAGCAGATTGGGATATTTTTTCAGCCAGCCGATCGAGTTGCTGCGCTGTGCTTCGGGCAGGTATTCGGTATAGGCCTCGTCCAGCACCACCAGCACGGTATGGGGAACCTGATCGAGGAAGTGCTCCAGCTCCGCGCTGCCCAGCAGCGTGCCGGTCGGGTTGTTGGGGTTGGCGATGAAGATGATGCGCGTATCGTCGCCAATCGCTTCCAGCATGGCCTTGAGGTCGTGGCCGTACTCCCGCGCCGGGGTTTCGATGCCGCGCGCGCCGGCAGCCTGGGTGGCCAGCGGATAGACGGCAAAGGCGTACTGCGAGTAGATGGCGGAAGTGCCGGGCGCGAGGAAGGCGCGCGCGGCCAGTTCCAGCAGGTCGTTGGAGCCGTTGCCGAGCACGATCTGCTTCAGCGCCACGCCGTATTTTTCCGCCAGCGCGGATTTGAGCAGGAAGCCGTTGCCGTCCGGGTAGCGCGCGATTTCCATCAGCACGTTTTCCATCGCCGCCAGGGCGCGGGGGCTGGCGCCGAGCGGGTTTTCGTTGGAGGCAAGCTTGACGATGTCTTCTTCCGCCAGGTGCATTTCCCGCGCCAGCTCGGCGATGGGCTTGCCGGGCTGATAGGGCGCGATGGCGCGCACGTAGGAGGGTGATAGGTTGCAGAGTTCCATAAGCCAATATTTGTAATGGGTGATGGGGAATGCGTGATGGGCGGGGGCTCGATCACCCATCCCTCATCACTCATTACCGTTTCTTTTATAACACCGCCGCCGGGTACGATCCCAGCACTTTAAGGAAGGCTGCCTTGTCGCGCAGTTCGTTGAGTGCTTGCGTCACCTTTTTATCCTGGCGATGGCCTTCGATATCGACAAAAAACATGTATTCCCACAGGCCGGTGCGCGAAGGCCTGGATTCCAGCTTGCTCATGCTGACGCCGTGACGGGCAAGGGGTGCCAGCA
>PQAG01000226.1 GCA_003104895.1 Nitrosomonadales bacterium
GGCTTCGCGGAATTGATCAGGGATTTCCCCCTGCCGGTCTATGCGCTAGGCGGAATGCAGCCTGAGCAGATGGACGCGGCGTGGCAAGCCGGGGCGCACGGCATTGCCATGCTGCGGGCGGCGTGGACTTAGCCTTCGTCGTCCGGCAAGGGCTTTGTCTGTGCCGGTATGCGGTATTCCTCATTTGCCCATTGCCCCAGGTCGATCAGCCTGCAGCGCTCGCTGCAGAAGGGGCGGAACGGGTTGTCCGGCGTAAAGGGCGCGGCCTTGCCGCAGACCGGACAGGGAACGGTGCGTTGTTTTGCAGGTGTTGAAGGCATAGTGCTTAAAAATTACACAGGGTCAGATCGAATTCGACATCGAGGTCACAGGACCGTGGTTTCTGTATTCCGCCGAGCGTGGTGAAGCGGATGTTGATGGCGTATTTGTTRGCGCTGATCTCKGGGAARCAGGGRATGCCGCTGTCCATCTCGATGCGTATCAGCTGCGCCACGCGGCCCGCCAGCATTTGCTGGAARGCGCCCTGCTGGGCAACCTGKCGCGTCGTCTTGCCGCTGTCGCGCAGCAGCTTCAGCACCAGTTCCAGCCCCTTTTGCACCGGCAGCAATGGCGCCAGCCATTCATGCAGGCCGTTGCGCCGCGTTTCTGCGTCGAGACTGAGCCAGAAGTGGTAGGAAGGGAGGTCGAATTCGCACACGCCGCCTGGAATGGTGGTGCGCTGCTTGATGCTCATCAGCCATTCGTTATCGCGGATATGCTGCCCCAGTTTGCCTGACAGTTCATGCAATTTGGCCGCGGTCTGGCTGATTTCGGCCAGGATGCCGTCCAGCGCCTGCTGCGAAATGGCGGGGTTGTGGCGCAATGTCTCCAGCACCTGTTTCTGGCGTTCCAGTTCCTGCAACAGATCGGTTTTCAGGTCGGCGCGGCAGGATACTTCAAGAATCTCAAACAGGGAAAGCAGGGCTGCATGGTGGTCCAGCGCCTGTGACTGGGAGGCGAAGAATTCTGCTTTGGCGAACAAATCCTCAAGCCGCAACAAGGTGCGAACCCGTTCGTTAAGAGGATAGTCGTAGCTAATCATGTAACTGGACAGCCTTTTGGTGCGGGCTAAAAACCCATGCGGTCGCGCTTGGCGCGGGCGAAAAATTAACCCAATTCTGAGGGAAAATCATGAATTTGACAAACATATTA
Organism: Nitrosomonadales bacterium; assembly: GCA_003104895.1. Lineage (GTDB taxonomy): Bacteria > Pseudomonadota > Gammaproteobacteria > Burkholderiales > Sulfuricellaceae > Sulfurimicrobium. Next base: position 1,192 of record PQAG01000226.1, read on the forward strand.
TAGGTATTTTATTGGAATCTCTGGCGCATCTGTACAGGGTGATCACCATGGCATCGGGAAATATGTCATTCGTAATCTACTCATGCGTCTGGTACATTCATACTACTTGTTGAAAAATATAGGGATTTCGTGACTTTTCTGCTTGCATCGTGAGAAAAAACCGGTATGCTTGGCAACATCCGCTAGGGGATAATAAAGCTAAATGGAGGAGGATACGATGCGCCAACGCATTACCCTTTTAATGGGCGCTCTTGTGCTGGGCGCCGGTGTGACGGGGCCGCTATGGGCTGCCGAAGTGAAACAAGATATGCCGGGCCAGGCAATCGCCTTTGACAACAAAAAAGGCAACTGTCTCGCCTGTCATGCCATGCCTGGCACCAAGGGTGAAATGGCCGGCTCGATTGCGCCACCCCTGATCGCCATGAAACTGCGTTTCCCGGACCGGGCGAAGCTGCGTGCACAGGTGTGGGACGCTACCGTGGCGAACCCCAAAACTTCAATGCCGCCCATGGGCAAGCACAAGATTCTGAGCGAAGAAGAAATCGATCAGGTTGTGGACTTTATTTACACCCTTTAAATACTTAAGCAAGGAGCTCTAAACATGAACCAGTTGCGTAGAACTTTTCTGAAAAGCGCCGGTGCCGCTGGGACGGTCGCAATGGCGGTTGCAGCCGGCCTGCTCAAACCGGGCCAGGTGCTGGCCGCCGAGTGGAACAAGAATGCTTTTGAAGCCAAGAATCTTGCCGATGCCATGAAGGGCATCAATGCCGCCGGTGCCGCCAAGAGTGCGGATATCCTGATCAAGGCGCCGGAAATCGCCGAAAACGGCGCCGTGGTGCCTGTGGAAGTGACCAGCAAGATTGCCGCCACCACGGACATCGCGATTTTTGTGGATCAGAACGTCAATCCGCTGATCGCCGATTTCAATTTTCAAAATGGCGCAGAAGGCTATGTTTCCACCCGCATCAAGATGGCCAAGACATCCAATGTCACCGTGGTGGTGAAGGCAGGCGGCAAGTCTTACATGACGGCCAAGGAAGTAAAAGTCACGATCGGTGGCTGCGGCGGCTAATCAGGCCGACAGCGGTCAGTAGCCGGCAATCGCATGGCGAATAAAGAACGACTCAATTACTAAAGGATATCAAAATGGCTGAACCGATGAAAATCCGTGCCCAGATGCAGGGCGATACCGCAGACATCAAAGTGCTGATGAATCACATCATGGAAACCGGTTTGCGCAAGGATGCGAAGACTGGCCAGCTTATTCCGGCGCACCATATTCAGACGATAAATGTCACCGTGGGCGGCAAAGTGGTGCTCGATGCCCAGTGGAGCGGTGCGATTGCAAAGAACCCCTTCCTCGGCTTCAAGGTCAAGGGCGCCAAGGCCGGAGACAAGGTGGTCATCAACTGGGTGGACAACAAGGGTGACAAGCGTACTGACGAAGCGGCAATCAGCTAATAAATATAAGCCGTGGGCCGGGGTTGCCCGGCCTATCCCATCCGACGGAGGAGTGGTATGAAAAAAATCGCATTGGCCTTGCTGGGAGCAGGCCTGATGGCAAGCGCAGCGGCACAGGCCGGGCCCGAAGACGATCGCAAGCAGATGATTGCCTTTTTCAAGAGCAAGCTGCCTGCGGTTAAATATGAAAACTATGTTTATGGCGCGCTGGCTCTGGATAAGGACAGCAAGTCGCAATACGACAGCATCATGGAATTCCCGCCGTTCGAGGGGGTGATTGAAGCCGGCAAGGAAATGTGGGAAAAGCCGTTCAAGAATGGCAAAACCTTTGCCAGCTGTTTCCCCAATGGCGGCAAGAACGTGGCCGGGAATTACCCCCGTTTTGACGCATCCCTGAACAAGGTGGTGACGTTCGAGATGGACATCAATCAGTGCCTCACGGCCAACGGCGAGGCCGGGTTCAAGTACTCCGACGTGAATACCATGGGGATCCTGACCTCCTATGCGCGCACCCTGTCAGACGGCATGAAAATGAACGTCAAGGTGGATGGGGCCGCAGCGCTCGCAGCCTATGAGGCAGGCAAGAAATTCTACTTCCAGCGCCGCGGCCAGTTGAATTTCTCTTGCGCCACCTGCCACGTGGACAATGCGGGTAACCGCATTCGCGCCGAAATATTATCGCCAACCCTGGGACAGTCTACCCACTGGCCGGTATTCCGCGCCGGCGAGCGCCTGACGACGCTGCAAGTGCGCTACAAGGGTTGCAACAGCCAGGTTCGTGCCACACCATTCGAACCCGGCAGCGAAGAATTCAACAATCTGGAGTATTTCCTGTCCTATCAGGACAACGGCTTGCCTCTCAAGGCTTCCGTATTCCGCAAGTAATTGCAGTGGGCCGCGGCGCATTCGTGCTGCGGCTTCTTTTTTGCCCGTCATTTCTATAAAAATACAATATAAACAGAATTATAGGAGCACCGCATGTCCATGAACCGCCGTGAATTTCTGCAACTGCTGGCTGCCGCGAGTGCAACCGGATTTGCGCTCAACAGCAAATTTGCACTGGCCTCGGCGCAAGGCGGCCAATTTTATGATGTGCCCAAATTCGGCAATGTCAGCCTGCTGCATTTCACCGATTGTCATGCGCAACTGACGCCGATTTATTTTCGCGAACCGAGCGTCAACATCGGCTTGGGCTCCAATCTGGGCAGGGCGCCGCATCTGGTCGGCGAAAAACTGCTCAAGCAATTCGCTATCCGTCCGGGCACGCCGGAGGCGCACGCCTTCACCTATCTCGACTTCTCTGCGGCCGCCAAAACCTACGGCAAGGTCGGCGGCTTCGCGCATCTTTCCACCCTGGTGAAGAAGCTGCGCGCATCGCGCCCCGGCGCGCTGCTGCTGGATGGCGGCGAYACCTGGCAGGGMTCGGCCACATCGCTGTGGAGCARCGGCCAGGACATGGTCGATGCCTGCAAGCTGCTCGGCGTGGACGTCATGACCGGCCACTGGGARTTCACCCTSGGCGCCGAGCGCGTGAAGCAGATCGTGGACAACGATTTCAAGGGCAAGGTCGATTTCGTGGCGCAGAACRTCAAGACCACCGAYTTCGGCGACCAGGTGTTCCAGCCCTAYRCCATGAAGGAAATCAACGGGGTGCCGGTGGCCATCATMGGCCAGTCCTTCCCCTACACGCCGATCGCCAACCCGCGCTGGATGGTGCCGGACTGGAGCTTCGGCATCCAGGACGAGAACATGCAGAAGGTCGTGGACGAAGTGCGCGCCAAGGGCGCCCAGGTGGTGGTGGTGCTGTCCCACAACGGCATGGACGTGGACCTCAAGATGGCCAGCCGCGTCACCGGCATCGACGCCATCATGGGCGGCCATACCCACGATGGCGTTCCGGCGCCCTCCATCGTCAAGAACGCCAAGGGCCAGACGCTGGTGACCAACGCCGGTTCCAACGGCAAATTCCTCGGYGTGCTGGATTTCGAGGTCAAGAACGGCAAGGTGGCGGATTACCGCTACAAGCTGCTGCCGGTGTTCTCCAACCTGCTCGARGCCGACCCGGCCATGACKGCGCTGATCRGCAAGCACCGCGCGCCTTACGAAGCCAAAYTGARCGAGAAACTGGCGGTTACGGAAGATATGCTCTACCGCCGCGGCAATTTCAACGGCACTTTCGACCAGCTGATCCTGGAYGCSCTGATGGACGTGAAGGGCGCCGATGCGGCCTTCTCGCCAGGTTTCCGCTGGGGCACCACGCTGCTGCCGGGCGAAGCCATCACCATGGAACGCCTGATGGACCAGACCGCCATCACCTACCCGGCCACCACCCTGACCGAAATGACCGGCGAGACCATCAAGACCATCATGGAAGACGTGTGCGACAACCTGTTCAATGAAGACCCCTACTACCAGCAGGGCGGCGACATGGTGCGCGTGGGCGGCATCCAGTACACCTGCGACCCGCGCCAGAAGATCGGCAAGCGCATCAGCAACATGACCCTCAAGGGCAAGCCCGTCAGCCCAAACAAGACCTACAAGGTGGCCGGCTGGGCGCCGGTGGGCGAGGGCGTGAGCGGCGAGCCGGTCTGGGAAGTGGTGTCGACATGGCTGCGCGACAAGAAGGTGGTCACGCCGCGCAAGCTCAACATGCCCAAGCTGGTGGGGGTGGAAGGCAATCCTGGCATCGCCTGAGAGTCCTAACCCCTCCCCGGCCTCCACTTGTGCGAGCATCCGCTGCGCGGATTGCCTGCTTGACCCACTTCAGGGGAGGGGAGCAGCGGGGAAAAGGATGTTCCCCCTCCTGATAAGGGTGTGCAGCATGTAGCCTTCACCCTTCACCCGCCTAGCTCCAGGCTTTCCACAGCAGCGAAACCCCGCTGCCTAGCAGCAAGGCGCCGATCAGCTTGAGCATCTGCTGGTTGGAAAGGCCGAGATGAACCTTGTGACCCGCCTTGAGGCCAAGAGCCATGACCGGCAGCGCGCCGATGTAAGCCAGCAGCA
>PQAG01000227.1 GCA_003104895.1 Nitrosomonadales bacterium
TCGTCGGCTGTCAGGCCGCAAGCAGCGGCATAGCGGACGATGGCTTCCTGATCAAAATTTTCGCACGCAATGGCAAGCTGCAGATAGGGGGCATATTTGCCGCTGCGGTGCAGCAGAGCCTCCACAACGGGGTCCGGAAGATTGAGGCGGGACACGGCCTGCGCCATCGGCACGTTGAGCAGCGCATCCAGGAGGGAAAAGATGCCGACAATGAACAATCCGCCGCGCTCGGCGGGCTCGAACCTGTTCTGCCCCAGGGTTTCGGTGAAGCGCGCCCGCACCAGCGCGTTCTTGAGCAGGATACGGCTGCGCCCGTCGGTCTTGCCGCAGGTAAACAGCAGCAGCGTCAGCCAGCGGTACAACTGGTCATACCCCAGCAGGGTCAGCCCATGGCCGATGGAGCGGATTTTCTGCAGCAATCCGTTAGCCGGTGAATTGATGAAATTGAGCAGCTTGTAGGAAAGCCCCGGGTCGCGCTTGACCTTGTCTTCCAGCGCGGAAAGCTCGGCATGGTTCATGACCAGATTGAGCATTTCGATCACGCGCATGCGGTCATTGTCCAGCCGCTGCGGCGCGTTAGGCTGAAGGCGGGAAAAATAGGCGCCCTGAAAATATTCGAAAGCCAGCACACGATAAGCCTCGAATGCGTCGTCCGACTCCACATTCTGGGCGATAAGACGCGCCTTGCATGCGCCCCGGATGGATTTTACCTGCTGGCTGAGCACCAGGGCATCAAGGCGGGTGGTGTCCAGCTTCACCCAGGAACAAATGGCGAGAAAAGGCGCATATTCCGGCTTATATTCGAAGCCCTCCAGGGCCAGGGGGATGCCGAGTGCGGCAAGTTCGCGGCAACGCTGCAGCAGAGGCTCGCTGGCCATGCCTGCCAGGCATATTCCCACCACCACCTTCTGTTTTGGCAGGGACTCGATGAGCGGGTTGTCCAGCATGCCGGGGGAGACATGGATGAACACCAGCTTGTTTCCAAGCACTTTCTGGAAATCCAGGTCAATCACGCTGATGACCAGCAATTCATCCTGCACCCGGCGCAGCGAGGCTTCGTCGCCGAGACTGGGGGGGAAATCCGGGTCCTGAAGTTTCAGTTCGTAGCCGATGAACTGGCTGGAGGCATCGAGTATGGGCTGGCGCCCAAGAAACATCCGCCATTTCTCTCCTGGTGCGCCTTCCTGTCCCTGGCTGATCGCATCCAGCACGGCGGTGGTGGCATCGCTGCCGGGCGGCTTCCTTGCCGAAGCCGGGGTGGCGGGCACAGCGGCCTCCGTGCCTGTGCTAGGATTTGCGCGACCGGCATCCTGGCCGGGCTTCAAGAATTTCAGATATTTTTCCAGCATGAGCGTTCTCGCCGTTGGCAGTGTCGGGGAGGCCGTCGCTTCTGCATTTATGCCCCTGTCGAAGCATGCAGCAAACAGGGGGGATTGTAAACGCCGGACTATCCGGCCTCGACCGGCGCCTGCTTGAGACGCTCCATGAGGTTGTTCACGGCGCGATCCACCAGGGCAATATCATCAATCACATGCGCAGTCCCATTGCGGAATTTTTCGGCCAGCCCGTCCGGCGTAATGGAAACCGCCCGCTCGCCCAGTCGATTGGTAAACAGGAAGAGTCCCTTGAGGGGGCTGACCCAGGCCAGCTTGACGCGGGTCGAGGCGCCGTTTTCCTGCTCGATCTCGATCCAGGTGCCGCGCTTGAGGCGCTTGACCATGGCATCGTAATCATCGGACACGGCTTCTGGCTCACCCTGCCAGTTCGCGTCACCGATGGTGAAAGTTTGCCAGCCGGGTTCAATTTCGGCATCGGCAGTCAGGGTCTGCATGATTGCGGGGTCCGGCCGGGCGTGTTCCTGCGGCACGGTGATTTCAGCAAAATCCGCCGGCTCCGTGTTCTGGAGCGCCTTCTCTGCAGCTTCCTCAGCCGCGATTTCCTGCTCCACGAATTCGGCCTGATGCGCCTCCTCCTGCTCCATCGCATGCAGGCCTGCCTTGACCACCACGGCATGGCACTGCACCAGGCGCGCAAAAAACTGGTCGCGCTCGGCATCCGGCAAGCCGGCCTGCACCATCCCGTCCTGCAAACGCTTCAGCAGGCCGGGCAACAGTCCAACCAGTTTCTTGCGGTCCTCCGGCACGCATTTGGGCTCCACGCTCCAGACCAGTTCATCCATGGTGGCAATGGCCTGATTCCAGGAGGCACCGCCTTCTCCGGCCCTGGTATAGGCTGCGGCAAGAACGGATTCCCAGCAGCCCGCCAGGAAATTCCGGATCACTTCGGGCAAGTGCGGCACATGGATACGGCGACGCACCTCATCATGTGCCATGATGCGCGAAATTTCCTCCTGCTCCCGCTGATGGACTACCTGGGCGCTCAGCCCGGTCAGTTCATCGGCGCGCTTCTTCTCCTCGGCAAGATAGCTTTCCAGTCCTTCCAGAACATCGGCAAAAATCCCGACCTTGTCATCGAACTCGTTCAGGATGCGCTGGATCAGTTCATCGACTGCCTGATAAAGGCCGCATTGATGCCCTTCGGTTTCATCCCAGCCGATCGAGACTTCCGCCAGCCGGTCCAGCAGTTTTCTGGCAGGATGGGATTTCTGCGAGAAAAAGGCCTTGTCCAGCATGGCCACCTTGAGCACGGGAATCTGCAGCCTGCCGATGAGCGCTTTCATCGCATCCGGAATCCGCCGGTCATCCAGGATGTAGTCGAACAGCATGGCCACGATATCCAGGGTCATGGCGTCCACATGCCCCATGGTCCGGGCCACCGGGCTGGCCTTGATCTCGCGCAGCACATTGATCTGGCCATTCGCCAGCGCCGCCGCGTCCAGCGAGCTGCCGGCCCCCGCCAGCCCTTCCAGCTGACCATGCTGCAGCTGCGTCAGCGAACTCACCACGGCCAGGCTTTGCGCTGGCAACGCGGATTGCACGGCCCCTGCTTCCATGAGCATCGCCGGTGCGGCTCCCGCGCCTGCATTCACTCTACCGGAAACACCGGCAGCGCCAGGGCCTGCCCCGCCTATCCCGCGCATCAGCAGCTGCTGCAGAGCCGCAAACAGCCCTCCCTCGCCGCCCGGGGATGGCGCTGCCGCACTGCTGTTGGCCGGTGCGGGTTCGGCAGCAGCCACGCTCGCAGCAGCCTGCTTTTTCATTCCCACCCGGATCTTGGTCAGCACGCCCTTGTCCACCAGAAGCTGGTTGATATCCTGATAAATTCCTTTTACCTGGCGCGGCATATGTTTGTTGAACAAGTTCACCAGCAGTAACTTGACCTTGACGGGGCAATCGAGCGCCTTCAGGGATTTCATGAAGGCATTGCCAATCACCTCCGGCCCGAGCGGATTATTCGATTGCAGCAGATCCGGGTCGTGCAGCAGCATCCCCATGCGTTTTTCGATGCCGAACAATTCCTCTGCACAATCCCCATGGATGCTGTTGGCAATATTGGTGGACGCCAGCGATTCCTCGAGGTCGTCCGGTTCAACCAGGCTCAGTTCTGTGGTATCAAGTGAGAGCGCCTTTTGTGCGCGCTTTTCGCGGCGCGCTTCCTGGTCAAAATCCCGTATGAAAGCCTGCCGGAACCCTGCCTCAATGATGCTGCGCTGATCGCGGGCAACCGTCATGGCCTCCATGTAAAGATTGCGCATCTCGTAATGCGAAGTCTGCTCGGAGAGTTCGAAAAGATCATCCACCGCCCTGTCCATCATCTGGGACATGGCCTTGACCAGCCGCGACGTCGCCATATCCCGGCAGTCGTTCAGCACCGGCATGGACGTGCCCGGCACCGCACGGGGCCGGTCGAACTGGCTCATCATCACGATGTTCTTTTTCGCGGCGTCATTCATGATTCCGTCTCCTGACAGAGAGCGGGCAAACACCATTCCCAACCAGCCTGCGATTAGTCATGCGTGACGCCAAGTTGAAACGGCCTAATGGGGTAGTAGGTAAAGCGGAGATGACGTGAAATCGCAGCGCGATGCGCCACGACCTATTCTCACCCAGCAATCCCGCTATCCTAGGACATCTGCCCCTTAGACCGGAAACTTTGCGTCCCCACCTTTCGATGGGTTTGCCCTTAAATTTAGGTGTTACCCGGCCAAAAAACCTGAAAAATTTTGACCAGCACGGCTCTCTTTCTACCACGAATCCTGATTTTTTTCAAGACATTCCCCCAGGCTATGGCAAAAAAGCCGGCCAGCATATCCGCTTCAAAAAACGTCAAGTCCACTTGGGAAAAATACCAGGGACATTCATAATCCCCAGTAAATGCAATTCCAACCTGGATATCCATGATGTTAAACAACCTGAGCGAATTCCTGATTCACTGGGCCATCACTGCCCTTGCCCTGTGGGTGGCAAGCGCGATTTTTCGCGGCATCAGCTTTTCGGACAAGCAATCCCTGTTCGTTGCCGCCTTGCTACTAGGTTTTGCCAATGCAATCGTGCGCCCTGTGCTGATCGTACTGACCCTGCCGCTTACGCTCATCACCTTCGGCTTTTTTCTGCTGGTGATCAATGCGCTGGTCATCATGCTGGTCGCGGCCATCGTGCCTGGATTCAAAATTTCCGGCTTCTGGACCGCCTTTTTCGCCAGCATCTTCATCGCGGTTTTCAGTTTCTTTATCGGGCTGTTCATTTTCCATTCAGGCGGGCATCCCATCATGATGCCGGCTCAGGGCGGCATCATGATTTAGGCAACCTGCCATTATGGCCGCAGCGGCCCTTCGTCCATCAGCGCCAGCTGTTCGCGCAGGGCCTCGATCAGATGCAGTTCGCGCGGATCAAAATCGAGGAAATCCTCAAATCCCGCCAGCAGCTCGGCCAGCTGCCGCGCCATGCCGGCACGCCCGCCCGACAGCATCATCCACAGATCCTGACCGCCGGGCCCATGCTGGCATCGTCAAAATCGACGAAATGCGGACCGCGATCCGTCCACGAGCATGCTTTGGGGAGACAAACTGGCAACGGCAGGCAAATCGCTATAGCATGAACGCCTGAACTGGGGGGGCTATGCAAAATGACAGGATTTGAGTTTTTCAGCGAAGAAACCCATGCGCTGGAGCAACAAATTGTACGCATGGGGATCGCACTCGGCATTGACTGGTCCGACGAAGCCCAGGTCAGGGAACTGGCAAGGGAAGCCCTGCATGGCGCCGCAGGGGAAATACACGAGGCGGCGAAGCACGACGACTATCGCCTGATGGCAAAGGCCGAGCTTTTTACGGTAGCCGCGCTGATGCTCAGAGTGATGGAAAAAAGCGCCGATCAGGAAAGCGCCATGGCGCACGGCGGCCCGGCATGGAAGGCTTTCGCACGTGCGCTTTGGGCTGAGAAAGGGGGACAGTAGACAGTCAGGACGGCCTCAGCGCGCGAGCGTTTTCAGCTGCGTCAGGTCCACCTGCACGGTGTTGTTTTTATCTGAAAACCAGATCTGCCCATCCTGAATCGTGCATTGCAGCTGCATATTGCGCTGCGCCAGCCCTGCCAGGGCCTGAGTGGTGGAAAGCGGCAGATTCATGATGCCAAGATTTTCAAGCCGTTCGAGCTTTGAATTATTTTGATTCCACCAGATATCCGCGCCACGGCCGCCATAACAATAAACGAACACCTGCCTGGCCCGCCCGCAGGCCTTGCGAACGAGCTTTTCGTCGGGCAGGCCCACGTCGATCCAGCACTCGATGGCGCCGGTCAGGTCCTTTTGCCACAGGTCCGGTTCGTCGTCGGTGCTCAGCCCCTGGCCGAATGAGAGGCCCTCGCCGGCATGCAGCGCAAAGGCCAGCAGGCGCACCATCATGCGCTCGTCAGTCTCCGAAGGATGGCGGGCGAGTGTCAGGGCATGATCGTGATAATAGTTGCGATCCATGTCGGCGATTTGCAGCTCGGCTTTGAAAATAGTTGCCTTGAGGGCCATATAATTGCTCCCGCCTGAAACCAGGATTTATGAAACGCCGAAGAATACCTGAACTCAACCCCGATTAGGCCAGACGCCATGGAAAAACGCTTCGAATATTATGCTCAACTCGCCGCCGTGTTGCTTCTGGTGGTGGGCTGCTTCCTCGTGTTGCGGCCATTCCTGACCGCAATACTGTTCGCCGCCGTGGTATGCGTCTCGACCTGGCCACTCTACCGCTGGCTGCTGCGCAGAATGAAGGGCATGCAGAACCTGGCTGCGCTCGCCATGACGCTGTCGCTGATACTGGTCGTCATCCTGCCCCTGGCGCTGGTGGCGTACAACCTCGCCGACAACGTCACCGCCTTTTACGACCAGATCAGAGAGGCCACCGAAGGTGGGCCACTGGAGCCGCCAGCCTGGCTGACCGGCCTGCCGCTGGCGGGCGAATCGATCAGGGATTACTGGCACCTGATCGCCACCAGCCAGGAAGAAATGATGGCGCTGCTGAAGCGTCTGCTCGAACCCACCCGGAAATTTCTCCTCGCTGGCGGCATCCTGCTGGGGCAAGGGGTGATGGAAATGAGCCTGGCCGCCTTTGTCAGCTTCTTCCTGTACCGGGATGGGGAGGCTCTGGTGAGTGCGGTTGACGTGGCGATGGAACGGCTGGCCGGCCCCCACTCGGGGAATGTCCTCGACACGGTCAACAATACCGTGCGCGGCGTCATGTACGGGCTGGTGGGAACAGCCCTGGCGCAAGGCATCGTGGCCACCATCGGATTCGCCATTGCCGGGGTGCCGGCAGCGCTGCTGCTGGGCGTAGCGACTTTCGTGCTCTCCCTCATCCCCGCCGGACCGCCCCTGATCTGGGGCGGCGCAGCCATCTGGCTGTTCTACCAGGGCAGCACGGGATGGGGAATTTTCATGCTGCTGTGGGGATTGCTCCTCATCAGCAGCGTGGATAACGTGGTAAAGCCCTTGCTCATCAGCCGCGGCAGCAATCTGCCCTTCATCCTGGTGATGTTCGGCGTGATGGGAGGCGTGCTCGCCTTTGGTTTCGTCGGCATCTTCATCGGACCAACCCTGCTTGCAGTGGGTTTCAGCCTGATGCAGAAGTGGACTGCGCGTGCGAGCAGTGTCGTCAGCAGCGAAAGCTGATTATTTAACCTCTTCGACCTTGAGCCACACGCTGCGGCTGTCGCGCCCGCGCGTGTTCGCATAGCTGGTGTAGCCGCGCTCGCGCCCGCTTTCTTCCTGGCCGCTGCCGCCGAGTTCGATCCACTCCCCGATCTTGCCGGAAACCGTGGTGCTGAGGCGCTGAATATCGGCGCCGCCCCGCCCGCCCATCTCCCGCTCGAACTGCGGGCTGATTTCCAGCATGACCCTGTCCCCTGCCACTCGCGGCGTCACAACCAAGCCGCTGCCGATATCGCGGTAAACCAGGCTTTCCGACAACACTGCGCCATTCGGCCCCATCACCACCTGGCGGAACGGCACCGGCAGCGAACGCCCCACCATCAGATAGCCGCTGCCGCCTTCCATCACCTGGATRCGCTGGCTGGCATTCTGGCTGCCGSTGCTGACCGWSTCGTARGCMCGGCCSCGGATSCGGGTGTTGCCGCCCTGCCCCAGCTCGATGCGSCCGGAWAGCGCGGCGCCYTCYCTTTCGCTCTCCTGGCTGATGTCRTTGCTGACCCTGACCAYCAGGTTCCTGGGCGGGGTATCCAGCGTGGCGAGGACTTGCCTGATYTGCTCGATGTTCCTGCGGCTGGCRCGCAGGATGATCTGGYCGTTCATGCCCGAGACGCTGCCCCCCGGTTCAAGCAGCGGTCTGAGCACGGGCACGATCTGGTCCACGGTGCGATTCCTGAGCTGGATGATTTCCAGTTCCTGCTGCGCAGCTGCGGGGAACGAGAGCAACAGCAACAGCAGCATGAGCCAGCTTTTCATGATCACTTCCTTGTAATGAAAACTACTGGTAGCGCAGCGCCTCGATCGGATCGAGACGCGCCGCCTTCCTTGCCGGGTAGAAGCCGAAGAAAACGCCGACGCTGGCGGCCACGCCGAAGGCCACCAGCACCGAACTGCCGGAGATCACCACCGTGGCCTCGGTCAGGAGGTTGACCAGCAGGGCGCCGCCCACCCCGAGCACCAGGCCGATGAAACAGCCCACCACCGAAATGATGATGGCTTCGAGCAGGAATTGCAGCAGGATATCCCGCTCGCGCGCGCCTATGGCCAGGCGGATGCCGATTTCGCGCGTGCGCTCGGTGACCGAGACCAGCATGATGTTCATGATGCCGATGCCGCCCACCAGCAGAGAAACCGAGGCGATGGCGCCGAGCAGCAGGGACATGGTGCGCGTGGTTTCCGCCGCAGAGTCCGCCGCTGCGGTCAGGTTGCGCAGGAAAAAATCGTTGTCCATGCCCTCGCGCAGACGGTGGCGCTGGCGCAGCAGCGAGATCATGGATTTTTCCACCATAGCCATGGCCGAAGCGGATTCCGCCTGCACCATGATCATGCGCACGGAGCCCTGGAAGGGCGTGCCGTATACCTTGCGCTGTGCGGTGGTAAGGGGAATCAGCAGCGTGTCGTCCTGGTCGCGCCCGTCCAGGCTCTGCCCCTTGGCGGCCAGCACGCCGAGGATCACGAAGGGGCTCTGGCGCACGCGTATGGTCTTGCCTACCGGATCTTCGTCGCCGAACAGGTTTTTTGCCGCGGTCTTGCCGATCAGGGCCACCCGTGTCGACGAACGCAGGTCGGAATCGCTGAACGGATAGCCGCTGACCACAGACCACGAACGCACATCCAGATAGGCAGGCGTGGTGCCATAGGTGCTGGCGCTCCAGTTGTTGGGGCCGTAAACCATCTGGGTAGTGCCGGGATGCACGGGCGCGACCGCCTGCACTCCCGGCAGTTCCGCGATGGCATCGGCATCGGCCACCGTCAGGGTAGGCGCGCCGCCRCTGCCGGAGCGCACGCCGCCCGAGGTGGTCGAACCCGAAACCAGAATGAASAGGTTGCTGCCCATGGAACTGATGGACTGGCTGACGGCATACTGCGCCCCCTGCCCCACAGCCATCATCAGCACCACGGCACCCACCCCGATCACCATGCCGAGCATGGTGAGGAAGGTGCGCAGGCGGTTTGCGCCCATGGCGTGCCAGGCTTCTCCCAGCATGGCGGCCAGCATCAGGCGGTTTCCCCAGGATTAAACTCAAGATGCACAGTCGGCCCGTCATGCACGATGCGCCCATCGAGAAAACGCACCTGGCGCTTGGCGTGCCGGGCAATGTCCGCTTCGTGGGTGACCAGCACGATGGTGATGCCTTCCCGGTTGAGCTCATCGAACAGGGCCATGATTTCCTCGCCGGTATGGCTGTCCAGGTTGCCGGTGGGCTCGTCGGCGAGGATCAGACGCGGGTTGTTCACCAGCGCGCGGGCAATCGCCACGCGCTGCTGCTGCCCGCCTGAGATGCGGTTGGGCGGCGATTTCCCATAGCTGCCCAGCCCCACCTTTTGCAGCATCTCGCGGGCACGGGCGCGGCGTTCCTCGCGCTCCACCCCGAAATAGACCAGCGGCAAGGCTACATTATCCTCCAAGCTCATGCGCGGCAGCAGGTTGAAGCCCTGGAACACGAAGCCGATGGTGCGGTTGCGCAACAGGGCCAGTTCGTCCTTGGACAGTTCCGCCACGCTGCGGCCATCAAGCTCGTAATGCCCGGCGCTGGGCCGGTCCAGGCAGCCGAGGATGTTCATGAAGGTGGACTTGCCCGAGCCGGACGGCCCCATCACGGCGACGAACTCGCCGGGGGCGATGCTGAGGTTGACGTCCTTCAGCACCGGGAACGGCCCGGCCGGCGTGTCGTAGGACTTGTGCAGGCCCTCCACGCGGATGACCGGCTGGCTGCTGGCATCTCTCTCCCCCGTTGCCTGAGCGTAGCCGACGTCGCCTGAGCGTAGCCGAAGGCAGGCAGGGAGAGCGTCAGGCGAGAAGGAGCCATCCATCAGAACATCCTCATCCGTACCGTGCTTTTGCTGGCAGATCCATTTTCTTCAACCTGGTTTTCGCCCACCACCACCTTGTCGCCCGCCTTGAGATCGCCGCCCAGCACCTCGGTGCTGCGGCTGTCGGTGATGCCGAGGGTGACGCTGACCGGCTTGAGCTCCTTGCCCTGCAGGACGTAAACCGTGCCGCTGGAAGCTTCGCGCTTCTTGCCGGGCTTCTTGTCATTTGCGGGTTTTTCCTCGCGTTTCTCGCCGCTGCTCTTCGCATCTTTCGAGTCCTTCGCTTCCGGCTTGAAGCGCAGCGCGGCATTGGGCACCAGCAGCGCTTCCTCGCGCCGCGCAACGACGATGCTCACATAGGAAGTCATGCCCGGCAGCAGGATCTGCTCGGGGTTGTCGACCGAAATCACCACGTTGTAGGTCACCACGTTCTGCTGGGTGGTGGGGTTGAGGCGGATCTGCTTCACCACACCCTTGAAATTGCGGCTGGGGAAGGCATCGACATTGAAGCGCACCGCCTGACCGACGCGGATGCTGCCGATGTCCGCTTCGGCAAAGCTGGAGTCGATCTGCATGCGCGACAGGTCCTGGGCGATCTGGAACAGGGTCGGCGTCTGGAAGCTGGCCGCCACGGTCTGGCCCACGTCGATGTTGCGCGCCACGATCACGCCGGAAACCGGSGAGCGGATGATGGAATAGGCCAGGTTGGCGCGGTCGCGCTCATTCTGCGCCCGCGCCAGCGCCAGCTGCGCCCTGGCCGCCTTGAGGGCCTGCACCGACTGGTCCAGTTCCTGGCGYGAGACATACTCCTGCGCRAACAGKCCKCGYGTCCKSGCCAGGTTGGCATTCGCCAGTTCGACCGATGCAATGGCGCCCTGCACATTGGCATCGCTCTGCTTGACCTGGGCGGTCAGCAGCGCGGGGTCCAGTTCCAGCAGYACCTGCCCCTTCTCCACCTTGTCGTTGAAATCGACATAGAGTTTTTTCACCGCGCCCGAGACCTGGGTACCCACGTTCACCAGCGTGACCGGGTTCAGGGTGCCGTTGGCGGAAACGCTCTGCTTCAGCTCGCCCTTCTCCACCGCCTGCAGCTTGTAGCGCTGCTCCGGGCTCACGCTCTTGTACTGGCGCCAGCCAAAGACACCAGCGGCGATCAGCGCACAGACAAGAAGAAACAGGACAAAGGGGTTTTTCAGAAAACGCTTCATGGTTTGGTTTGCTCTCCGGTGTTGGCAACGCCCGGCAGGGTCTGCAGCAGGCCGTAATCAAGGCTGCCCATGGACTGGGCCAGGGTGGCGCGGGAAACATTCCAGTTGAGCGCCGCCTGCACCCTTTGCTGGCGGGCGCTGGCCAGCGCGCTCTGGGCGTTGAGGACATCGAGGATGCTGCCCACGCCGGCCTTGTAACGGCCCAGGGCCACCTGCTCGGACTGGGTGGCGCTGTTGAGCAGATCCGTGCTGGTGCGCAAGGCCTGGGTGGCGGTATGCAGGTTGTGGTAGGCATTCCACACATCCAGCGCCACCTGCGTGCGGATGCGGTCGCGCTGGGCGCCCCTGGCATCCACCTGGGCCTCGGCGGCGCGCACGCGGTAAGCCGGCGCAAAGCCGGAAAAGAAGGGAATGGTCAGGGTGACGCCGAGCGACGAAGCATGCGTGGCGGGACTGCCATCCACATTGAGGAGGTTGCTGGAGGCTGCGAGGGAAACGCTGGGGCGGCCTGCTGCGCGCACTGCGTCGAGGCTGGCAGCGGCGGCGCGCACCTGCGCCTCGGCAGCCAGCAGGTCGGGGCGGCGGCGGCGCGCTTCCTCCACCAGGGCATTCACGTCGCGCTCGAACGCATCCCCCGGCGAGACCTCTGCCGCGGGCGCCAGGCTCAGGGGGCGATGGGCATCCTGGCCGATGACATTGGCCAGCGCGCCCTGGGCGTTCTTCAGGCTGCCTTCGGCAGTGATGCGGTTGAGGGTCGCCTGGGACCAGGCGGTCTGAGCCTGTAGCTTGTCGGCGGGCGTAGCAGATCCGATCTTGTAGCGCGCCTCGGCGGCATTGAAACTTTCCCTGCTGGCACGCTCGGATTCCTGCGCTGCGCCCAGCGCCGTCGCGCTCGCCTGCGCCTGATAGAAGGCCTGCACTGCGGCCAGAAACACCGCCTGCACGGTGCTGTCCTGCGTGGCCGCAGCAGCAGCCAGCAGCTGGCGTGCATTCTCCAGCGCCGCATCGCGCGCGCCGAAGTCGTACAGCAGGTACGACAGGGTCAGCCCGGCGCCGTTCTGATCGTAAGGTGAGCTTTGCGCTTCCTTGTCGGTCCAGTTGCGGCTGGCGGAAACGCTGCCGGACAGGCCGGGCAGATAAGCCGCCTGCGCCACCCCCACCTGGGCCGCCTGGGCGCGGGCATTGGCCCACACCTCGCGGGTTTGCGGATTGTTGCACAGCGCCAGATCGACCACCTCCACCAGAGCCAGCGGCGCGGCGGACTGCGGCGCGCTGCAGGGCGTGGCGCCCTCTCTGGCGGGCCCATGCAGGGCAGGCCTTGGCGGAACCAGCGCGTCCGTGCCGAAAGGATCGCCAACGCCAGCGGCCAGGGTGCTGCCCTGGCCGCCAGCCAGGAGAAGAAACCCCGGCAGCACGCGTAAGAAACCGTATTTCATAAGATGGGAAATGGTGGAAAGGCTGGTTGGATGGTGTTTGGCATGCTTAGTTCAATTGCCCATTATATGCAGGCAGGGAACCTGTAGCCATCCCCTGCCGCGATGAGATCACGCCTTAATCATGGATTAACCGGGTTCAACGGCCCCGGCTCATGTCGTTTCGCTTGTAGAACCAACGTTTCCCCCCTTCAACCAGCACCAGATAGGCCAGCATCAAACCCAGGAGGAGCGGGAAAAATTCGGCCGGCAGCGGCGTAAAGCCGAGGTAGTGCGCATAAGGGGTAAACGGCAGCAGCATCGCGGCCGCCACGATGCCGATAGAAGTCAGTGACAGCCAGAGGTTCGGGCGGCTGCGCAGCGGATTGCGGCGGGTGCGGATGACGAAAATCACCAGCACCTGGGTGGCGATGGATTCGACAAACCAGCCGGTGCGGAACAGGGTTTCGTTGGCGTTGAGCACCGTCAGCAGCAGGAAAAAGGTAATGAAATCGAACAGCGAGCTGATCGGCCCGATGGTCAGCATGAAATTGCGGATGAAGGCCATGTCCCAGTGGCGCGGACGCGCCAGGTCTTCCTCGTCCACGTTGTCCAGTGGCAGGGGAATTTCGGACACATCGTAGAGCAGATTGTTGAGCAGGATCTGCAGCGGCAGCATGGGCAGAAACGGCAGGAACAGGGTCGCCGCGGCCATGCTGAACATGTTGCCGAAGTTGGAGCTGGTCGCCATCATGATGTATTTCATCACGTTGCCGAAGGTGCGGCGGCCCTCCAGAATGCCCGCGTGCAGCGCCTTCAGGTCGTGTTCCAGCAGGATCATGGCGGCGGCCTGTTTGGCCACGTCCACCGCGCTGTCCACCGAGATGCCCACGTCCGCGGTATGCAGCGAGGGGGCGTCGTTGACGCCGTCGCCGAGATACCCCACCACATGCCCGCGCGCCTTGAGGGCCAGCAGGATGCGGTTTTTCTGCGCCGGATTGACGCGGCAGAACAGGTTGGCCTCCTCTGAGCGGGCACGCAGGGCGTCGTCGTTCATGATCGCAATGTCATTACCCGTGAGCACGCCGCTGACGGGCACGCCCAGCTGCGCGCAGACATGGCGCGTCACGCGTTCATTGTCGCCGGTCACGATTTTCACCGCCACGCCGCTCGCTTTCAGCGCTGCCAGCGCCTCGCCCGCGCTGGCCTTGGGCGGGTCGAGAAAGGCAGCGAAGCCGGCGAAAACCAGTTCTGTTTCATCCGTCACCACGGCATGAGGATGATCCGCAGGCACGGCGCGCCAGGCAATGCCCAATACCCGGAAGCCCTCCTCCCCCAGCGCATCAAACAGCTCATCAATGCGCGCCGCTGCCGCCTCATCGAGCAGCACGGCAGCGCCGCTTGCATCCTCGTAATGGGTGCACAAGCGCAGGATATCCTCGGGCGCCCCCTTCACTGCCAGCATGCGCGCGCCTGCGCGCTCCACCAGCACGGACACGCGCCGCCGTTCGAAGTCGAAGGGGACTTCGTCGATCTTCTGCCAGCCGGAGATATCGATTTCCTCATGTTGCAGGATGGCGTCGTCGAGCGGGCTTTTCAGGCCGCTTTCGAAGTAACTGTTGAGGTAGGCCAGCTCCAGCACGCTCGCGCTATCCCGCCCCATGGCGTCAACGTGGCGTTCCAGCTGGATGCGCGCCTCGGTCAGCGTGCCGGTCTTGTCGGTGCAGAGCACGTCCATCGCCCCCATATCCTGGATCGCCGAGGGCCGTTTGACGATGACCCGCCAGGCGGCCATGCGCAGCGCACCTCGCGCCAGGGTCACGGATACCACCATGGGCAGCAGCTCCGGCGTCAGCCCAACCGCCAGCGCCACGGCGAACAGGAATGACTCCAGCAAGGGCCGGTGGAAGGCCACGTTGACCAGCAGCGTGAACAGCACCAGCAGAAAGGTCAGGCGCATGATGAGCAGGCCGAACTGGCGGGTGCCGCGTTCGAAGGCGGTGGGCGGAGGGAGCAGAGCAAGGCTGTCCGCGATCTGGCCCAGGGCGGTTCGGCTTCCGGTGCGGCCGATGAGGACGCGGGCCGAGCCGCTCACCACCGAGCTGCCCATGAACACGCCATGGCTCGCCGCAGGTTCCCAGACATCCGGCCTGGCGGCCGGGTCTGCGCGCTTTTCCACCGGGTAGGCCTCGCCGGTAAGCTGGGCCTGATTGACGAAAAAGTCATCCGCCTCCAGCACCCATGCATCTGCCGGGATCAGGTCGCCGGCCGACAGGAGAACCACATCACCAGGCACCAGCGCCGCCACCGGCACTTCGCGCGTCATGCCGTCACGCAGCACCGTGGCGGTCACGGCCACTTGCGCGGCGAGTTGCTCCGCGGCCCGCCCGGCGCGGAATTCCTGAACAAAATCCAGGGTCACACTCATCAGCACGATGAGGCCGATGATGAAAGCCCCCGTCGTTTCGCCGGTCAGCGCAGAGATTCCACTGGCGGCCAGCAGCACCACCACCAGTGGATTACGGAAATGGGCGAGAAATTGCAGCAGGATGGCGCGCTGCCGGGCCGGCTTGAGCTGGTTCGAGCCGTATTGATTCAGGCGGGCTGCGGCTTCGGCGCTGCTCAAGCCAGTGGATAACGGTGTGGGATCCATGCTCAATGCTTATCAGCCCCGTCAACAGCAATCAAAATGCCGGCTGCAATCTTCAGGATTTTTCCCTGGTCAAGCGCGCCGCAATCCAGGTGGCAGCCAGGGCAACCCCCAGCAGGCCGAACGCCGCCGCCAGTTTGTTCAGCCATTCCGGCGCGACCAGCAGCAACACCCCCAGCTCCAGCATCATGGCACCGGAGAGCAGCTTGAGCAACCGCCCCTCCCGCTCCGTCAGCCTGCGCGCGCCCATGCTGCGCACGAAAGCCAGCACGATGAGCGCCAGCGGCACCGCATAGACGAGGTTGTACAGGGCCAGGTAGAGATAATGCATGACCGGGGAGAGCCCGCTCAGGGTGAGCAGGCGGGTATAGACCATGGGAAAACCGGCCGTGCACAGCAGCTCGTAGAAGTTGGCGGCAAGCGCCAGGAGTATGGTCGCCAATACCATCGCCGGGAGGCTGCCGGCGCCGAGGATGGCGCGTGCGCGGCAGTAGATGCCGGGCTTGCGCGATTCAGGTATGGAAAGGCTCAGGCCACGCCCGGAAGCGAAGAAATCCTTGATGTTGACGGCACCGGCGAACACCGCCAGCGCCCCTGCCGCCAGCGTCACCCAGGCGAGGTTGCCGAGCAGCTGGAACAGGTTGAGCCAGGCCGCCATGAAGGCGAAGTACATCAGGCCGGAGAACAGCACGAAGATGCCGCCGATGGCGAGCATGCGCTTCCTGCTCTGCTGGCGCACCAGCAGGGAAAGCAGGAACAGCAGCACGAAAAAGGCGCAGGGGTTGAAGGCGTCCAGCGCGGCGATGGCGATGGTCAGGAGCGGCAGGGAAAACTGCTGCGGGACAACCTCACCCAGGACCGGGAGCAAAAGTTTGGCTGCGGCCGGGCTTTCTGGCGCGCTGTCAGCAAGCACCCTTGCATGGCATTCATCCAGCCGCCGCGCAATTTCCGCCCCGGTGGTTCCGGCCTTGTCCCAGCCCACATGCATCTCGCCGCAGAACAGCAGGGCCGGCACGGAAACAGCCTTCTCCCCGAGCTGCGCCGCCATGGTCTGGTACAGCCGGGCATGTTCTGGATGATGTGTCAGTTCCAGCGAATGCAAGCCCACCCAGGGGCGGGCTGCCGGGATGGCTTCGACAAAGGGCCGCGCTTCCAGGCAATGCGGGCAGGTCTCCGACCAGAAGAAATAGAACTGAATTTCAGGCTTTCCCTGCGCGCCGGGTTTGACCCATGGTTCACCGGACTGCGCCGTGTATGGCGCGATCCAGAGCAGGGTCAAGACCAGCAGGCGCAGCCAGTTCATCGTCAAGGCATACCCTCCTTGTATAGCCAGAACCGATCCGGAACGGGACATGGCACGATGAACGAATCTTCATCGCGCCGCATCAGTCAGGACACCCCGAAGCGCTGCTTAACCTCCGGAATCAGCCTGGCGCGTATCTCGTCGCGCACCCTGATGAAGCTTTCCAGCGGCTCTCCGTGGGGATCGTGGAAAGGCATGTGGATAGCGGGAATCGGCTTGGGA
Source organism: Nitrosomonadales bacterium (assembly GCA_003104895.1). Classification (GTDB taxonomy): domain Bacteria; phylum Pseudomonadota; class Gammaproteobacteria; order Burkholderiales; family Sulfuricellaceae; genus Sulfurimicrobium. Next base: position 16,702 of record PQAG01000227.1, read on the forward strand.
AACACCGGGCAGCTTTCCTTGGCGTTGTCGCACACCGTCACCACCAGGTCGATGGATTCGTTCATCACCGCATCCACGTCCTTGGGATAAAGCCCCTCTGTGCTCATCCCACCCAGTTTCAGCGCCTCGATGGCGCCATCGGCCACCTTGGGCTGCGGGCGTGTTCCGGCTGAAAGAGCGCGCACATCCGGGCCGAGGTCGTGGTTGACCAGGACTTCGGCCATCTGGCTGCGGCAGGAGTTGCCGGTGCAAAGAATCAGGATGGTCTTGGTCATATGCTTACCCCTTGCCGCCGCAGCAGCCGCAGCAGGACTCGGCTCCGCCCAGCCATTCTTCCACCTTGGCGCTGCTCGGCACGCTGCCGCTGTGCACCAGCTTGCCGTCGATCACCACGCCCGGCGTGGACATGACGCCAAAGCCGAGAATGGCGGCCATGTCGGTGACTTTTTCCAGGCTGATTTCAACGCCTTTCGCCTGAGCGGCCTTGGCGATCATGTTCGCCGTGACCTCGCACTTCGAACAGCCGCTGCCGAGCACCTTGATTTCTTTCATGATTCACTCCTTATGGTTTAACTGCTTCAATGTTTGCCGAGCACACGTAGGCTTCCACCCCACGCCCCGGCGCCCACTGGCGGATGAATTCCCGGCTGGCGTCCTTGGCCTCGATGCGGATATTCACAAAACCTGCCGCCGCCAGCATCCGTTCCAGTTCTTCTGCTGCTGCCGCACCGGCGATGCAGCCGGTGTACAGGGCCAGATCGCGCCGCGCCTCTTCCGGCAGCGGTGCGGTGGTGATGATATCGGAAAGCGCCAGACGCCCGCCGCTTTTCAGCACCCGGAAGGCGTCGCGGAACACCTGGGCCTTGTCCGGCGAGAGATTGATCACGCAATTGGAGATGATCACGTCCACCGTGGCATCGGCCACCGGCAGGTGCTCGATCTCGCCGAGGCGGAATTCGGTGTTGGCGTAGCCGCCCTTGGCGGCGTTGGCGCGCGCCTTGGACACCATGTCCGGCGTCATGTCCACGCCGATGGCATGGCCG
>PQAG01000228.1 GCA_003104895.1 Nitrosomonadales bacterium
CACGACCAGTATTCCGATTTCGGCGGCACCACCAACCCGCGCCTTGCCCTGGTGTGGGAAACGGCCTACAACCTCACCAGCAAGCTGCTCTACGGCCGCGCCTTCCGCCCGCCGTCGTTCTCCGAGCTCTACAACATCAACAACCCGGTGGCGCTGGGCAATCCCAACCTCAAGCCGGAAACCATCGAATCCGTGGAACTGGCTTTCTCCTGGCAGCCTGCCAGCGATTTGCAGGCGAACCTGAACCTGTTCCGCTACCGGATGAAGGATATCCTGCGCTTCGTGCAGAACCCGGATGCCAGTTTCACGGCGCAGAATGCAGGGCAGCAGCGCGGCCAGGGCCTGGAAGCCGAACTGGCCTGGGAAGCGAGCCGCAGCCTGAGGCTGTCCGGCAATTACGCGCTGCAACGCTCGACCGACGAGGCGACAGGGCTCGACGCGGGCAACGCCCCGCGGCACCACGTCTATGCCCGGGCGGACTGGCGCTTCATGCCGGGCTGGACCCTGAACGCACAGGTCAATCACGTCGCCGGCCGCAGGCGCGAGCCCTTGGATACCCGTCCCGCCATCCCGGATTACCACACCGTGGACCTCACGCTGCGCAAACAGAAGTGGAAAAATGACTGGGATTTCGCCTTCACGGTGCGCAACCTGTTCGACGCCGGCGCGCGCGAGCCGTCGCCGGCGCCAGGACTGATTCCCGGCGACCTGCCGCTTGCCCCGCGCGAGTGGCGTTTCGAACTGCGCCACAAGCTTTGATGGATAATTCCGTTTCCAACCCGATGGTGAAATATCGTAGGGTGTGCCATGCGCACCAATAATCATGGTGCGTGGAACGCACCCTGCATAATTGCACTTCGGTATGTCTATTCATTGGTAAGGGGAAATTGCTGCGCAAATTCCCTCTCCCGCAAGCGGGAGAGGGCCAGGGAGAGGGATGTTGAGCAGAAATCACGTTTCCTGAATCGCATAGACCCTCATCCCCAACCCTTCTCCCGCCTGCGGGAGAAGGGGGTGATAACGCTGCTTGCCGTCACGTTGCTGGTCATTACATCTCCGGCATGGGCAGCAGGGGAAGATAAGATTGCCGTGGTCTATCCCGACATCGGCGAGCCCTACCGGGCGATTTTCGAGAAAATCGTCGAGGGTATCGAGGACCGGGCCGGTTCGCGGGTGGTCAAATATGCGGTGAAGCCCAGCGCCGACAGCGCTGAACTGAAAACCGCCCTGCGCCGCCAGGACGCCAGGATGGTGATCGCCCTTGGCCGCCAGGGCATGAAGGCGGTGACGCCGGATCGCGGCCCTTCGGCTGCGCTCGGGGCAGGTATGGAGATAGTGGTGGGCGGCGTGGTGACGATGCCGGAAAGCGAGGCGCGCGGACTGTCGGTGGTCAGCCTGTCGCCGGATCCCTCGCTGCTGTTTGCCCGCCTGAAGGCGCTGATGCCGGCTGCGAAGCGCGTGTTCGTCGTCTACGATCCCCGCTACAATACCTGGCTGATGAGGCTGGCCAGGGAAGCCGCGCGTGCCCAGGGGCTGGAACTGGTGGCGTACGAGGTCCAGGACCTGCGCGGCGCCATGCAACAGTATCAGTCCATTTTTGCCGCAGCCGACAACCGCACGGATGCCTTGTGGCTGCCGCAGGATACCACCACGGTGGAGGAAAGATCGGTTCTGCCCGTGGTGCTGCAGGAGTCGTGGAGACGCAGTCTCGCCATATTTTCCAGCAGTTTCGGCCATGTCCGGCGCGGTGTGCTGTTTACCCTTTACCCTGACAACGTGGAACTGGGGAAAAGCCTCGCTGGCCTGGCGCTGGGCATTCTCGCCTCCGGCAACCATGGGGGGCATGGCATGATACCGTTGCGCGACGTGCGGATCGCGGTCAACCTGCGCACCGCCCAGCATCTCGGGCTCGATCTGAGCCATCAGCAGCAGAGTTTTGACCTTGTGTTCCCGGAGCCTTGAACCCATTGGGTTCAAATGCCAGCCCATGAATAAGATGCTCAAAATATTTCTCCGCAAGCTTTCCTTCCGGCGGCAGTTGAGCATCGTGGTGACGTTCAGCATCCTCTGTCTGGCATTGTTTTCTTCCCTGGTGAGCTCGTGGCAGGCTAATCAACGGGTGCAGGAAAATCTCATCGAGCAGGGGCGGCGCATCACCGAAAACCTGGCGCGCCAGAGCGCTCTGGCCCTGCTCTTTGCCTCTCCCGAAAACGCCATCGAGGCTGCGAGCGCAACCCTGTCTTTCCCCGGCGTGGTGAGCCTGGAGATTCGCGACACCGGCCATCATGCCCTGCTTGCGCGCGGCAGTGCCGGTCCTGCCGGATTTCCAAAAAACTTCGTTCCGGTTGCCGGGGCGCAAGAACAGGCCATGCTCGAAGCCGAAAGCGCGGGCGCATGGCGCTTCGTCGCACCGGTGTATTCGCAGCCTTCCGCCGAATCGCCTTTCCAGGTTCAGGAAGCCAGGCGCGAACGGCTCGGCGATGTTGCGGTGGTGATGAGCAAGGCGGCGTTGAGCCAGATGACTCGCGACATTTTCATTGCCAACATGGGCTCGTCTTTTTCCTTCGCGCTGCTGATCCTGTTTCTGATCCGCTTCCTGACCAACCGCATGACCCGGCCGCTCAACCAGCTTTCGGCCAGCATGGCGCGCGCCGAGGCGGGCGAATCCAATGTGCGCGCCGAGCTGTCCGGGCCGAAGGACATCAATGAGATGGCCCATGCCTTCAACAGCATGATGGCGGCACTGGAAGATCGCATCGCCGCAGTCAGCCACGCCGAACAGCGCATCCGCCATCTGGCTTACAATGACATCCTGACCGAGTTGCCAAACCGCATGCAGTTCATGGATCTGATGAGCCAGGCCATTGACCGCGCCCGGGACAAGGGCCAGATGTTTGCGCTGCTGTTCCTCGATCTCAATCGCTTCAAGAATGTCAATGACACCCTCGGCCATGATGCCGGCGACCGCCTGCTGATTGCGGTGGGGCGGCGGATCAGGCACAGCGTCCGCGCCAGCGACAGCGTGTCGCGCTTCGGTGGCGACGAGTTCACCATGCTGCTGGAGGATCTGGGCGGCACCACGGTGGCCGCGGTCGTCAGCCAGAAGATATGCCATTCCCTGGCCACGCCATTCGAAATCGACGGCCATGACATCTACGTCAGCGCCAGCATCGGCATCTCCATCTACCCGGCCGACGGCATGGATGGCAACACCTTGCTCAAACACGCTGACAGCGCCATGTACCGGGCGAAGAACAACAACAGGGGCTACGAGTTCTACGAGCCGGGCATGGAGGCAACGATTTCCGAGCATGTGCGGCTGGAAGGCGCCCTGCGCCGGGCCGAGGAAAGGAACGAGCTGCTGGTGTATTACCAGCCCAAGGCGGCACTTGCGACGGGGGCCGTGTCCGGAATGGAGGCGCTGGTGCGCTGGAAGCATCCGGAGTTCGGCATGGTCCCTCCCGACAGGTTCATCCCCCTGGCGGAGGACAGCGGGCTGATCGTGTCCATCGGCGCCTGGGTGCTTCGAACGGCCTGCGCCCAGGCCAAGATATGGGCCGATGCCGGAATGCCGCTGGCGATTGCGGTGAACCTGTCCGGGGTGCAACTCAGGCAGCGCGATTTCATCGATAGCGTCAGGGCTGTGCTGGCCGAAACAGGGGTCGATCCAGCGCACCTGGAGATGGAAATCACCGAGAGCGTGCTGATGGAACAGGCCAAGGAAACCCTGTCCACACTGCATCAGTTGAAGGAAATCGGCGTGCAGCTCGCCATCGACGATTTCGGCACCGGCTACTCGTCCCTCAGCTACCTCAAGCGCTTCCCGGTGGACACCCTTAAAATTGACCGCTCATTTGTGGGCGACGTGACCAGCGACCCGGACGATGCCGCCCTCGTCACCGGCATCATCGCCCTGGCCCACAGCCTGCGGCTGAAGGTGGTGGCGGAAGGGGTGGAAACTGCAGAACAGCGGGATTTTCTCATTCAATGCGACTGTGACTTCATTCAGGGTTATCTGTTGAGCCAGCCGGTACCGCCGGATGTGTTCGAGCGCAAAATACTGGA
>PQAG01000229.1 GCA_003104895.1 Nitrosomonadales bacterium
TCCGGCCCCAGCCGGACGATTTGATGGTGGAAATCGGCCCCGGCCTGGGCGCGCTCACGCAGCCCCTGCTCAAGACCCTGCGTCATCTGCACGTGGTGGAAATCGACCGCGATATCGTGGCTCGGCTGCATCGGGAATATGCGCCAGAGCGTGTGACCGTGCATGCCTGCGATGCGCTCAAGTTCGATTTTGGCGCTCTGGGCGACGGGCTGCGCGTGGTCGGCAACCTGCCCTACAACATCTCGACGCCGCTGCTGTTCCATCTGGCCGGCCAGGTGTCCCGAATCCGCGACCTCCATTTCATGCTGCAGAAGGAAGTGGTGGAGCGCATGGTGGCCGAGCCTTCGACACCCGCCTATGGCAGGCTGTCGGTGATGCTGCAGTATTATTTTGCGATGGAAAATCTGCTGCATGTGCCGCCGCAGGCTTTCTCGCCTGCGCCCAAGGTGGATTCGGCGGTGGTGCGCATGATTCCCTGGCGCGAGCGGCCCTTCTCTGAATGCGATGCAGACCTGCTGGGGCAGGTCGTCACCGCGGCATTTGCCATGCGCCGCAAGACATTGCGCAACACGCTGCACGCCTATCTGAAGCCCGCCGGTTTCGAGCAGCTGGCCATTGATCCGGGCCTGCGGGCCGAGAATCTTGCCGTGCAGGATTATGTGCGGATCGTGAATTATCTGGGGCAGCCAGCATGAGCAGCGCTTCTTCCATGCCGGATATGCTCGACTTCGAGGCCATGCCCGGCGAGCTTGGCTTGTACCGGCGCTATCTCGACGTCCTCGGGCGTGTCACCAACCTGCTGCTTGAGGATGCGGGTGAGGACAGCTGGGAGGAGGTGCTGCAGCTATTGGCAGGGGCCGCGCGAATCAGCCACTGCGCCCTGTTTCTCAACCAGACGGGCGCTGATGGCCGCCTGCAGGCGAAGCTGCGCGCGTTCTGCTCTTCCAGCCCGGCTGCCGGCGCCGGATTGCAGAGTCTGGACTATGAAGATCATGTCCTGCTCAACGATACCCTGCACATCGGCATGGTGCTGGCCAAGAACATGGCGGAATTGCCTGCGCCCGAATTCAACTTTTTCAAAGGGCTGCGCATCGCCAGCGTGATGTGCATCCCCCTCCTGGTGGGCGGAGAGATGTCCGGCTTTCTTGGCTTCTTCAGCCAGCGCGAGAAGCATGACTGGCTGCCGATGGAAATCGACATCCTGTGCGTTGCGGCCAACAATTTTTCCGCCATGCTGGCGCGGCAGCGCATGGAACACAGCCTGCGCGCCAGCGAGTCGCGTTTGCGGGTGCTGGTGGGCGCCACCGAGGATATCGTCATCGAGTTCGATGCGGGCGGCGAGATTCACAATGTCTGGTCTGACCACGGACTGCTGCCCTCTGCCACCAGCCCGGGAAAATCCCTCAACTCGGCTTTGCCCGCCGGCATGGCGCAGGCCCTGCTGAGCGCTGCCCCGCATGTGCTGGCCAGCGGCAAAAGCGATGTGGTGGATTTTGCCCTGGAGGATGTGCTGGGCGACCAGTATTTCACCGGCAGGCTGCAAACGGTTCCATCCGAGAGCGGCCAGGCCGTGCATCTGGTGGCGCTGATCCGCGACGTGACTGTGCAGATGCAGGCCGAGGCAAGGCGCCAGACCATGCTGGATACGCTGGATCTGCTGGAAGAAGCCATCATCGACATGACGCCCGAGGGCAAGCTCACCAATGTCAGCTCCGGCTGGGAGAAGCTGCGCGGCGGCGAGAAGTCGGGGCGTGTGCCGCACGAGAAGTCGCTGCTGCAGTTTGTGCATCCCGAAGATCAGGGCGAAGTCCAAGCCATGCTTGGCAAACTGGAGGCGGGGTCGAAAGAGCCGGGTAATACCCTGCGTTTTCGTCTGGGCAGAAAGAACGGGGAATATCTATGGGTCGAGGCGCGCCTGCTTGCGCATTGTTCTCCTCAGGGGCATGTGACCTGCATGCGCGGCATCCTGCGCGATGTCACGGCATCGTACCTGGAGCAGAAGCGCATCACCCGGCTGGCCCTGCATGATCCGCTGACCAGCCTCCCGAATAGGCTATTGCTGCATGACCATCTCCAGCAGGCAATCATCCGGGCGCAGCGCAATGGTTCAAAAGTCGCCCTGGGATTTATCGATCTCGACCGYTTCAAGCAGATCAACGACACGCTCGGGCATCGGGCTGGGGACATTGTTTTGCAGACCCTGAGCCAGAGATTGCAGGGCGCCTTGCGGGAAATGGATACGCTTTGCCGCTGGGGAGGCGACGAATTTGTGGTGCTGCTGCCGGATGCCGCTCAGGAAGCGGATGTGCGCCGCATTGCTGCGCGCCTGATGGAGGCGGGGCGCCAGCCGGTGGAAGCGGAGGGGCAGGAAATTTTCCCTACGCTGAGTATCGGTTTCGCGGTTTATCCGGACGATGCGGGCAACACCGAGTCGCTGCTGGCAGCGGCCGACCATACCATGTTTCACGCCAAGCGCAATGGCCGCAACAATGTCCAGTTCCACCGCGATACCTCACGCGAGTTCAGCGCAACCTGAACTGCTTGATTACCTGATCCAGTTCCGCTGAGAGGCTGGCCAGTTCGGCGGTGGCCTGTTCGCCGGTCATGGTGTCGGTGGAAGCGTCCTGCACCATCCGGCTGATCTCGTCGACGTGGCTGCGGACTTCCGACACCATCTGGTTCTGGGACGCCGCCCCGGTGGCGATGCGCTCGATCATTTCCGATACCCGTTCCACGGAGAGGACGATTTCCTGCAGTGCGCGGCCCGCTTCGGTGGCCTTTTCCACGCCGCCGCGCACCTGTTCTGTGCCGCTTTGCATGGTGGTAATGGCATTGCGGGTTTCCTGCTGCACGCTCTGGATCATGCCGCTGATTTCCTGAGTGGCCTGGGCGGTTTTTTCCGCGAGTTTGCGCACTTCATCCGCCACCACCGCGAAACCGCGGCCCTGCTCGCCGGCGCGCGCCGCTTCGATGGCGGCATTCAGGGCAAGAAGGTTGGTCTGTTCCGCGATCCCGTTGATTACCGCCACGATGGCGCCAATTTCGTCGGACTTGCGGCCCAGACTGTCCACGGCCGAAGAGCCGAGGGTGACCGACTCGTTGATCTGGCGCATGCCCTGAATGGTTTCCTGCACGATGTTGCCGCCGGACTTCGCCAGATTGGAGGCATTGCGCGCCGCCTCAGAAACCTGGCTGGCGCTGCCGGAGATTTGCGCTACGGTATCAGACAGGGTTTCGGTGCTGGAATTGATGCTGCCGACGGTCCGCTGCTGGGCATCAAAGCGGTTGCGCACCCCCGCCATGAGTCCCTGGATGGTGCTGGCGTCGCGGCTGACGTGGCCGCTCATGTTCGCCACTTCGCCAATCAGGTCGCGCAGGTTCTCCGCCATCTTGTTGAAGCCGTTGATGATCTCGCCGATCGTGTCATGGCTTTCCATGGTGCAGGTATGGCTGATGTCCTTGTTGCTGATGGCCGTGGCGACCTGGGAGATGCGCCGGAGCTTGGACAGCAGCACCCAGTTCACCAGCCAGTAGTTGGCCAGCCCGACAATGGCGCCCGCCGCCAGTGCGCTGACCGYGAACCACACCAGCATGCCGGGTTTCCATTCCACGAAGAGATTGGCAAACACCGGGAACACTCCGCCCATYACCAGGCCGAGTGCCAGGAACGACAGCATCAGATTGCGTAGCACACTAGGTTTCATTTTGATTCTCCCCCGTACGTTGTTTCTTGTGTGTACTGCTTTTTCTATGAATTCAATCTTATACCCATCCGGGCCCCCGATGAAAGCGATGCTGGCACCAGCATTCATTGGCACTGCTTCGCGAACCGCCTTGCAGGCAGGGCCCAAATTTGTCAGAACCGGTGGTAGTGCGCCGAGTGCGTTTTCAGATAGGCGCGCAGTTCCGTGTAGTCCGGGCAGAGCTGGGATACGGTTTGCCAGAATGCGGGCGAGTGATTCATTTCGATGCGGTGCGCAAGTTCGTGTGCCACGACATAATCGATGACAGGCGGCGGCGCCTTGATCAGACGCCAGTTGAGGCGGATGATTCCGGTGCTGGTGCAGCTTCCCCAGCGGGTGCGCGCGTTGCTGAGGCAGAGGCGTGACACCTCGACGCCAAGCTGGCGCGCATAAACGGCAACCCGGTGCTGGAAGAATGCCATGGCTTCGCGCCGGTACCATTGCAGGACCCGGTTTCCCAGCGCGCCGGGGTCGTGCGGCTCGGGCATGAGCACGCGCAGCACGCCTTCTGCAAGCTGAGGGCGAATCCTTGTGCTGCCGTGTTCCACGGCCAGCTCGATCGGGCTGCCGAGAAAAGGCAGCATCTGGCCAGCCTGCCAGATGAAGGGCGGCGTGGCGTGGCTGCGCATTTCATCGAGCCGGGCGAGAATCCAGGCGGATTTTTTCAGCAGGACCCTTTCCCATTCATGCTGCGGCAGGCGCGCGGGAACGCTGACGGTCAGCCCGGCAGGGTCGATCCTGAGGCCGATGCTGCGGCGCCTCGGGCTGCGCCGCAGCAGATAGGGGATTTCCTCGCTACCGAGGACGAGACGGTGGCGCAAGCGGTCCGCCTTCAAAATCGCGCGCGATGCGCTGCATTTCCTGCTCGATCCAGGCTTCCACCTGGCTGTTCAGTTCCCCGGCTTTCATCCCCTCCGCCTGGATGGGCTGGCCTATGCTCAGGGTGATGGTGCCGGGATGTTTCAGGAAAGCGTTCTTGCCCCAGAACTCGCCTGCGTTGTGCGCCACCGGCAGGACGGTTGCGCCGCTGTGGGTGGCAAGAAAGGCGCCGCCAATGTTGTATTTGCCCCTCACGCCCGGCCTGACCCGCGTTCCTTCCGGGAAAACCACCACCCAGAAGCCTTTCGCCAGCCGCGCCTTGCCCTGCTCTGTGACCTGTCTGAGCGCTTCCTTGCCGGCGCTGCGGTCGATGGCGATCGGACTGGTCATGGCCAGGCCCCAGCCGAAAAAAGGGATTCTGAGCAATTCCCTTTTCATCACCCACACCACCGGCGGAAAGATGCGCTGGAACGCCATGGTTTCCCATGCCGACTGGTGCTTGGAGAGAATGACGCAGGGATGGTCAGGGATGTTTTCCGCGCCAAGGACGCGATAAGTCAGGCCGCAGGTGAGCCTTGCCCACCAAAGCATGATCCTGGCCCAGCCGGAAATGATGCGCGAGCGGGTGAGCGGGTGCAGGGGAAAAGCCAGCAGGGCGAGGGTGGAAAAGACCGGGGTGGCAATGAGCAGCCCCAGCGCATAAAGGGAGGAGCGCAGCCAGATCATCATGCGTTGCGGGTGATCAGGTGCTGCACCGCTTCCGCCAGATCGGTGAATACCAGCGTGCCTTCAGGCAGATTGCCGGCGGCAAGGGTTTTCTCGCCCTTGCCGGTACGCACCAGGATGGGCTGTGCGCCCAGGGCTGAGGCCGCCTGCAGGTCGCGCAGAGAGTCGCCGATAGCTGGCACGCCGTCCAGCTCCATGTTGAAGCGCTTGCTGATTTCCTCGAACATGCCGGAATTGGGCTTGCGGCAATCGCATTTGGAATCCGCCGCGTGGGGGCAGAAGAACAGCGCGTCGATGCGCCCGCCCACCTGGGCCAGGGCCTTGTGCATCTTGTCGTGTATGGCGTTGAGCGTGGCCATGTCGAACAGGCCGCGCCCGATGCCGGACTGGTTGGTGGCCAGCACCACGCGGTACCCGGCCTGGTTGAGGCGGGCAATGGCTTCCAGGCTGCCGGGAATGGGCTTCCATTCATCCGGGCTCTTGATGAATTGGTCGGAGTCGAAATTGACTACGCCGTCGCGGTCTAGAATGATAAGTTTCATGGCTGGTAAGCGAGGAGTGAAGAGTGAGGGGTGAGGGGTAAAATCATCCCGCGCCGCCTTTGCTCCTCACTCCTCACTCTTCACTCCTAACTGGCCAATTTGGAAATATCCGCCACCCGGTTCATCAGGTCGCCCAGGGATTTGAGCAGGGCAAGGCGGTTGTTGCGCATCAGCGGCTCATCCACCATCACCATCACGCTGTCGAAAAAGCTGTCCACGGCCGCGCGCGCGCCTGCCAGCCGGGTCAACGCGCCGGTATAGTCCTCGTTCTGGAGCAGGGCCGTGACCTGTGGCGCAAGCTGGCTGACCACCGCCAGCAGGTCGCGCTCGGCGTCTTCCTGCATGAGGGCCAGGTCAGCATTGCCGCTGGGGGTATCGGTCTTTTTCAGGATATTCTGGATGCGTTTGTTGGCGGCGGCCAGGGCGGCGGCTTCGGGCAGCCTGCCGAATTCGCGCACTGCTTCCAGGCGCGGGATGACCAGGTCGATGCGCGTCGGGGTCTGGCTCACGACCGCCTCGATTTCGCCCACTTCAAAGTTTTTGTCGCGCAGGTAATTCCTCAGGCGTTCGAGCATGAAGGCATGCACGTCCAGCGCCACGCTTTCCGCCACAACCTCGCCGGAAAATTGCGCCCTGGCCAGATGCAGCAGGGATAACAGGTCCAGCGGCAGCTGCATTTCGATCAGGATGCGCAGGATGCCCAGGGCGTGTCGGCGCAGGCCGAAGGGGTCCTTGTCGCCGGTCGGCGCCAGGCCGATCCCGTAGATGCCCACCAGGGTGTCCAGCTTGTCGGCCAGGGCCGCCGCCGCTCCAATGTTGTCCTGTGGCAGGGAATCGCCGGCATAGCGGGGATGGTAATGGGCCTCGATGGCGCGCGCCACTTCCGGCGCCTCGCCGTCGTGCAGCGCATAGTATTGCCCCATGATGCCCTGCAGCTCGGGAAATTCGCCCACCATGTCGGTCAGCAGGTCGGCCTTGGCCAGCCAGGCGGCGCGCTCGGTTTTTTCCACGTCCGACTTGAGGTGGCGGGCGATCTCCCCGGCCAGCTTGCGCACGCGCTGGACCCGCTCGAGCTGGGTGCCGAGCTTGTTGTGGTAGACCACATTGCCGAGCTTCGAAACACGAGAATCAAGGGTTTTCTTGCGGTCCTGGTCGAAGAAGAACTTGGCGTCGGCCAGGCGCGGGCGCACCACGCGCTCGTTGCCGCCGGTCACCGCGGACGCATCGGCCGGGCTGATGTTGGACACGATCAGGAACTGGTTGGTCAGCTTGCCGGCTGCATCCAGCAGCGGGAAATATTTCTGGTTGGCCTTCATGGTCAGGATCAGGCATTCCTGCGGCACGCCGAGGAATTCCGGGTCGAAGCGGCCGACCAGCACGTTGGGGCGCTCCACCAGGGCGGTGACCTCGTCCAGCAGGGCCTCGTCTTCCACCGGCTTCACGCCTGCACTGAGCCCGGCCGAAGTGCCGCCGATCTTCGCCGCCGCCTCATGCAGCTGGCGCAGGATGTCGGCGCGGCGCGTCTCGAAGCTGGCGATCACCGCGCCCTCGCTTTCCATCTGGTCTGCATAGCTGCCGGCATCCCGGAGGCTCACCGGGCTGACCTTCGCCTCGAAGCGGTGGCCCTGTGTGGTGCGGCCGGCAGTCAGGCCGAGCGCGTTCACCGGGACCACCTCGGCGCCGTGCAGGGCCACCAGGCCGTGCACAGGACGCACGAAATTGACGCTGCTCCAGCCAGGCTGTGCGCAGTTTTCATGCAGCTGGTAAGTCATCACTTTCGGTATCGGCAGCTTGGCCAGTGTCTCGTCCAGCGCCTTCTGGAGGCCTTCCACCAGGGCCGCGCCCTTGGCCACGCTGTCGAAAAACAGCGCTTCGCCCTTGTCTGCCCTGAGCCCTGTCGAAGGGCCGTCGCTGGCGCGCTTGAGGCCCGGCACAATCGAGGCATCCAGCCCCAGCGCGGCGAGCCGCTTCAACAGCGCGGGCGTGGCCTGGCCATTGGCGTCCAGGCCCACGTTCACCGGCATCAGCTTGTGCGACACCGGCTTGTCCGCAGCCTGGGCGGCCACGCCGGCCACCTGCACCGCCAGGCGGCGCGGAGAGGCGAACGGCGTGACGGCGGCGTCGGCCGCGGCCAGCCCCTGCGCCTTGAGGGAATCCGCAATGGCGGCGGCGAAGGCCTCGCCCAGCTTCTTCAGCGCCTTGGGCGGCAGCTCTTCGACGAACAGCTCGACCAGTAGATTCTTCATGTTCATGCCCCTTCGAYTGCGCTCAGGGCGGGCGCCTTCTGTTCAAGTTTTGCCAGTATTTCATTCGCCCATTCCCTGGGGGCCATCGGGAAGCCCAGCCTGGCGCGGCTATCCAGGTAGCTCTGAGCGACGGCTCTAGCCAGGTTGCGGATGCGGCCGATGTAGGCGGCGCGTTCGGTCACCGAAATGGCGCCGCGCGCATCCAGCAGGTTGAAGGTGTGGGCGGTTTTCAGCACCTGCTCGTAGGCGGGCAGTGCAAGCCGGCTTTCCATCAGGTGTTTGGCCTGCTTCTCGTGGGCATTGAAGGCGGTGAGCAGGAATTCCACGTCGCTGTGTTCGAAGTTGTAGGTCGACTGCTCCACCTCGTTCTGGTGGTAGACGTCGCGGTAGGTCAACCCCTTGGTCCAGGTCAGGTCGAACACGTTCTCGACAGACTGCAGGTACATCGCCAGCCGCTCCAGGCCGTAGGTGATCTCGCCGGTGATCGGCCTGCAGTCGATGCCGCCGACCTGCTGGAAATAGGTGAACTGGGTCACTTCCATGCCGTTCAGCCACACCTCCCAGCCCAGCCCCCAGGCGCCCAGCGTGGGATTTTCCCAGTCGTCCTCGACGAAGCGGATGTCGTTCTTTTTCAGGTCGAAGCCGAGCGCTTCCAGCGAACCGAGGTACAGCTCCAGGATGTTTTCCGGTGCCGGCTTGAGCACCACCTGGAACTGGTAGTAATGCTGCAGGCGGTTGGGGTTCTCGCCATAGCGGCCGTCCTTGGGGCGGCGCGAAGGCTGGACGTAGGCGGCGCGCCACGGCTCCGGGCCGATCGCGCGCAGGAAGGTGGCAGTGTGGCTGGTGCCGGCGCCCACTTCCATGTCGTAGGGCTGGAGCAGGGCGCAGCCCTGCTTGTCCCAGTATTCCTGCAGGGTCAGGATGATTTGTTGAAAGCTCAGCATGAAAACAGACAATATAGGGGAAAAGGCTGATTTTACTGCATTTCCGGGGGGGCGGGAATGGGGCGGGGAGGCCGCCCCATTGGGTGAAATCTAGAACAGCGGACGCTTGATGGTGACGGCGCCGCGCAACTGGCCCAGGGTGTAGCCGGTGGCCTTGTCGTGCGGGTAATCGGCGGCCAGGGCGTCCTTGGCAGCTTGGGCGCGGGCCTCATCCGTGCCGTGGCACTTGAGGCAGGCATCCTGAATGGGGATGGCCTTCATGTAGCGGAAATACTTGCCCTGCGGCTCGCTGACGATTTCGGCAAAATCCATGTTGGCGGGGTTTTCCTTCTCGAGGCGACGGTCGAAATCGGCCAGCACTTTCTGCTCCCACGCATCCGGCGTTCCCAGCAGCGGGTTGCGTACTTTCAGCGATACACGGCCCACATGCCAGCCGTTCTTGCGAGACAGCTCGGAAGCGATGGCGGGTGCCACATTGCGGCACACCTTGATGGCAGCGCCTGGCCCGTTGGCTTCCATTTCCTTTTTCAGTTCGCCGCCCAGCTGGGTAACGAATTCCTTGGCGGTCTTGCGCGCTTCGTCCTGGTATTTCGCCATGTCGTCGGCCACGGCGGGGAAGGCGATGGAAGTGGAAAATGCTGCTGCAGCCAGATAACGCAATTTCATATTGTCGCTCCTTCGGTTGGGTGATGTGCACGGCGCCAACCTGTTCGTTGGTTGGGGGTCAATCGTGAAACCCGTGTTTACCATGAGTTCACGGAGTGGCTATTGTATTACCGTTTGCGGGAGATGGAGAACCTGTGTTTTTTGCGTTTTCCGCTGCCAGAGCCAGCTTGGCAGTGCGGCTCATTTTCTTCAGCGCCGCTTCGCGCCGCGAGGCGGAAGAGCGGTCGGCGTGGGGCTCGGCATAAACCAGACGCACCGGCAGGCGGGAGCGGGTGTACTTGGAGGCGGTGCCGCCGTTGTGTGCGTCGAGACGTTTGTCCAGGTCGTTGGTGATGCCGGTGTAAAGCGTGCCGTCGGCGCATTCCAGCAGGTAGCAGAGCCAGCTCAAGGCCTGAGCCGCCAGGCCGCAATCAGCAGCAAGACCGCCAGCAGCAGCGCAGGCAGGTTGCCGAAACGGATGAAGGGGGTGCTGCCCTGGAAGCCCTGCGCCTGCCCTTCCAGAATCGTGGTTGTGAAAGTGGGCGCCTGCTTTTTCACTTTTCCGCGCGGGTCGATGATGGCGGTTACGCCGGTATTGGTGGCGCGCACCATGGTGCGCCCGCTTTCCAGGGCGCGCATCTGGGCAATCTGCAGATGCTGCCAGGGACCGATGGAGTGGCCGAACCAGGCGTCGTTGGTAAGGTTTGCCAGAATTGTCGCCTGCGGCAGCTGGCGGATGATTTCTTCCCCGAAGACGTCTTCGTAGCAGATATCCACCGCCAGTTTCTGCCCGGCAACGGCCATCGGCTGCTGCACTTCGGCGCCGCGGGAAAAGTCGGAGAGKGGGATGTGCAGGATATTCAGCACCCAGTCGAGCAGGGGGCGCAGCGGCAGGAACTCGCCAAACGGCACCAGGTGGGATTTGCGGTAAGTCTGCGGCGGCGAGGTTCCCAGGCTGAATGCGCTGTTGAAATACTCGCCGCCCCTGCCTTCCTCTGGCGCGCCGAATACCAGGTCGGCGCCGCGCTGCTGCGCCAATACTTTGAGCCGGTCGAGATAAAAAGGAGGCAGGCCGGCGACGAACATGGGCAGGGCGGTTTCCGGCATGATGATCAGCTGGCCCCGGCTTTCGGCAGCCAGGCCGGCATAGGTCTGCAGCGTGGCGCGGGCCTTTTCGGGGCGCCATTTCATGCTCTGCTCGATGTTGCCCTGCAGCAGCGATACCGTTACCGGGGCGCCGGAGGCTTCGACCCACTGCACCTGTTTCAGCGCCCAGCCGGAGCCTAGCACAAGCAGGAGCACGATGGCCGCCCGGCGGCGCTGTTCTCCTGCCGCCAGCAGTGACAGCGCCCCCGCGCACAGCGCCGCTGCCAGCGAGACGCCATAGACCCCGAGCAGCGGGGCGAAACCGGACAAGGGGCTGGATGGAACTTGCGAATAGCCAACCGCCAGCCAGGGGAAACCGGTCAGGACCCAGCCTCTCATCCATTCGCTCAGGGCCCACAGAGCGGGTATCAGCGCCAGCAGGCGCAGGCTGGCCGGAATGTTCCTGAATCGCCCCTGCAGCCCTCCCGCCAGCGCCGGGAAGAGAGACAGCAGCGTGCAGAAGAGCGCAGTGGCCGCCACCGCGGCTGCCAAAGGCATGCCGCCAAAATCATGCAGGCTGACATAAATCCAGCTCACCCCGGTGCCGAAAAAACCCAGGCCGAAAGTGAAGCCGTCGAGGACGGCCCGCTTTGCGCTGGTTGCATTGATCCAGAGGTGGAACAGCCCGGCCAGCGCCAGGATGGTCAGAGGAAACCAGTAGAAAGGCGCGAACCCGGCAACTGCCAGTGCGCCCAGCGCAGGGGCAAGCAGGAGATTGAGCAAACGGGGTTCCTTAAAGGTTTTTCTAGCCTGGCAGCCGTTTTTCGCCGGCGAAAAGCTGGGCAATCAGCTCGCGTTCGCGCACCAGGTAGACCTTGTCCCCGTCGGCCATGACTTCCGCGGCGCGCGGGCGGGTGTTGTAGTTGGAGCTCATGCTCATGCCGTAGGCCCCGGCCGACATGACCGCCAGCAGATCGCCCTCGGCCAGCACGAGCTCGCGGTCGTGGCCGAGGAAGTCGCCGCTCTCGCACACCGGCCCGACGATTTCGTAGTTCTGCGCTGCGCCCGTGCCTGAATTGACCGGCAGGATGGCGTGGTAGGCGTCGTACAGGGCGGGGCGGGCGAGGTCGTTCATGGCGGCATCGACGATGGCGAAATTCTTGGCTTCGCCGTGCTTCAGGTATTCCACCCGGGTGAGCAACAAACCGGCGTTGCCGGCCAGGGCGCGGCCGGGCTCGATGATGATCTTGTGCTGGCGCTGGCCAAGCCGCGCCAGCAGGGTTCTTGCATATTCCTCCGGCAAAGGCGGGTTTTCATCCTGGTAGCGAATGCCTATTCCGCCGCCAAGGTCCAGGTGGTGCAGGTTGATGCCGTCCTGCTGGAGGCGGTCGACGAGATCCAGCACCTTGTCGAGCGCATCGGCGAAAGGCGAGACTTCGGTGATTTGCGAACCGATATGGCAGTCGATGCCCTGGATGGAAATATGCGGCAGGGTGCTTGCCAGATGGTAGAGGCGCGGGGCTTCCTGGTAGGCGACGCCGAACTTGTTGCCCTTGAGGCCGGTGGAGATGTAGGGGTGGGTCTTGGGGTCCACGTCGGGGTTGACGCGCAGGCTCACCGGCGCGGACTTGCCCAGGCTTCCCGCAACCTGGTCGAGCCGCAGCAGCTCGCTTTCCGATTCGACGTTGAAGCACAGGATGCCGGCTTCGAGAGCCTGGCGCATTTCAGCGGCCGTCTTGCCCACGCCGGAAAACACCACTTTCCCAGCTTCGCCGCCGGCCGCCAGCACCCGCTGCAGCTCGCCGCCGGAAACAATGTCGAAGCCTGCGCCCAGGCGCGCGAACAGGTTGAGAATGGCCAGGTTGGGGTTGGCCTTGACGGCGTAGCAAACCAGGTGCTCCCGTCCCGAGAGCGCGCTGTCAAACGCCTGGTAAGCCTGGGTCAGCGCGGCGCGCGAATAGACGTAGCAGGGCGTGCCAAACTGTGCTGCAACCTTGCTTAATGGAACGGATTCGGCGTGGAGTTCGCCGTTGATGATTTGAAAAGCGTTCATTTCTGGTCCTGTTGCGGGGCGGAAGGCGGAGGCGGCAGGTAAAGCGGGCCCTTGTGGCCGCAGCCGGCCAGCAGCAGGCTGCACA
>PQAG01000230.1 GCA_003104895.1 Nitrosomonadales bacterium
CCGGTGTTCACCACCAGCGCGCGGATGGCCTTGCCGCCAGCCAGATGCTGGCGGCACAGGGTCACCGGCGCGGCGCAGAAGCGGTTCAGGGTGAACACCCCGGCCACGCGGGCTTGGTCGCCCAGGCGCATGACCAGAAGATCACGACGGTTGGCCTTCTTGATGCCGGCTTCGGCGATGCCGAGGGAAACGCCCTTCACGGGCAATAGTTGGTCCGCCTCAAGCGGGGCTAGATTCACGGGCATGGTCAGTCTTCCTGTTGAGTGTCTTCTTCGTTTTCTGCTTCTTGAGCCGGTGCGGCTTCCGCGAGCATCAGCTGGCGCAGTTCCTTGAACAGCTCGCGGCTGCTCCTGGGCGGCTTGCCTGCGGCCTGTTCCTTGTGCGCATTGCGGATCAGCGTGCGCAGGCGCTGCACGTCGGCGCGGGGATGTGCCAGCACCAGGTCGCTGATGGCCTTGTCGTCGGCCAGCAGCCGGTCGCGCCAGCGTTCCAGCTGGTGGAACCTGGCCGCCTGCTCGCGGCTGGTGCCGTCCCACTCGGCGAACTTGGCCACGATCGGCGCCGGATCGACGTTGCGCATGAGCTTGCCGATGTATTGCTTCTGGCGGCGGATGGCTCCGTTGGCGGTCAGGCGCCTGGCCTCGCGCACGGCGTCGCGCAGGTTGTCGGGAAGGTCGAGCTGGCCGAGCTGGGAAGCGTTCAGTGCAATGAGACGCTCGCCAACCGCCTGCAGGGCCTCCACCTCGCGCTTGCGCTGGGATCTGCTGATTTCTTCGTATTCCGGCTGATCGCTGTCCTGCATGGTTTCGCTTCGCTGATTAAAGTTGCTATCATAACCGCATTTCAGCCCGCTTTCAGCCGCGCTTTTGCCCCCACCCTGCCCTCCCCCTGCCTTCGGCTACGCTCAGGCAACAGGGGGGAGGGCGGGGAGAGGGGGATGGTGTGTTGCTGAGGCAAACCATACCACCGAGGTCACCGTGCAGGATTCCCGCTTTAGCCATTCTTTCGCCACCCTCCAGCAGATTTCCCAGGACATTCTCAGTCAGGCAAAAAAGGACGGCGCCAGCGCCTGTGAAGCGGAAGTCTCGCAGGGTTTCGGCCAGAATGTCACGGTGCGCCACAACGAAGTGGAGACCATCGAATACAACCGCGACAAGGGCCTCGGCGTCACGGTGTATTTCGGCCAGCGGCGCGGCCATGCCAGCACCTCCGACCTGTCGCCGGAGGCCATCCGCGATACCGTGAAGGCGGCCTGCAGCATCGCCCGGCACACCGCCAGCGACGATTTTGCCGGTCTGGCCGACGAAACCCTGCTGGCCAAGGAAATCCCCGAACTCGACCTCTACCACCCTTGGGAACTGCCGGTGGAGCAGGCCATCGTGCTGGCGCAGGAGTGCGAAGCGGCGGCGATGGGCGTGGACAAGCGCATCAACAATTCCGAAGGCGCCTCGGTTTCCACCCACGAATCCCTGTTCGTGTACGCCAACAGCCTCGGCTTCATCGGCGGCTACCCCACCACGCGCCAGGGCATCAGTTGCGCGGTGGTGGCGGAATCGGAGCAGGGCATGCAGCGCGACTACTGGTACACCACCGCGCGCGCCGCCGCCGACCTGGACAACACCGCCGCCGTGGGGCGCATGGCGGGCGAGCGCACCGTGCGCCGTCTAGATGGGCGCAAGCTCAAGACCATGCAGGTGCCGGTGCTGTTCGACGCATCCCTCGCCTCCGGCCTGATCGGCAGCTTCGTCGGCGCGGTCAGCGGCRGCAGCCTGTACCGCAAATCCTCMTTCCTSCTCGACAGCCTGGGCAAGGMARTCTTCGCCCCYTTCATCCAGYTGCGGGAACTGCCCCACCTGMMSAAAGGCCTSGCCAGCAGCCCMTTYGAYAATGAAGGCGTCGCCACCAAAAGCCGCGACGTGATCARGGACGGCGTGGTGCAGGGCTATTTCCTCTCCAGCTATTCGGCGCGCAAGCTCGGCATGGCCAGCACAGGCAACGCCGGAGGCAGCCACAACCTGATCCTGGCGGACACMGGCCAGGATTTCGCCGCCCTGCTCAAAACCATGGACCGCGGCCTCTTGGTCACGGAACTGCTGGGACAGGGCGTGAATCCGGTCACCGGCGACTATTCGCGCGGCGCGGCGGGTTTCTGGGTGGAAGGCGGAAAAATCCAGTACCCGGTGGAAGAAATCACCATCGCCGGCAACCTCAAGGACATGTTCCGCAACATCGTGGCCGTGGGCAACGACGTGCTGGTGCGCGGCGCGCGGCAGTGCGGCTCGATTCTGGTGGGGCAGATGACAGTGGCGGGGGAATAAGCCCTTACGGCAATTTTTCTGCAGCAACCATGCGGTTGAACAGGATGCTGGGAGAAAGCCAGGTCACGAGATCGTCGAATTCGCCATTGGCCGCTGTGCTGGCTGCGGGAGTATGGCTGATGAATACCGCATCCCCGTTGAGATTGGCTGCTTCGTCCAAGCCAGCCCCCCCTGTCGCCGCATTTTTCCCCAGCGAATAGACAACGGCAATGGCATTGTTGGCAAGGCTGGTCGCTGTTCCACAGTTAGCGGCAGTGGTTCCTGTGGCAGTGACGCATACCCGCAGATCTGGAAGCAATACACTCATGGTAGTGGCTGCCATCCCACCAGTGGTAGTAAAGGCATTATTGTTGGCCGTAGTGACTGCATAGCGTATCCGGTTCTGCGTAAGACCCCATGCATCGACTGCATACCCGTTGGCATCAACCGGGCTAATCCCCAGGGTCACCGCTGGCAGAAAGCCATTGAAGAAATTTGAACATTTTCCATTGGCAGCACTCCCTCCCGCGGCCGTATCGAAGCTCTCCTGACCATTGCTTGAAATTGATGCGGGACATGGCAGCCGCCCATTCGCTATTGCAAACCCGATTATTGCCTCCTTGGCATCCTCAAGCATTTTCTGCGTTTCCCGGATACGTTGCTGCTCGATCTGCATGGTCAGCGGCACCAGCAGTCCTCCCAGCAGCAAAGCCAGCACTGCCAGCACGATCGCCAACTCGATCAGGCTAAATCCTTTTTGCTTCATGACGAGCATGCCTGCAAATGGCTGATAGCGGCTTGGCAAGCCGATGGATTCAGATTATTGATACAAGGCGGTGTAATAAATGCCTGGGCATCGGCCGAACAGGAACAGGAGGCCAGCTGGCTGGCTGCATCAATACAGGATTGAAGCACCGTGCTTCCTGACTTGCAGTCATTTCCTGACCCGTTGACCTTTGAAAGCAGGATCGCCGCGTTTGCTGAACAAGTGGACAAGGCAGGCGGGATACACAAAGCAATATCTGCAGAGGAAAGCGTGTATGAATATGGCCCTGTACCACCCAATATTGTAGAAGCACTAGTAAATGCAGAATAATTGGCGCCTTCAAGGTAATCGCTTGCTTTACTTGAAGGGCGCAATTTACCGCTGACCTTCTCTCCGCTGAATATTGCCGCCGCGGCACAGTTGGCATCACCGTTCACCGTCAGACAAGCCGTTCCTCCGGAACATACTGCATAAAGCACATTGGTGCGCCAGTTGTCGAACACGACCTTGCGCCGTGCCGCATCGGAGACAATACACGACTGGCTGATATCAGGTGCAAAACCAATATTCTTCAATAGAACATCTGGTTCAACTATGCCTGGTTTTGGATTCTTGATTGAACTAGCGGTGCAGCTGGTGGTTTTTGAAGCCTGATCCCTGATGTCGTTAAGCATATTTGCAACATCCGTCACAAAATCGCTGCGTCGCTTGATCCGGTCAAATATTTCATTGGTGGAAATCCATATTCCCCAGTCATTGTTAGTGCCATTTTTAACACTGCTGACGGTAGAAAGGCTTAACACGGAAATCGCATTTGCCGAAGGCACGGCACCCGCATAAATGGGGTCGGAGCCATCCAGGTAAGCGACAATGGTGGTGTTGCCGCCACAC
>PQAG01000231.1 GCA_003104895.1 Nitrosomonadales bacterium
TGATCCACTGCGCCAGCCATGTCATGGGCAGCCGCCCGCTTAATCTGCAGCAACTCGGTGTCACCATCCACGACGACCCGGTGGCGATTTTGCCCCAGGCCAGGGAAATGCTGCGCCAGCTCGATCAGGGCGACGGCGTGCTGATCCTGTCCGACATCTACGGCGCCACGCCCACCAACATCACCTGCCGCCTGCTGGAGCCGGGCCGGGTGGAGGGCATTGCCGGGGTCAACCTCCCGATGCTGGTGCGGGCGCTCACCTATCGCGACGAGCCTCTTGCCACCGTGGTGGGAAAAGCCCTTTCCGGCGGCCACGATGGCATCATCCACACCACCATGGAAGCCTGTCATGTTGCAACGGGACGTTGAAATCACCAACAAGCTGGGGCTGCACGCGCGCGCCTCGGCCAAGCTCACCCAGACCGCCGGACAGCACAAGAGCCAGATCTGGCTCAGCCGCAATGGCAAGCGCATCAACGCCAAAAGCATCATGGGCGTGATGATGCTGGCCGCAGCCAAGGGCGCGATCATCGGCATCGAAACCGAGGGCGAGGATGAAGAACAGGCGATGCAGGCGCTGGTCGGCCTGATCAACGACAAGTTCGGAGAAGGCGAATGAGGGTTTGCACTCCTCACCCATTCACGCCGGAGCGAGAGCCTTTGGCTCCACTCCCGGCGGGGATGCCCCTTGCGGGTACACCCCTCACCCCTCACCTGAGGGTTGCATGAGCTTTACCATGCATGGCGTCGCCGTCTCGGGCGGCATCGCCATCGGCCATGCTCACCTCATCTCGCACGTCGGCCTCGACGTGCCGCAGTACGGGCTGCTCAAGGCAAAGATACCCGAGGAAATCGCCCGCTTCGATGCCGCGATCCAGACCACCCTGGAGGAACTCAAGGAACTGCGCAACAACATTCCCGCCCATGCGCCGGCGGAGTTTGATGCCTTCCTCGACCTGCACATCCTGATCCTGAGCGACCCGACCCTTTCGACCGCGCCCAAGGAACGCATCGAAACCCAGCGCGTCAATGCCGAATGGGCATTGAAGCAGCAGATGGACACCCTGCTGGCACAGTTCGACCAGATCGAGGACGACTACCTGCGCGAGCGCAAGGCGGACGTGGTGCAGGTGGTGGAGCGGGTGCTGAAATCCCTGCTCGGGCACGCCACCCTGCATACACCCGGCCTGGCCAGCCCGGATCAGACCAGCATCCTGGTGGCGCACGACCTTTCCCCCTCCGACATGATGCTGTTCAAACAGCACCAGTTTGCCGCCTTTGTCACCGATGTCGGCGGCACCACTTCCCACACCGCGATCCTCGCGCGCAGCCTGAACATCCCGTCCATCGTGGCGCTGCACCATGCGCGCAGCCTGATCCGCGAGCGCGAACTGATCATTGTCGATGGCAGCCAGGGCATCGTCATCGTCAATCCGGACAAGACGGTTCTGGCCGAATACAAGCTGCGCCAGAGCCAGTGGGAACTGGAAAAGCAGAAACTCAGACGCCTCAAGTCCACCCGGGCCACGACCCTGGACGGCACGGAAGTGGAACTGCACGCCAACATCGAACTGCCGGACGACATCGGCGACGTGAAGGCCAACGGCGCCACCGGCATCGGCCTGTTCCGCAGTGAATTCCTGTTCCTCAACCGGCGCGGCCTGCCGGGCGAGGAGGAGCAGTTTCTGGCCTACCGCCGCGTGGCGGAAGAAATGCATGGTTTCCCGGTCACCATCCGCACCCTCGATCTGGGCGCGGACAAGCAGCTGTCCGGCGCGGAAAGCGTCAGCGCCAACCCGGCCCTGGGGCTGCGCGCCATCCGCCTGTGCCTGGCCGAACCGCAACTGTTTCACACCCAGCTGCGCGCCATCCTGCGCGCCTCGCATTACGGCAAAATCAAGCTGCTGATCCCCATGCTGTCGTCGCTGGCCGAGCTGAACCAGGCCTTTCATCTGCTCGCGTACGCCAAACAGAGCCTGCTGGAGGAGAATATTCCCTTCGACGACAACCTCCCCGTCGGCGGCATGATCGAAATTCCCGCCGCGGCGCTGGCGGCCCACGTTTTCGCCAAGCACCTGGACTTCCTCTCCATCGGCACCAACGACCTGATCCAGTACACCCTGGCCATCGACCGCACCGACGACAGCGTGGCGCACCTTTACGACCCGCTCCACCCCGCCGTGCTGCAACTGGTGTCCTATACCATCAAATGCGCCGACAAGGCCGGCATCCCGGTTTCGGTGTGCGGCGAGATGGCGGGCGACGTCAGGATGACCCGTCTGCTGCTGGGCCTTGGCCTGCGCCAGTTCTCGATGCACCCGGCGCATCTCCTGACGGTGAAGCAGCAGATTCTGCGCACCAACGTGCCGGAATTGCCATCGCAGGTGAATCGCATGCTCAAAACAGAAGAGCCGGAAAGAATGCACGCGTACCTGGCGCGCTTGAATGCGTAGGCCGGGTTTTCTCGCCGGAACGAGATGCGAAGCATCCATTCCCGGCGGGGATGCCCTTGACGGGTACAACCCGGCCTGCAGGCTGACATTTGCAGCCCCCGTTAAAAATCGCGATAATCGCCCGGATATGTCCAAACTCATCGTCACGCCCCAAACCGCCCGTTTCGAGTCGCCGCTGACGCTCAAAAGCGGCGCCACCCTGCCGTCCTACGAGCTGGTGTACGAAACCTACGGCACGCTCAATGCCGGCAAGTCCAACGCCATCCTGGTCTGTCACGCCCTGTCCGGCAATCACCACGCGGCGGGGTACCACGCCGAGCATGACAAGCGCCCCGGCTGGTGGGACAACATGATCGGCCCGGGCAAGCCGATCGACACCAATCGCTTTTTCGTCATCGGCGTGAACAACCTGGGCGGCTGCCACGGCTCCACCGGGCCATCCAGCATCAATCCGCAAACCGGCAAGCCCTTCGGCGCCAGTTTCCCGGTGGTGACGGTGGAGGACTGGGTGGAAACCCAGGCCAGGCTGGCCGACCGGATCGGCATCCAGCAGTTCGCCGCCATCGTCGGCGGCAGCCTGGGCGGCATGCAGGTGCTGCAATGGAGCATCAACCACCCCAATCGCCTGCGCCACGCCCTGGTGATTGCCGCCGCGCCGCGCCTCACCGCGCAGAACATCGCTTTCAACGACGTGGCCAGGCAGGCCATCCTGACGGACCCGGATTTCCACGGCGGCGACTTCTACGCCCACGGCGTGGTGCCCCGCCGCGGCTTGCGCATCGCCCGCATGCTGGGCCACATCACCTACCTGTCCGACGACGTGATGGGGGAAAAATTCGGCCGCATATTGCGCTCTGGCGCCTACAACTTCGGCTACGAGGTCGAGTTCGAGATCGAATCCTACCTGCGCTACCAGGGCGACAAGTTCGCYGACAGCTTCGACGCCAACACCTACCTGCTGATGACCAAGGCGCTGGATTACTTCGACCCTACCCACCACCATCAGCACGGCTCCCTGAGCGAAACCATGCGGGCCGCACGGGCCAGGTTCCTGGTGATTTCCTTCTCCACCGACTGGCGCTTCAGCCCCGCGCGCTCGCGCGAGATCGTCAAGGCCCTGCTGGACAACAACCTGGACGTGAGCTACGCGGAAATCACCGCCGCCCACGGCCACGACGCCTTCCTCATGGAAGACCCGCAGTACCACAATCTGGTGCGGGCTTACATGGAGCGAGCGTCGAATGAGGTGGCGGCATGAACAGGAAGCAGGGGCCCCGTGCAGCGGGGATGCGACCGACCGTGAATGACGCCGGCCACCGACTAGTAGCAGAAAAACATGCGACGGAAGCCATGGAGGTGGCGGCATGAACATGACGAGTGACAAAGTGCGCCACGACTTCGAAACCATCGCGGGGTGGGTCAAACCCGGCTCGCGCGTGCTCGACCTGGGCTGCGGCGACGGCACCCTGCTGAAATACCTCAAGGACAGCCGCCAGGCGCACGGCTACGGCGTGGAAATCGCGGACGCCAACGTCCTCGCCTGCGTGAAAAAAGGCCTCAACGTGATCCAGAACGACCTCGATGCTGGACTGTCCGGCTTCGAGGCGGACTCCTTCGACTTCGTCATCCTGTCGCAAACCCTCCAGGCCATGCGCCACATCGAACAGGTGGTCTCCGAAATGCTGCGCGTCGGCAAGCAGGCCATCGTCGCCTTCCCCAACTTCGGCTACTGGCGCCACCGCGTGCAGGTGCTGCAGGGCCGCATGCCGGTTTCCCCCAACCTGCCCTACCAGTGGTTCGATACGCCCAACATCCACCTGTGCACCGTCAAGGATTTTGAAGCCTTCTGCGCCCAGCGCGGCATCCGCATCCTGGAGCGGGTGGTGATGGAGGGGGAACGGGAAATCGGCTTCCTGCCCAATATCCGCGGCAGCGTGGCGGCGTACCGGATCGAGCGCGGCTAACCGGTGTCATGGCGATTTGCCATGACACCGGCTCCCTCTCTCCTRACTCTCTCCCAGAGGGAGAGAGRGACCTGGTTTCGCTTCGCGAGCGCCGCTTAAAGCGCAAGGCGCACCAATCCCCAGGCGCCATACCCCGCCACCAGCAAACCCGCGGCCCGGCGCACCCAGAGATTTTTCGTCAGGGTCTGCAGCTGCTGGGCGAAMAGSCCCATGGCGATGAGGTTGGGCAAGGTTCCCAGMCCGAAAGCGAGCATGCTGGCMGCGCCTGAAATGGCGTTCCCGCTTGCCAGTGCAGTGATCAGCACGCTGTAGACCAGGCCGCACGGCAGCCAGCCCCACAGCGTCCCGAGCAGGAAAGCCTGGACCGGGCTGCGCACYGGCAGCAGGGATTTCGAGAAAGGCTGCAGGCTCCGCCACAGCAGCCCGCCGAGACGCTCGATCTGCGTCACCGCCTGCCACAGCCCCGCCAGGTAGAGCCCCAGCGCGACCAGCATGAGGTTTGCCAGTCCGTACAATACCTGCTGCACCGGCCACAGTTCCTGCAGCAGCAGGGTGCTGGCCCCCAGCGCGCCGGCCAGCCCGCCCGCAACGGCATAGCTCAGGATGCGCCCGGCGTTGTAGGCGAAGTGGTAGCTCAAGCGCGTGCCCTGGCCCGGCAGCTGCATGGAAATGGCTGCGACGATCCCGCCGCACATGCCGACGCAATGCGTGCCGCCCAGCAGGCCGACGAGAAACAATGCAAACAGGCTTGGTTCCATCATGGCGGGCATTGTGACACAGGGCGGCATTTCGGGTAAGGTAGCGCGTCTCCCTCTCTCCAGCTCTCTCCCCCGAGGGGAGAGAGGGCCTTTGTTTTCTCTCCCGCCGTCGCCTGAGCGTAGCCACCGTCGCCTGAGCGTAGCCGCCGTCGCCTGAGCGTAGCCGCCGTCGCCTGAGCGTAGCCGCCGTCGCCTGAGCGTAGCCGAAGGCAGACAGGCATGGAGGGGTTAGGGAGAGGGTCATGTTCCGCGAAGTCATCTTCAACCGCCGCATGCTGATCTGCATTTTCACCGGTTTCAGCTCCGGCCTGCCGCTGTATATCCTGATCAGCCTGCTGCCCGCCTGGCTGCGCTCCGAGCAGGTGGACCTCAAGGCCATCGGCCTGTTTGCCCTGATCCAGTTGCCCTTTACCTGGAAATTCATCTGGTCGCCGCTCATGGACCGCTTTGCCTGGCCGTTGCTGGGGCGGCGGCGCGGCTGGATATTGCTGACCCAGGCGGCGCTGCTGCTGTCGCTGCCGCTGTTCGGCTGGCTCAATCCGCAACTCGATATCTGGACCATCGCCTATCTGGCCGCCGCGGTCGCATTCTTCTCCGCCTCGCAGGACGTGGTGCTGGACGCCTTCCGGCGTGAAATCCTGCTCGATGTGGAACTGGGCCTGGGCAACGCCATCCACGTCAACGCCTACCGCATCGCCAGCCTGATCCCCGGCTCCCTGTCGCTGATCCTGGCCGACCATCTGCCGTGGAGCAGCGTCTTTACGATCACCGCCCTGTTCATGCTGCCCGGCATATTCATGACCCTGCTGGCGAAAGAGCCCGAACGCATCCAGGGCGCGCCGCGCACCCTGCGCGAGGCGGTGGTGGAGCCTTTCCACGAATTCGTCACCCGCTCGGGCTGGCGCCAGGCTCTGCTGATCCTTGCCTTCATCTTCTTCTACAAGCTCGGCGACAGCATGGCCACCGCGCTGGCGACGCCGTTCTACCTCGACATGGGCTTCAGCAAGACGGAAATCGGCCTGGTCGCCAAGCACGCCGGGCTGTGGCCCGCCATCATCGGCGGCCTGCTGGGCGGAGTGTGGATGATCCGGCTCGGCATCAACCGCGCGCTGTGGCTGTTCGGGGTGGTGCAGGCGGTATCCATCCTCGGCTTCGCCCTGCTGGCTAACAACGGTCATGACCTGGTGCTGCTAGCCGGGGTGATCGGCCTCGAAGCGCTGGGCGTAGGGCTGGGAACCACGGCTTTCGTCGCCTTCATCGCGCGCGCCACGCACCCGCTCTACACCGCCACCCAGTTTGCCCTGTTCACCAGCCTGTCGGCGGTGCCGCGCACCCTGTTCAACTCGGCGACCGGCTATCTGGTGGAGCAGCTTGGGTGGGTCAGCTTCTTCCTGATGTGCACCCTGCTGGCGCTGCCGGGAATGGCGCTGCTGGTCAAGGTCGCGCCATGGCATGAAAAGAACGGTGCCAGTCTGAACGGGTGACGGGCCCTTCTCCCCTCTCCCTTCGGCTTCGCTCAGGGAGCGGTTTCGGAGCATAGCCGATCCCTCGACTGCGCCCGGGACCCGCTCCCTGAGCATAGCCGAAGGACCCGCTCCCTGAGCATAGCCGAAGGACCCGCTCCCTGAGCATAGCCGAAGGACCCGCTCCCTGAGCGAAGCCGAAGGGCGCGGTTCCCGAGCGAAGCCGAGGGATCACAATCCCCAGTCATATTCAACCGTCAGCGGCGCATGGTCGGAAAAGCGCTGTTCCTTGTAGACGGCCGCCCGCAGCGCCTTCCCGGCCACGCCGGGCGTGGCGATCTGGTAGTCGATGCGCCAGCCGACGTTCCTGGCCCAGGCCTGGCCGCGGTTGGACCACCAGGTGTAGGCTTCGCCGGTGGCCTCGGGATGCAGGCGGCGGTACACGTCCACCCAGCCCACCTGATCGAACACATGGGTGAGCCAGGCGCGCTCCTCGGGCAGGAAACCGCTGTTTTTCAGGTTGCCTTTCCAGTTCTTGAGGTCGATTTCCCTGTGCGCGATGTTCCAGTCGCCGCACAGGATGATTTCGCGCCCGCTGGCCTTGAGCTCGCGCAGGTGCGGCAGGAAGCGCTCGAGAAAATAGAATTTCACCTGCTGGCGCTCCTCGGAGCTGGAGCCGGAGGGGAGGTAGAGCGAGATCAGCGACAGATTGCCGAAATCTGCCTGCAGGTAGCGCCCCTCGGCGTCGATGTCGGGGATGCCCAGGCCTTCGATCACCCTGTCCGGCTTGCTTCTCGAATAGATGCCGACGCCGCTGTAGCCCTTCTTTTCGGCATAGTGGAAGCAGCCRTGRYAGCCYYCSGGRTTCAGCATCTCCGGCTTCATGTCGGCGGCCTGGGCCTTGAGCTCCTGGACGCAGATAACATCCGCGTCCTGCCTTGCCATCCAGYYGAAAAAGCCCTTGCTGGCCGCGGAGCGAATGCCATTGAGATTTGCAGATATAATGCGCAAGATTAACCCTTTATCTAGATAAACCCATGACCGATTTCAGACAGGATTTCATCGACTTCGCCATCCAGCGCAAGGTGCTGTGCTTCGGCGAATTCAGGACCAAGGCGGGGCGGCTTTCGCCCTATTTCTTCAATGCCGGGCTGTTCAACGACGGCGTGGCCCTGCAGAAACTCGGGCAATTTTACGCCAAAGCGATTCTCGCCGCCGGGCTGGATTTCGACATGCTGTTCGGCCCGGCCTACAAGGGTATTCCCCTGGCGGCGGCGGTGGCCATCGCCCTGGCCGGAGAGGGGCGCAACGTGCCCTACTGCTTCAACCGCAAGGAAGCCAAGGACCACGGCGAGGGCGGCACATTGATCGGCGCCCCCCTGCAGGGTAGGGTGCTGATCGTCGACGATGTGATTTCCGCCGGCACCTCGGTGCGCGAGTCGGTGGACCTGATCCGCGCCCACGGCGCCCGTCCCTGCGGCGTGGCCATTGCGCTGGACCGCATGGAGCGCGGCACGGGAACGCTTTCCGCCGTGCAGGAAGTCAGCCAGAGCTATGGCATCCCCGTTATCAGCATTGCCGATCTCGACAGCCTGACCGGCTATTTGCAGCACCATCCCGGGATGGCGCAGCATCAGGGAGCCGTGGCCGCATACCGCGCTCAATATGGCGTGAAATAAGGAGACATAACCCAGTGAAGACCTTGATCATTCTCATTGCCGCGGCACTCGGCATCAGCGCGGCACAGGCCGCCCCCCTGAAGAAATGCGTGGACGACAAGGGCCGCGTCTATTACGGCGACTCCATCCCGCCTGAAGTGGAGGCGAAATGCCGCTCTTCGAGCGAAATCTCGTCCAGGGGCCTGGAAAAAAAGAAAACCACCTATCTGACGGATGAAGAAAGACAGGCCCAGGCTGACGAGGCCGCGAAGAAAAAGGAAGAGGAACAGAAAGCCATCGATCAGAAGCGCCGCGACCAGGCTTTGCTGCTCAGTTATTCCAATGAAAGCGAAATCGACCTGGCGCGTGACCGCAACCTGGTCGCCACCCAGGCGCAGATCGACGGCACCCAGTTGCGCATCAAGTCAGTGCAGGGCCGCCTGGACGGGCTGCGCAGGCAGAACGACGGCTATGTCAAAAGCAAAAAACCCGTCCCTGCCGACCTGAAGGCGGAAATTGCTACTGCCGAAGCGGAAATCACGAAACTTCAGGACAGCATGGCCAAGCACAGGCAGGAGCAGGAAGCCATCAAGGCCCGCTTCGAAGAAGACAAGAAGCGCTACCGGAAATTACGCGGCGGCAATTCCCAGTAGGGGCCGGAAACCGGGGCAGACGGCCTGGTTCCTACCCCGCGAGCTTCTGCTTCAGAAGCTCGTTCAGCTGCGCCGGGTTGGCCTTGCCCTTGCTGGCCTTCATCGCCTGGCCGACGAAAAAGCCGAACAGCTTGTCCTTGCCGGAGCGGTACTCGGCCACCTGAGCCGGATTGGCGGCAATGATCTCGTCGATGATCTTCTCGATCGCGCCGCTGTCGGAAACCTGCCTCAGGCCCCGGGCCTCGATGACGGCATCCGCCTCGCCCTCGCCGCTCCACATCGCGGAAAATACTTCCTTGGCGATCTTGCCGGAAATGGTGCTGTCCTGGATGCGCTTCAGCAGGCCGGCCAGCTGGCTGCTGGAGATGGGGCTGCCGGCGATGTCTTTCCCTTCCTTGTTGAGCGCGGCGGAAAGGTCACCCATGATCCAGTTGGCCGCCAGCTTGGCAGCGTTCCTGAGCTGCGAAGCATCCGCGTCCCCCTCGCCCGCTTGCGGGAGAGGGCTAGGGGAGAGGGGGCCGCCCAAGGCTTTGGCCGTCGCCTCGAAGTAATCCGCCAGCTCGCGCGATGAGGTCAGCACTCCGGCATCATAGGCGGGCAGGCTGTATTCGCTCATGAAGCGCTCGCGCTTGGCCTGCGGCAGTTCCGGCAGGGTACTGCGCACCTCCTCGATGTAGGCATCGCTGATCACCAGCGGCAGCAGGTCCGGGTCGGGGAAGTAGCGGTAGTCGTTGGCCTCTTCCTTGGAGCGCATGGAACGGGTCTCGTCGCGGTCCGGATCGTAGAGACGGGTTTCCTGCACCACCCGGCCGCCGTCCTCGATCAGTTCGATCTGGCGGCGGACCTCGTAGTCGATGGCCTTTTCCAGGAACTTGAAGGAGTTGAGATTCTTGATCTCGCAGCGCGTGCCCAGCTTTTCCGTGCCCTTGACGCGCACCGAGACATTGGCGTCGCAGCGGAACGAGCCTTCCTGCATGTTGCCGTCGCAGATGCCGATCCAGCGCACCAGGGAATGCAGCGCACGGGCGTAGGCCACCGCCTCGGCGCTGCTGCGCATGTCGGGCTCGGTGACGATCTCGATCAGCGGCGTGCCCGCGCGGTTGAGGTCGATGCCGGTCATGCCGTGGAAATCCTCGTGCAGCGATTTCCCTGCATCCTCTTCCATGTGGGCGCGGGTGATGCGGATGTCCTTTTCATAATCACCAAGCTGGATGCGCAGTGTCCCGCCTTCGGCCACGATGGGCAGTTCGAGCTGGGTGGTCTGGTAGCCCTTGGGCAGATCCGGGTAGAAGTAATTCTTGCGCTCAAAAACCGACTTGCGGTTGATGCGCGCCCCGACCGCCAAACCGAATCTGACCGCCTTTTCCGCCGCCGCGCGGTTGAACACCGGCAGCACGCCCGGCAAGGCCAGATCCACGGCACAGGCCTGGGTGTTGGGCTCGGCGCCATAGGCGGTAGCCGCGCCGGAAAAAATCTTGGTAACGGTATTCAGCTGGGCATGCGTTTCCAGCCCGATCACGACTTCCCATTGCATTCTGAAACTCCTTGGGGAGCAGTGAGCAGTAAGCAGTGAGCCGAGAGCCACCGCTTACCGCTTACCGCTCACTGTTCACTATTCACACAGCGGCGGCAGCCGCAAATGCCAATCCGTTGCCAGCTGGTACTGATGCGCGGCATTCAGCATTCTGGCTTCGGCAAAATAATTGCCCACGATCTGCAAGCCCACCGGCAGGCCGCCGTCGCCAAAACCGCAGGGCACGGACATGCCGGGCAGTCCGGCCAGGTTCACGGCGATGGTGTAAATGTCCGACAGGTACATGGAAACCGGATCGTCGCTCTTCTCGCCCAGCCTGAAGGCGGTGGTGGGCGAGGTCGGGCCCATGATCACGTCGCACTGTCTGAAAGCGGCCTCGAAATCCTGCGCGATCAGGCGGCGCAGCTTCTGCGCCTGGATGTAGTAGGCATCGTAGTAGCCGGCCGACAGCACGTAGGTGCCGATCATGATGCGCCGCTTGACCTCTGCGCCGAAACCCTGGGCGCGGGTTTTCTGGTACATGTCCGTCAGGTCGCCGTATTCCGGCGCGCGGTAGCCGTAGCGCACGCCGTCGTAGCGCGCCAGGTTGGACGAGGCTTCGGCCGGCGCCAGCACGTAATACACCGGAATCGACAGGCGGGTGTTGGGCAGGCTGATTTCGACCGTCTCGGCGCCGAGCCTGCGGTATTCGGCCAGCGCCGCTTCCACCGCCCTGGCCACATCGGCAGACAGGCCCTCGGCGAAATACTCCCTGGGCAGGCCGATTCTGAGGCCCTGCAAAGGCTTGTCCAGATCGCGGCTGTAATCTTCTTTTTCCCGTTCCAGGCTGGTGGAGTCGCGGCTGTCGAAGCCGGCCATCACATTCATCATCAGGGCGCAGTCCTCGGCGCTCCTGGCCATGGGGCCGGCCTGGTCGAGCGAGGAGGCGAAGGCGATCATGCCGTAGCGCGACACCGTGCCGTAAGTCGGCTTGAGGCCGGTGATGCCGTTCAGCGCCGCAGGCTGGCGGATGGAGCCGCCAGTATCCGTGCCGGTCGCCGCCGGGCACAGGCGCGCCGCCACCGCCGCAGCGGACCCGCCTGAGCTGCCGCCGGGCACCCGGTCCACATCCCAGGGGTTCCGGACCTTGCCGAAGAAGGAGGTCTCGTTGCTCGACCCCATGGCAAACTCGTCCATGTTGGTCTTGCCCAGGTTCACCGCGCCGGCGCGGTTGAACTGCTCGATCACATGGGCGTCGTAGGGCGCGGAAAAGTTGGCCAGCATTTTCGAGCCGCAGGTGGAAAGCCAGTCCCGGGCGCAGAAAATGTCCTTCTGGGCGAACGGGATGCCGGTCAGCGCACCGGCCTTGCCCGCCGCGATGCGCTCGTCCGCTACGCGCGCCTGGGCCAGGCTTTTTTCCGCATCCACGGTGATGAAAGCATTCAGCGAGGGATTCAGCGCGGCGATGCGATCCAGGAAGGTTTGCGTCAGCTCGACGCTGGAAATTTTCTTCGCGGCCAGCAGGCCGGATAATTCTTTTAATGATGCATTCAACATTCGTTTTGTGAGGAGTGAGGGGTGAGGAGTGAGGGGTCAAACCGACCATCCCCACTCCTCACCCCTCACTCCTTGCTCCTCACTCAATAACCTTGGGAACCAGGTACAGCCCCGCTTCCACCTGCGGCGCAACCGCCTGGCAGGCTTCGCGGCGGTTGGCTTCGCTGACCGCGTCCTCGCGCAGGCGCAGCACCACGTCCTGGGCATGGGCCATGGGCTCGATGCCGCGGGTGTCCACCGCCTGCATTTCCTCCACCAGCCCCAGAATGCTGGAAAGCTGCGCAAGATAGGTCTCTGCCTCGCTTTCGCTGACCTCGATGCGGGCCAGATGGGCAATGCGTTTTACATCTTCCAGCGTCAATGACATAAAATTCACCCTGGTGAAACTTAATTAAACAAGCTTAATAGGTTATCATAATTCATTTTACCGAAGCACCTCTTAAAGACCCGAGACACACAGTATGTTTGGATTCCTACGCGGCTATTTTTCCACTGATCTGGCGATCGACCTGGGTACTGCCAACACCCTGATTTACGTGCGCGGCAAAGGCATCGTGCTGGACGAGCCCTCCGTGGTGGCGATCCGCCAGGAAGGCGGCCCGAGCGGCAAGAAAACCATCCAGGCGGTCGGCGCCGAGGCCAAGCTGATGATCGGCCGCACTCCCGGCTCCATCACCGCCATCCGCCCGATGAAAGACGGCGTGATCGCCGACTTCACCATCACCGAGCAGATGCTGAAATACTTCATCAAGAAAATTCACGATTCGCGCATGCTCTCCCCCAGCCCGCGCATCATCATCTGCGTGCCCTGCGGCTCGACCCAGGTGGAACGCCGCGCCATCCGCGAATCCGCGATCGGCGCAGGGGCGCGCCAGGTATTCCTGATCGAGGAGCCGATGGCGGCTGCGATCGGCGCCGACCTGCCGGTGGCCGACGCCACCGGCTCCATGGTGGTGGACATCGGCGGCGGCACCACCGAGGTGGGCGTGATCTCGCTGGGCGGCGTGGTTTACGCATCTTCGGTGCGCGTTGGCGGCGACAAGTTCGACGAAGCCATCATCAACTACATCCGCCGCAACTACGGCATGCTGATCGGCGACGCCACCGCGGAAATGATCAAGAAGCAGATCGGTTCCGCCTTCCCGGCCTCCGAAGTGCGCGAGATGGAAGTCAAGGGCCGCAATCTGGCGGAAGGCATCCCGCGCAGCTTCACCATTTCCAGCAACGAAGTGCTGGAAGCGCTCACCGATCCGCTCAATGCCATCGTCAGCGCGGTCAAGCAGGCACTGGAACAGACCCCCCCGGAGCTGGGCGCGGACATTGCCGAAAAGGGCATGGTGCTGACCGGCGGCGGCGCGCTGCTGCGCGACCTCGACCGCCTGCTGATGGAAGAAACCGGCCTGCCGGTGGTGGTCGCTGAAGATCCGCTGACCTGCGTGGTGCGCGGTTCCGGGCGTGCGCTGGAAGAAATGGACAAGCTCGGCACCGTGTTCACGAATGATTGAAAATAGTTCTCAGCCATCAGCTGTCAGCAATCAGTAAGGTCCGTGGCACGATCCATGGCATTACTGAAAACTGATGGCTGATCACTGACAACTTCAATGGACCACCAACCTTTTTTCAAGCGCGGCCCCAGCCCTGTCGCACGGCTGGCATTCTTCGGCCTGCTGTCCATTGCCCTGATGGCCACAGACGCACACTTCAACCAGCTTGCCCTGCTGCGCCAGGGGGTCGGCCTGGTACTCCACCCCCTGCAGCAGATCGCCAACAGCCCGCTCACCCTGTCGCGCCGCGCCAGCGAGTTTTTCGTCAC
This sequence comes from Nitrosomonadales bacterium, assembly GCA_003104895.1. GTDB lineage: Bacteria > Pseudomonadota > Gammaproteobacteria > Burkholderiales > Sulfuricellaceae > Sulfurimicrobium. Next base: position 13,832 of record PQAG01000231.1, read on the forward strand.
GCAGAGCCAGCTGGCGGAAGAAAACGCCCGTCTGCGGCAGCAACAGCTCGGCCATGCCATGCAATTGCAGCTCAACCAGTCATTGCAGGCTGAAAACGCCCACCTGCGCCGCCTGCTGTCAACCCGCGAAGGGCTCACCCATCGCGCCACCACGGTCGAGGTGATGAGTGCGGGGCGCGACCCCTTCAGCCGCAGGATCATTGCGGACAAGGGCAGCACCAACGGCATTCAGCCCGGACAGGCAGCGATCGACGACAAGGGGCTGGTGGGCCAGGTCACGCGCGTGCAGCTGCTGAGCAGCGAAATCACCCTGATCACCGACAAGGGCCAGGCCGTGCCGGTGGAAGTGGTGCGCAACGGCCTGCGCGCCATCGCCTTCGGCCACGGCCGGAACAATGCGCTGGAGCTGGCTTTCATGCCGGTCAACATGGACATCCAGAATGGCGACCAGCTCATCACCTCCGGTATTGACGGCACCTACCCGCGCGGCGTGCCTGTCGCGGTGGTCAGCCAGATCGAGCGCAATGGCGGCACGCCCTTCGCCAGGATCACCTGCACGCCGAGCGCCGGCATGGATCGTTACCGCAGCCTGCTGATCATTTCCGTCGGCGAATCTGCGCCGGAAAAACAAGCCAAGAGGGCAAAGTAACATGGTCAAAGCACCTACCCTGGCACGCCCGCCCAGCGGCCAGTTCATCGCCATGACCCTGTTTGCGGCGCTGATGCTGGACATCCTGCCATGGCAGGGCGCTGCCCTGCTGCTGCGCCCGGACTTCGTGCTGCTGCTGCTGCTCTACTGGGCCGTGCATCAGCCGCTGCGTATCGGCATGGCGGCGGCCTGGGGCCTGGGACTGGTGATGGATGTTGCCGACGGCGCGCTGCTTGGGCAGTATGCGCTGGCTTACACCGTCGTCATCTTCCTTGCGCTCGCCCTGCACCGGCGCATCCAGGCCTTCAGCCTGTGGCCGCAGGCATGGCATATCTTCCCGCTGCTGCTGGTCAGCCAGGTGCTGGTCCTGCTGGCGCACCTGCTCTCTGGCGCAGCCTTCATCGGCTGGGGATATTTTCTTGCCAGCATCACCGGCGCGCTGCTCTGGCCGCCCCTCAGCCTGCTTGTTCAGCTGGCGCTGAAGCACAACACCGTGCCCGATGCTACCTACACTTCCTCGCGCGGCGGCGATAAATAACCCCCCATGTCGTTTGGAATGAGATCCGGCACCGAACTCAGAGACAACCAGCAGGAAATCCAGCGCTTCCGGGTGCGTCTGGCGCTGGCTGCGGCTTTCGTGCTGTTTGCCTTTGCGCTGCTGGCGGCGCGGCTGTTTTATGTCCAGGTGATGCAGCACGAGCATTACCACACCCTGGCAGAGAACAACCGCATTTCCATCGTTCCGATCGTTCCCAACCGGGGCCTGATCCTGGACCGCAATGGCGTGGCGCTGGCGCACAACTATTCCGCCTATACCCTGGAAATCACGCCCAGCAAGGCAGGCAGCCTGGAAGAGACCATCAATGGGCTGGCAGGCATTATCGAGATCACGCCGCGCGACCGCCGGCGCTTCAAAAAGCTGCTGGAAGAAAGCAAGAATTTCGAGACGCTGCCCATCCGTTCGCGCCTGACCGAGGTGGAAGTCGCCAAATTCGCGGTCAACCGCTACCGCTTCCCTGGCGTGGAAATCAAGGCCCGCCTGTTCCGCCACTACCCGCACATGGAGCTGTTCTCGCACGTGGTCGGCCACATCGGCCGCATCAGCGACAAGGACATGGAAAAACTGGAAGAAGACGAACTGCTCGCCAATTACCGCGGCACCGACCATATCGGCAAGCAGGGCCTGGAGCAGAGCTACGAAAAGCAGCTCCACGGCACCACCGGCTTCGAACAGGTCGAGACCGACGCCGGCGGCCGCGCGGTGCGCACCCTGTCGCACACCCCGCCCGTTTCCGGCAACACGCTCTACCTCTCAATTGACAGTAAACTGCAGGCGCTCGCCGTCAAGGCCTTTGGCAAATACCGTGGCGCGCTGGTGGCGATCGAGCCGAAAAGCGGCGAAATCCTGGCCTTCGTCAGCCAGCCCGGCTTCGACCCCAACCTGTTCGTGGACGGCATCGACGCCACCAGCTGGGAGGCCTACAACAACTCGCCCGACAAGCCCCTCAACAATCGCGCCCTGCGCGGCCAGTACCCTCCCGGCTCGACGTTCAAACCATTCATGGCGCTGGCGGCGCTGGAGCTCAACAAGCGCAGCCCTTCCTACACCATTTCAGACCCTGGCTATTACACGCTGCCCGGCAGCAGCCACCATTACCGCGACTGGAAAGCCGGCGGCCACGGCTCGGTGGACCTGCACAAATCCATCGTCATCTCGTGCGACACCTACTACTACGGCCTGGCGGTGGACATGGGCATCGATGCCATCGCCAGTTTCATGAAGCACTTCGGCTTCGGCCAGAAGAGCGGCATCGACATCGAAGGCGAGCTGCAAGGCATCCTGCCCTCCCCGGAATGGAAAATGAAGCGCTTCAGACAGAAATGGTTCACCGGCGACACCGTCAGCGTCGGCATCGGCCAGGGCTACAATCTGGCCACCCCCCTGCAGCTGGCCGTAGCCACTGCGGCTTTGGCCAACAACGGACAGCTGATGCGGCCGCGCATGGTGAGAAGCATCCAGGACAGCAAGACCGGCCAGATTCGCGCTCTGGCGCCGGCAGCGGTCGATACCCTGCCCATCAAGCCGGAAAACCTGGATCGCGTGAAGGGCGCCATGGTGGATGTCACCCGCCCCGGCGGCACGGCCTCGCGTGCCGGCGCAGGGGCCGAATATCAGATCGCCGGCAAAACCGGAACCGCCCAAGTGGTGGGCATGAAGCAGGGGCAGAAATACGTGGAAAGCCAGGTCGCCGAGCGCCACCGCGACCATGCGCTGTTCGTCGCCTTCGCGCCCGCCGACAATCCCAGGATCGCCCTTGCCATCCTGGTGGAAAACGGCGGCCACGGAGGCAGCACCGCGGCGCCGATCGCGCGCACCGTGATGGATTACTACCTGCTGGGCAAACTTCCCAAGGAAGCGGCTCCAGAGGAAATCCCGGAGGAGCCGGAACATGACTAGTGTCACAAGACGCCTACTTGCCCGCCTGGTTGCGCATATCGACGGCTACCTCCTGCTCGCGCTCTCCCTGCTCATGGTGCTGGGGCTGGTGGTCCTGTACAGCGCCGCCGGGGAAGACATTCACTTCATCACCAGGCAGATGGTGAACCTGGCGGCGGCGCTGGGGGTCATGTGGGTGGTTGCCAATATTCCGCCCCAGCACCTTGCCCGGCTCGGCCTGCCGGTGTATGCCGCCGGACTGCTGCTGCTGCTGGGCGTGGCGCTGTTCGGCGACGTCAGCCACGGCGCGCGGCGCTGGCTGCACATCGGCGTCACCCGCATCCAGCCCTCCGAAATCATGAAAATCGCCGTGCCGCTGATGCTGGCATGGTATTTCGACCGCCACTCGGCGGCGCTGCGTTTCCGGGATTTCGTCATAGCGGCCATCCTGCTGCTGGTGCCGGTGGCTTTCATCGCCAAGCAACCCGACCTCGGCACCGCCCTGCTGGTCAGCGCGGCCGGCTTTTATGTGCTGTTTCTCGGCGGGCTTTCGTGGCGCGTGATGGCCGGACTGGCCATCGCCGGCGCGGCCAGCCTGCCCCTGTTGTGGTCGATGATGCATGATTACCAGCGCCAGCGCGTGCTGACCCTGCTCGATCCCACCCAGGACCCGCTCGGCAGCGGTTATCACATCATCCAGTCGACCATCGCCATGGGCTCGGGCGGCATTTTCGGCAAGGGCTGGCTCAACGGCACCCAGACGCACCTCGAATTTCTCCCCGAAAAGCACACCGACTTCATCCTGGCCGTGCTTGGGGAAGAATTCGGCCTTCTCGGCGGACTGATCCTGCTGACGGCCTATCTGCTGGTGATCGGACGCGGCCTGGTCATCGCCGCCAACGCGCCCACCCTGTTCGGGCGCCTGTTCGCAGGCAGCATCGTGTTTACCTTCTTCACCTATGCCTTCGTCAATATCGGCATGGTCAGCGGCATCCTGCCGGTGGTGGGCGTACCGCTGCCGCTGGTGAGCTATGGCGGCACCTCGGCGGTGACGCTGCTGTTCGGCATGGGGGCGCTGATGAGCATTCAGACCCACCGCAAGCTGGTTCAGACCTGACGCAAAATCATGGATCAGCTTGGCCGCGACATAGGCAAATAGGCCGCCTCTTTCGCCGCGGCTTGGGTTAAAATCGGTTTTTTGCTTCGAATCCCCATGACCGCCCGCCTGCGCGAAATTCCCTACAACTACACCTCCTTTTCCGACCGGGAAATCGTCATCCGCTTCCTCGGCGAAGACATGTGGCAGGTGCTGGAAGCCTTGCGCGCCAAACGCAAGACCGGCCGCTCGGCGCGCATGCTGTTCGAGGTGCTGGGCGACCTGTGGGTGGTCAACCGCAACCCATATCTGCAGGACGACCTGCTCGCCAACAGAAAGCGCCAGACAGCGCTGGTCGGGGCATTGCGCCACCGCCTGAAGGCCATCGAGGAACGCCGCCAGGACAACACCAAGGTATTGCAACTGCTGCATGCGGCGCACCGCGCGGTCAACGAATTCGAGAACGGTTTCGAGCACACCCGCAAGCTGCGCAGGAAGGTGCTGGCCAGACTCCTGCCCCACACCCGCCGCGACAACATCCAGTTCGACGGGTTGAGCCGCGTTTCCCACGTCACCGATGCCACCGACTGGCGCGTGGAATATCCCTTCGTAGTGATCAATCCCGATACCGAGCGCGAAATTGCGCCGCTGGTGGAAGCCTGCATCGAGTGCGGCCTGACCCTGATCCCGCGCGGAGGCGGCACGGGTTACACCGGCGGCGCCATTCCCCTCGACCCCCTGACCGCGGTGATCAACACCGAGAAACTGGATGCGCTGGGCCCGGTCGAGCGCACCCCGCTGCCCGGCGTGGCCGGGCCGGTCACCACCATCCTGTGCGGCGCCGGCGTGGTGACGCGGCGCGTCATGGAAGCTGCTGAGGCAGCAGGGCAGGTATTCGCGGTGGACCCGACTTCGGCCGACGCCTCGTGCATCGGCGGCAACGTTGCCATGAATGCGGGCGGAAAAAAAGCCGTGCTGTGGGGCACGGCGCTCGACAACCTGGCCTGGTGGCGCATGGTGACGCCCGATGCCAAGTGGCTGGAAGTGGAGCGTCTCGATCACAACCTGGGCAAGATCCACGATGCCGAATCCGTCCGCTTCCGCATCAGCCGTTTCGCGCCTGACGGCAAAACCCTGCTGGGCGAACCGGAAATTCTGTGCGCGTCCGGGCAATGCTTCCGCAAGGCCGGGCTCGGCAAGGATGTCACCGACAAGTTCCTGTGCGGCCTGCCGGGCATCCAGAAGGAAGGCTGCGACGGCATCATCACCTCGGCCAGATTCATCCTGCACCGCATGCCGGCGCATACCCGCACGGTGTGTCTTGAATTCTTCTGCCAGGTGCGCGACGCGGTGCCCGCCATCGTGGAAATCAAGGACTATCTGGACGCGCACCCCCACGCCATTCTGGCCGGGCTGGAGCACCTGGACGAGCGCTATCTCAAGGCAGTCGGCTACGCCACCAAGGCAAACCGCACCAAACGGCCGAAAATGGTGCTGCTGGCCGACATCGTCTCGGATGAAGAGGCCGCCTGCGGCGAAGCCGCGTCGGAAATCGTCAGGCTGGCCAACACCCGCAACGGCGAGGGCTTCATCGCCGTAAGCCCGGCCGCGCGCAAGAAGTTCTGGCTCGACCGCGCCCGCACGGCCGCCATCGCGGCCCATACCAACGCCTTCAAGATCAACGAGGACGTGGTGATCCCCCTGCCGCGCATGGGCGACTACTGCGACGGCATCGAGCGCATCAATATCGAGCTTTCCACCCACAACAAGCTGCAGCTGGTAGGCGCCCTCCAGCACTTCCTCAAGGGCCCCCTGCCGCTGTTCCAGGACGAGGACACCATCGCCGACCCGGACCTGACCGAAGCCCGCCGCATGCGCGCGCTCAACATGCTGGAGGAAGTGCAGAAGCGCTGGCAGGAAATGCTCGGCAACCTGGATACGCCCATCGAGGGCTTCAAGTTCCAGCCGCCGGAAACCGAACACAAGCACCGCACCGTGTTCGAGCTGCTGCAGGACCATACCCTGCGCGTCTCGTGGAAGCGCGAGATCCGGCGCGAACTGCAGACCATTTTCACCGGGCGCGAGTACCAGCCGGTTCTCGATCAGTGCGATGCCATCCATGGCCAGATCCTGAAAAGCCGCGTGTTCGTGGCGCTCCACATGCACGCCGGCGACGGCAACGTGCACACCAATATCCCGGTCAACTCCGACGACTATGAAATGCTCAAGGCCGCCAACCATGCGGTGGCGCGCATCATGCGCCTGGCACAATCGCTGGGCGGCGTGATTTCGGGCGAGCACGGCATCGGCCTGACCAAGCTGGAATTCCTCGAAGCCGCAGCGATCGAGAAATTCGCCAGTTACAAGCAGCAGGTGGACCCGCACGGCCATTTCAACCGCGGCAAGCTGCTGCCCGGCGCCGACCTGCGCAATGCCTACACCCCCAGCTTCAGCCTGCTGGAAACCGAATCGCTGATCATGGAGCAAAGCGCCATCGGCGAAATTGCCGACTCGATCAAGGACTGCCTGCGCTGCGGCAAGTGCAAGCCGGTATGCAACACCCACATCCCGCGCGCCAACCTGCTGTACAGCCCGCGCAACAAGATCCTTGCCACCAGCCTGCTGATCGAGGCCTTCCTTTATGAGGAACAGACGCGGCGCGGCGTCTCATTGCAGCATTTCGACGAATTCAACGATGTCGCCGACCACTGCACGGTATGCCACAAGTGCCTCAACCCCTGCCCGGTGAACATCGATTTCGGCGACGTTTCCATCGCCATGCGCAACTTCCTGCGCCTGCAGCACAAGAAGAAGTTCAACCCCGGCACCTTTGCCTCGATGCTGTTCCTCAACGCCACGGATCCGGCCACCATCAAGGCCATACGCAAGGTCATGATAGACTGGGGCTACAAGGCGCAGCGCCTGGGCTATGCCGTGGGCAAACATTTCGGCCTGGCCAAACTGCAGACCCAGCATCCGCCCGCCACGCTCGGAAAGCCTGCGCTGACTGCCCAGGTCATCCATTTCATCAACAAACCGATGCCGGGCGGCCTGCCGAAGAAAACCTCGCGCGCCCTGCTGGGGCTGGAAGACGCCACCATGGTGCCGGTCATCCGCAACCCCGCCAGGCTGCCGGAAGATTCGGATGCCGTGTTCTACTTTCCCGGCTGCGGCTCGGAACGCCTGTTCAGCCAGGTGGGACTCGCCACCCAGGCCATGCTGTTCGAAATCGGCGCGGTCACGGTATTGCCGCCCGGCTACCTGTGCTGCGGCTATCCGCAGACCTCCTCCGGCGACGAGGGCAAGGGCCAGGAAATCACCACAGCCAACCGGGTGCTGTTCCACCGCGTCGCCAACACGCTGAACTACCTCGACATCAAGACCGTGATCGTTTCCTGCGGCACCTGCATGGACCAGCTGCTGAAATACCAGTTCGGCAAGATTTTCCCCGGCTGCCGCCTCTTGGACATCCACGAATACCTGATGGAAAAGGGTGTCAAAATGGAAGGCGTTGCAGGCCGCCGCTACCTCTACCATGACCCCTGCCACACGCCGATGAAAACCCACTCCCCGATCGCAGTGGCGAACACGCTGACGGGCAGCGAAGTCAAACTCAATGACCGCTGCTGTGGCGAGGCCGGCACGCTGGCCGTATCCCGCGCCGACATCTCGACCCAGATCCGCTTCCGCAAGCAGGAAGAACTCAGCAAGGATGCGGCGCTGGTTCATGAAACAGCACCGGATGCAAAGATGAAGATTCTGACATCCTGCCCGTCTTGCCTGCAGGGACTGCTCCGCTATAATGATGACACAGGCATCGAGGCCGACTACATCGTGGTGGAGCTGGCGCGCCACCTGCTGGGCGAGAACTGGCAGGCAGATTACATAGCCAAGGCCTCGCACGGCGGGATCGAGCGGGTGCTGTTGTGAGAGAGGCGGCGAACAGTGAGCAGTGAGCGGTCAGTTCTCTGCTGACCGCTCACCACTTACAGCTAACCGCTTGCTGCCGTTAGCCGAAGGAACCTTCATGATGAACATCAACTTCGACCTTCCGGCCATACAGGCCCATGCGCCCCGGCCGGAATTCAGCGATGCCAATGCCTGCAGGAAATGGCTGAAAACCCTGCCCCTCACCAATATCCAGGCACTTCATGGGGAGCTCCGGCAGCAGCTGGAATTGCTCRGCCATTTTGCACTGCCCGCCCTGGAACGCCTGAAGATCCTGGAGCAGCTGCGCGAAACCGTGGCCTATCTGGCAAACGAACTGGGCAAGAAATACCGCAACAAACCCATGCCTTTCTCGCCCCTGGAGCAGAGCGCYTGGAACAATGAACAGGCCTTGTGGCTCAATTCCGGCAAAATTTACCTCCAATGCCTGCAGGCGGCGCAAAAAGGCGATGCCGGCGTCAGTCCGTTTACCGCCCTGATCACGCAGCGCGCCATGAGCTGCATCACTTCCCAGATGCTGGGTTTTGGCCATGCCTACCGGGCCATGCCGGCGGCCCTCTGGCAGCAGCTGCATCTTTTGTACCGCCATGCCGAAGAGCAGGGGGTGGCCGCCAAACGCATCAAGGATGCCCTGAACCACGAGGACGGCACCAGCTCGTGCGAGGCCGCTTACGCAAAGGCGCTGCTGCTGGGACTGGCCGACCCGCAGCAACTGACTTCGCGCCAGATTCTCCAGCTCGACCGCTGGCTCGACCGCTGGTCCGCCCGCGCCACACTGGGGAGGGATCAGCCGCCGACACCCGCGTTGCCCCTGGTAGGCGTGGACCTTGCCGGAGAAAGCGGGGCAGTGATATTCACCGGCCAGATCATGAACGAGCGGCGTTTTGTGGATACCGAACGAATCGCTCTGTCCCTCAGGAAACGCATCAAATTCCTGAAAAACGGCGGCAACCCGGCCGAAGTGGGCCTGGGCGACGAATGCGTCCAGCCCGCCTGCGAGGCACTGCTCAGCGCGCTTTACAAGCGCTGGTGCGAAGTGCCGCTGTCGCGCACCTCCCCGCGCGACAGCACCGGGAACAGCGTGCAGCTGTGCTTCGCCTTCCCAGCCATTTATTTTTTCCTCGGCGATGCCTCGCCTTTCAAGCAGCCGGGAGAAACGCTCGATGTCGCGCCTGAAATCATGGAAGACATGCGCATGTTCGGCCGCGTCACCCAGCGCACCGAGAAGCTGCTGTTTGCACGTCTGGGATTTAGCCTGGAAAACTGGAGCTGTCTCGATCAGAGTACCGGCGGATTCCGCCTCTCGCGTAGCGGTGCGGGGGAGCGCATCAGCCAGAATCAGCTGATTGCGCTGCGCGTAAATGAAAGCGCGCCCTTCACCCTCGCAGTGGTGCGCTGGCTGATGGTAGGCAATGATGCCGGCGATCTCAGCATCGGCACCCGCGTGCTGCCGGGCCTGCCCACGGCACTGGCCGCCCGGCCGGTGACCTTGAACCCGGCTGACATGGGGCCCTTTGTCCCGGCTTTCCAGCTTTCCGCCGTACCCGRACAGCAGGAGCCCGGCAGCCTGGTTCTGCCCATTGGCTGGTTCCAGCCAGGCAAGCTGGTACAGATTTACACCAGCATGACGGAAACGGTGAAACTCACCACMYTGCTGGAAAAGGGCGCCAATTTCGAGCGCGTCTCCTTTGTGGGTGAGCAGTGAGCAGCAAGCCGGCTTTCCACTCCCTGCTTACTGCTTACTGCTCCCTGCTCACCCTGCCTGCCGGGAAACAGGCGCAGAAGGTGCTCCCCTTGCCGGGCATGCTCTCGACCTCGAGCCGCCCCTGATGGCGGGTGAGGATATGCTTGACGATCGACAGCCCCAGGCCGGTGCCGCCCGTTTCCCGCGAGCGCCCGCGATCGACGCGGTAGAAGCGCTCGGTAAGACGGCTGATGTACTGGGGCTCGATGCCGATCCCGCTATCCTGCACGCAGAACCGCGCTTCCTCGCCTTTCATGTTCCAGCGCAGGGCGATCTCCCCGCCCTCGGGTGTGTAACGCACCGCATTGCTGACCAGATTGCCGAAAGCGCTGCGCAGTTCGCGCTCGTTGCCAGTCAGCTTCGCGTCCGTATGGATTTCAAGATTGATGCGGTGGCGCCCCGCGCTCAGGGAAATGGCTTCCTTGTGCAATGTCTCGATCAGGTTTCTGACATCGACCGTCTCCTCGGAGATTTTCTCCTGCCTGCTTTCGAGGCGCGACAGCGTCAGCAGATCATCCACCAGCCCCTGCATGCGGCGGGTCTGGTCGAGCATCAGCTGGA
>PQAG01000232.1 GCA_003104895.1 Nitrosomonadales bacterium
CGGAATGTTGATGACGCATTCCTTGCTTGTCAGCAGCAGGCCGAAGGAATGGTTGCGGTTGCTGATGACGCAGCCCACCAGCGGCGGCTCGAACTCGATCATGGTGTGCCACGATTGGGTCATGATATTCGGGCGCCCATCGCCGGCGGTCGTGAGCATGACAACCGGCCCCGGCTCAAGCAGGCCGTAGACTTTGGAGAGAGGAAAGGATTTCTTGGTCATGGCGTCACTTCTCATTGGCTCACGTAGGAAGCATAACCGGGAAGAACTATAACCGGGGACAGACCACGGTTTCCTATTACTTCTAAAGCAGTTTACCTGATTCCGGTTCCAGCACCTTGCGAGGGCGCCCCGATTTTCCGGGTGCAGCACGTTTCCCCAGTGCCGACGAAACTTGCGCCGCGAAATTTTTATTGCCAAGTGCAAAATTGCCGTTCGTGGCCCGTCTGATTTCATCTACCAGCCCCGGCTCCAACTCGTAGCGAAATAGCTCGCGGTATGCCGCCTGTTTACTTGCGGCATCCAAGCCCAACGCTTCATAAAGCGGGTGCGGCTTCACCAGTGCGTCGGCCTCGCCTTGCGCGTTTGCCCGGTAGCTCGACCACCGGTATTCCGCCGGATGGGCCGCCATGCCCGCCCGCACCGGATTCAGCTCAATGTAGCGCTGACAGGCCAGCAGATAGGTTTCCTCCTGAGTCGGGCACGAACGGAAACGTCCTTCCCAGAGCGTCCCGCTACGCCGGTAGGTGCGATTCACATACTGCACATAACGCTGCCCGAGCGCCTTCATCAGAGCTCCAGAAGACTCAGCGCGATCAGCTGAGATCAGGAGATGGACATGGTTGGTCATCAACACATAGGCATGCACTTGGCAGCCAGTYTTGCTGGCGTGCTCGGTCAGCCAGTCCAGGTAGAAGCGGTAATCCTCATTGGCGAAGAAGCAGGCTTGGCGATTGTTGCCGCGCTGGATGATATGAAGGGGGATATTGGGTAAAGCGAGGCGGGCACGACGGGGCATGGCTTGACTCCAGTCAGAAACCTTAGCTRGAGTTTAGCAGAAAACCGTGGTCTGTCCCCTATTATTTTCTATTATTCTTCTATTCTATTATTATTCTTCGTGGTCTGTCCCCTATTATTCTTCTGGCCCGCTCTCAACTCTCGGAAGCATGGAATACAAAACCGCATTCGCGAAACAGCCGGACGCAGGCGTCCACCACATCAGCATCGTAGAACGAGCCCCGGCCGTCGGCAATCGCCTGAAGCGCGACGTCCAGACCCAAAGCCGGGCGGTAAGGCCGATGCGACGTGATGGCTTCGACCACATCCGCCACTGCCAGAATCCTTGCCTCGATCACGATCGCCTCGCCCTTGAGACCCTGCGGATAGCCGCTGCCATCCAGGCGCTCGTGATGCTGCAAGACCATCTCTCCCACCGGCCAGGGGAAACGCACGTCCTTGATGATGTCATAGCCGACCTGCGCGTGCATCTTGATGACCTCGAACTCCGCCGCCGTGAGCTTGCCGGACCGGCTAAGAAACTCGGCCGGGACATAAATCTTGCCGATGTCGTGAATCAGGGCCCCGAGGCGGATGCCCTCGATCTGCTCGCCGCCGATCCCGAGCTCCCCGGCGATGGCCACTGCCAGATGTGCCACCCGCTGCTGGTGGCCGGCGGTGTAGGGATCGCGCTTTTCCACCGTCAGCGCGACCGCCCCGATGGTTCCTAACAAGGCATCCCTGAGCTGGCCGGCAGCCAGCAGGTTCTCCTGCTGCAGATGCTCGCGCGAGGTGCGCAGGCGCAGGGTGTGAATGCCAAAGGCGATGTCGTCGGCAAGTTCCTGGAGCAGCGTTACCTCCTCCGGATGGAAGGCATCCTCCTCCAGGGAATAGATGCTGAGTGCCCCCAGAACCTTGCCATCTGCCAGCAGAGGAAAGGCGGCCGAGGATACGTAGCCGCGCGCCATCGCTTCCTTGCGCCAGGGTTTGTATGCCGGGTCCGCCCCGATGTTCTGTGAAACTTCCGGCTCACCGCTCCGGATCGCCCTTCCGGTTGGCCCCCGCCCACGCTCGGCATCCGCCCAGGTTAGCTGCAGGGATTCCAGATATCCCTCCTCCACCCCCGCCTGAGCCGCGGGCCTGATCGTTTTCGCCTCGTCATTCTGGGCAAAGCCGATCCATACCAAGCGGTAGCCTCCCATCTCCACGATCAGGCCACACATGTCCTGCAGCAGCTTCCCCTCCTCGTCTGCATAAATCAGGGTTTCGTTGCATGCGGAGAGCACCCTGAGGGCACGGTTGGATCGGTACAGCGCCATTTCCATCTGCCTGCGCTCGCTGACGTCGCGGAAAACGCCCAGGAGATAGGCCCTTCCGCCGAGGCGCACCGGCGAGGATTTGATATCGGCGTAAAACACCGAACCGTCCTTGCGCCTTACCGGGATGTCCGCGGCGAGTTGGATCTCGCCGCGCAGCTGTCTTTCGAACTGCTCTGCGACATGGGGCAGATCCCGCTCCGGGTGGATATCCGGGACGCCGAGCCGGGTGAGTTCCTCGGGGCTGTAACCCAGCATGCGGCAGATCATGGGATTGCCGGTGTGGAACTTCCTGGTCTCCGCATCCGCAAGCAGGATGCCGTCGAGCGCACCCTCGAAGATATTGCGGAACATCTCCTCGCTCTCGGCGAGCTTCCGCTGCGCTTCCTTGATCGGCCGGAGGTCGGTGATGGCCGTGACAAATCCCTCGAACCCGCCCCCGGCGCCGTAGATGGCGGCAACATTGACATAGACTGGAATGACCGCGCCATCCTTTGTCCGCCGCAGGGCCTCGCCCTGAAAGCCCCCTTGCTCCTGCACAATGTGAAAGGCCTCATCCGGCTGCACCGTCTCGTCCCCCGGCGCGGCCAGGATCGTCGTGAATTCGCCGATGATCTCCTCCGGCAGATAGCCGAACAGCCGGCTGAAGGCTGGATTGATGTAGCTGATGCGGCCAGCCGCGTTGACCACCGCAATCGCTTCCGCCGCCTGGCGGATTGCCTCGCTGAGCAGGCTGCGCTCGGCTTCGGCACGACGCTTTTCGGTGACGTCCTCGAGGACGTGAACGGAATACTGGTAGGCACCTTGCTCGTCATGCACGGCAAAGCTGCGGGACAGGAACACTTCGCCTGTCGCGGGGATCGTTACTTCCTCCTTCTCCTCTTCTTCCGCTTCCTGCATGGCCTTCAAGCAAGAAGCCATGGGGCCGGCCCCTTTCGGGAACACCTCCCAGTAGGGCTTGCCGAGGATATCCCCGATGGCCATCTTTGCGCGCGCGGCGTAGGCGCGGTTGGCGCGCAGGATACGGTGATCCCGGTCATGCAGGAAAACGGGGTCGTGGAGGGCGTCGAAGGCGGCTGTCCACTCCTTGCGCGCCTGTTCGATCTGCTGCCTGCTCTCTTGCAGGTCCGCCAACATGGCGAGCAACGACTGCCGGCTGCTATCCTGCTCGGCGAGCGCGGCTTCGAGCTGCGCGATGCGGCGCTCAAGCGCCTCCGTCATGCCCACGTCCGGTATGCTTTGTCGCGCCCCGGTCATGGCCGCCTCTCCTCCAGATGTGCTAGCCACGCTTGCGGTGCTGCATCCCCTGGCCTCACGATGCGAAGGAAGGCATTTTCTGGACATGGAGGCAAATATCCGGCACAGGAATCGAGGGTGGCGACGCGCATTGTTATTCCTCCTTCTTATAGTTGATGGCCGAACCAGCCGGCTTGCCGCAACAAGGCTGCTCAAGACAGGACCATAAACAATAGGGCAAGCTTCCCACATCATCTATGACATTACAATACAGGCGGGAATGCATTTAAAGAACGCGCAGCCCTGCATGTTCGATCCAATATTATGATGATTGGATTAAACGCCATATCCCGTTCCACGGCAATTTTCCCACTTGATTTCGGCTATTTCTGCCGTTCCCTGACCGCCTTGTCCTCGCTGACGCTGTCGCCGGGGTGGACGATGATTTTCTCGCCCGCCTTTAGCCCCTCCTGAACCACCGCTTCCAGTGCGCCGCGGCGGGAAAGGGTTACGATTCTTTTTGCCGCGCGGCCCTCGCTCACCACGAACACCGCCCATTGATCCCCGGCGCGGAACAGGGCGCTCACCGGCACCTTGACGGCCTTGTCGAGGCTGGCGGTGATGATGCGGGCGTCGACCTTGTAGCCGTCGCCCAGGGTTTGCCAGCGCTCGGCGGGGGAGGTGAGGTCGATGATGACGTTGACCCGCTGTTCCTCCACGCCGAGGGCGGAGACCTTGGTGAAGGCGGCGGGCTCGACGCGGCGCACCACGCCTTCGAGTGCTTCGGCTTTGCCCCAGCGCTCGAAGCGCACTTTCGCACCCTGTGGGATCTGCACCGCATCGCTGCTGAGCACGTCCACCACCACTTCGAGCTCGGTGGGCTGACCGATTTCCAGCAGCGGGGCGCCCACCTCAACGACGGATTCGCTTTCCTGCATCACTTTCAGCAATTTGCCGGCAACCGGTGCCTGCACTTCCCAGTTCTGCCCGGCGGGATTCTTGCCGCTGGTTTCCTGCCTCAATCGGAAGAGCGCGGCGCGTGCGACGGCCACTTCATATTCCGCCGCCTGCTCGCCATATTTCGTGGCTTCGAGCTCGCGCTGGTTGAGTTTGACGGTCAGCGTAGCCTGTTCCAGGGCGGCGGTGGAGATGAAGTTCTTCTCCGCCAGCTTGAGGGCGCGGTCGAGGTCGGCGGTTGATTTGTCCAGCGTGGCGCGCGCCCTGGCCACTTCCGCCGTGGCGCGCTGCTTGCTGGCTTCTGCGCTGCCGACACGTTCGCCCAGCTCGCGCTCGGTGCGCGCATCGAGCAGGGCGGGCGCGCTGGGGGCGATCACGGCGAGCGTGTCGCCTTCCTTCACGGCATCGCCCGCCTTGAGCGTGATGCGCTGCATCTTGCCGGCGAGCGGGGCGGAGACGACGTAGCGCTCGCGCACGCGGGTCTTGCCGTCTTCCTCGATGGTCTGTTCGAAGGGGCCCTCGGTCACCCCGGCCAGCTCCACCAGCACGGGCTGGGGACGGAATGCCCACSMYAGCACCCCGAACAGCAGGGCGCCCAGCAGGATGAGGAGGATGCGTTTGGAWGTTTTCATGGTTATTCCCTTGTCTTTAATACCGCCACCAGGTCGAGGTGGTCAACCCGGTGGCGCACGATCAGCGCGCTGGCCACCCCGGAGATCACGATGGCGAGGGCGGAGTATGCATAGGTGGMCGGGGTGATGATGAGCGGAATGTCGATGGTTTCCATCGGCATCAGCGCGAYGATCAGTTGTGACAAAAGTTTGCCCAGCCACAGGCCGAGCGGAATCGCGAGGGCGATCTCGAAGGCMAGCTCGCCCAGCAGCAGGGTSGAAACTTCGTGGCGGGTGAAGCCCAGCACGCGCAGGCTGGCCAGCTCCCAGGCGCGCTCGGCGAGCGATATGCGGGCGCTGTTGTAAACCACGCCAACGGCGATGGCGGCGGCGAACACGGTCACGATGGTGGTGAAGAAGATCAGGAAGCGCCGGTTGGTYTCGCGGAAGCTTTTCAGCATTTCATCCTTGATGGTGACCGTGGCRACCTGCGGCATCTGCTTGATGCGGGCATARAASGCGCTGGCCTGGGCCGGGTCCAGCTTCACTGCGACGGCGGAGATGGATTCCCCTTCGCCCATCAGCCGGTTCAGCGCGGTGATGTCCATGTAGGCGGAGAGGCCGACCATGTCGTTGACCAGGGCGCTGACCACGGTTTCGCGTTTGGCGCGGGTGGCTTCGAGGGATTCCAGCATCAGCCGGTCACCGGGTTTGACGCCCAGCCGCTCGGCCAGGCGGCGCGAGAGCAGGATGCCCTCGCCCGGCAGGGGCACGCTGCGCAAGCGGGTGTCCAGCAGTTGACGCAGATCGGCATCCGGCGGGTAGCCCGACACGCTGGTGCGGTAGGTGTGGTGCCCCGCCCGCAGGCGCACCGGCACGGAGCGCATTTCCTCGCTGCGCAGCACGCCCGGCAGCTGGGCGATTTCATGCAGGGCGGTGCGGGAAACCGGGGCGGTGAAGACCACCGTCACATCGGCCCGTTCTGCGGCGTCGAACTGCACTTCCATCAGGTAATCCAGCGCGTCGCCCCAGAAGGTGCCGGCCACGATGATGGCGATGGAGCAGGCGATGCCGAAGCTGGTGAGGAGGGTGCGCAGCGGGCGGCGTTCCAGGGTGCGGATCACCATGCGCGCCTGGGGCGAGAGCAGGTGCGCCAGGCCGATTTTTTCCAGCAGCATGCGCCGGTAGCGGGTGGGGGCGGGCGGGCGCATGGCTTCGGCCGGCGCCATCGATACGATCCTCTTCACCGCGCCCAGGGCGGCACCCAGGGCTGCAACCAGGCTGATGCCCGAGGCCAGCAGCATGATCCAGGGCTGGATGCGGTAGATCAGGCGCGGGAAATGGAAAAAATTGGTGTACAGGTCCGTCATCGCGTAGCCCATCCAGGCGCCCAGGCCCGCCCCCAGAACGATGCCGCACAGCACGATGACCAGCACGAATTTGAGGTAATGGGCGGCGATGGCGAAGTCGGCATAGCCCAGCGCCTTGAGCGCCGCGATCTGGTCGCGCTGCGTGGCCACCTGGCGCGCAAGCACGACGTTGAGCAGGAACACCGCCACACCGAGAAAAATGGTCGGGAAAATCGTGGCCATGGTTTTCTGCTGGTTGATCTCCTGGCTCAGGATGCGGTGCGAGTTCTGGTCCTTGCGGCCGTGGGTGTTGAGGCTGCCGTAGGGTTCGAGCAGGCGGTCGAGCGCGTCGATCACCGCCGCCTCGCYGGCTCCGGGCGAGAGATTCAGGGCGATGTGGTTGAAGGCGCCTTCCATGTTGAAGGCGCTGGCCAGACGTTCGCGGTCCATCCACAACACGCCGAAGCCCCTGTCGTCGGGGATGTCGCCGCCGCGCGAGGCGAAAATGTACTCCGGCGTAAGCACGATGCCGACGATCTGCAGCTGTTCGCGCTTTCCGTTGAGCAGGGCGACTACATGGTTTCCCGGTATGAGGCGGTGCATCTTGGCAAAGCCTTCTGAAACCAGCGCCTCGTTGCGCTTGTCCGGCTCCGGGAAGCGGCCCTGTCGCAGGGTCAGGCGATTCAGGCTGGACTGGCCGTTGCGGAGCAGCCCGATCATGCGGCCGATGACCGGCTCTTCCACGCCGGCAAGGTCGAGGGTCACATCCTGCACGACGCTGGTTTCCAGCGTGGCCACTCCCGGCAATTCGGTGATCTGCCGTTCCACCGCCCTGGGCGCGCGCTTGATGTCGGCAAAGACCTGGGCGAAGCGTGCTTCCTCATAATAGGAGTGGCGCGACCACTGCAGCGAATCGTAGGTGGAGAGCAGGGCGATGAAGGCGCCGATGCCGGCCGCGACCACCAGGGCGATGGAGAACGCCTGGCTCTTCATGTGCCAGAGGTCGCGCAGCAGCTTGTGGTCGAGGGTTTTCATGCGGGGAGTGAGAAGTGAGGAGTGAAGAGTAAGGAGAAGGGAGAGTGGCAACTCCTCACTCCTAACCCCTCACTCCTCACCCGTTTTAACGTCACCATGACAGCTCCGCAGGCGTCAGCTTGTGCGGATTGGCCTCAACCGAGGCAATGTGCCCGTCGGCCATGTGCATGACGCGGTCGGCCATGCCGGCGATGGAGGCGTTGTGGGTGATGACCACCGCCGTGGTGCCGAGCTCCTGGTTGATCCGGGCGATGACCTCGAGCACCACCTTGCCGGTTTCGTAGTCGAGCGCCCCGGTGGGCTCGTCGCACAGCAGCACGTCCGGGCGCTTGGCGATGGCCCGGGCGATGGC